>JADDQY010000041.1 GCA_016781135.1 Actinomycetota bacterium
CGCCCCGGCGTCGGCCCGGCTGCTGGGCGCCCTCGGTCGCCTCGACGCCCGGCGCATCGCCGGGCCACGGCCGCGAGCGGTGGTGCTGCAGAGCTTCACCTACGCCGGCCCCTACGCCGTGGGCCTGGCGGACGCCCTGGGGTGCCCACTCGTCTACCTCGAGCACGCCAGCCCGGTGGCCCTGCGGGCCCTCTCCCGCCAGGAGCTGGCCGTGCTCCGCCACGTGGCCCGGGCCTCCACCAGGGTCCTGGCCGTGAGCCGGTACCTGGCGTCGGCGATGGAGGACCAGGCCGGCCTGGCACCGGGCTCGGTCGGCGTGGTGGACAACGTCGTCGACCTCTCGCTGTTCGCTCCGGTGCCGCCGCCGGCCCATCCCGGGACCGTGGTCACCCAGGTGGCCGACTTCCGCCGGGTGAAGGACCACGGGCTCCTGGTCGACGCCCTCCTCGCCCTCGGTGCCGGCGAGCTGGCCCGCCTCGGCCTCCGGTTCGTCCTCGTCGGCGACGGGCCCGAGCGGCCGGCCGTCGAGCGGCGCCTGGCCGCCGTCCCCGCCGTGGCCGCCCGGGTGCGCTTCGCCGGCAAGCTGGCCCGCCAACAGGTGGCTCAGGAGATGGCAGGTGCCGACTGGACCCTCCTCACCAGCCGGGTGGAGACCTCGTCGTGCGTGGCCCGGGAGTCGCTCAGCGTCGGCCGGCCCGTCATCGCCCCGAGGGTGGGGGCGCTGCCCGAGGTGATCGCCGACGGCGACGGCCTGCTGTACGACCGGACGGTGGCGGGCTTGGTCGACGCCCTGCGCCTGGCTGCGTCCGGCACCGGCACCGCCTCCTGGCAGGCACGGTCGCGACGGGCGGCGTCGCGCTTCGGACCGGAGGTGCTGGCGGCGTCGTACCGCCGCCTGCTGGCGGAGGTGGCGGCACGGTGAGGGGGGCGGTGGTGACGGTCGGCGCCCCGGCCCCGGTACCGGCCGGCGTTGCCGCTGGCCGCCGCCTGGTGCAGGACTCCGCCGCCCTCGCCATGGGGCAGGCGGCGGCGTTGGCGGCAGCAGCGGCCAGCGGCCTGCTCGCTGCCCGCTGGCTGGGGCCCCAGGGACGGGGGCAGCTGGTCCTGGCCCTGGCCGTCCCCTCCCTCCTGGCCCCCCTGGCCGCCGGTGGCATCGACACCTTCATCGCCGCTCGCAGCCGTCTCGATGCCGACCTTCCGGAGCGGGCGGTGGCCGTGCTCGGCCTGCGGGCCGCCCGCTGGGGTGGTGCCGGCGTCGCCGTGGCCACCCTGGCCTACGGCCTGGCCGAGGGCCTGCCTGCCGCCGTGGTGGTGCTGGCCGCGGCGGTGGCGCTGGTGCGCCCGACCTTGGCCGTGGTCCACGCCATCGCCACCGGGCGGGACCGGGTGGTGGCGGTCGGCGCGGCGCTCACCGTGTCGGCCATCACCCAGCTCGTCGCCGTGTGGGCCCTGTCGGCCGGCGGCGCCACGGTCGGGGACTTCGTCACCGCCTCCCTGCTGGGCGTGGTCGCCGGCGGGGCGGTGCTCGTTCCCGTCATTGGCTGGCCCTCCTCGACTTCCTGGGCGGTGCTCGATCCGCCCCGCCGTCGCCGGGTGGTGCGCTTCGGGCGCACGGTGGTGCTCGGGGACGCCCTGCAGGCGGCCAACTACCGCCTGGACGTCCTCGTCCTGGCCGCCTTCGTCCCCGTGGCCGAGGTCGGGGTCTATGCCGTGGCCCTCACCCTGGTCGAGGTCGTCTGGCAGCTGCCGCAGGCGGTCAGCCGCTCCCTCCTGCCCAGGACCGCTGCCGGGGAGATGGACCGGGCCGGGGTCGTCCGCCTGGCAGCCGTCCTGGCCGTGGGCCTCGTCGCCCTGTCGGCGGCGGGCCTGGCCCTCACCCGATGGCTCACCGTCCCCGTGCTGGGGCCCGACTACGCGGCGGTGCCCTCCCTGCTCGCCGTCCTCCTGCCCGGCGTGCTCCTGGTCGGAGCCACCAAGCCGTTGGCGGCGTGGACCCTCGGGCAGGGTGAGCCGGGGCGCAACCTGCGGGCCAGCGCCGTCGGCTTCGTGGCCCTGATGGCCGGCGACCTGGTCCTCATCCCTCGCTACGGCACCCCCGGTGCCGCCCTGGCCTGCACCCTCGCCTACGCCCTGACGGCCGCCGCCGTCGTGGCGCAGGTCCCCCAGATCGCGGGCACGGGGCGGGGGTCCGACCCCGCCGAGGCGGGGCGAGGGGCCCGGATCGAGGAGCGGGAGCAGTGACGGCGCCGCACCTGGCCGCAGGAGCGGTGGGCAGGAGCGCGGTGGTGGGGCCGGAGCGGGGGGCGACGGGGACGGCGGGGACCAACCCGGGCACGCCGGTGGCGGTGTCGTCCGACGTCGGGCGCTACGAGCTGCACGCGCCGGCGGGGGACCACATCGGCGAGGTGATGCGTCGCTCGGGCCGGCCCTACGAGGAGCGCCTCCTGCGGCTCCTGGCCGACCTCACCCCGTCGCCGGCGGCCACGGTGGTCGACGTCGGTGCCAACATCGGCAACCACACCGTGTTCTTCGCCCGCCGGGGCTCACCCGTCATCGCCGTGGAGGCCAACCCCGCCGCCCTGGCCTACCTGGAGCGCAACACCCGTCCCTACCGGGACCTGGTGCGAGTGTGGCCCGTTGCTGCCGGCGCCGCTGCCGGGCGCGGGCACGTCGCCCGGGCGGCCACCGGGCAGCTCGGCCAGATGAGCTTCCACCTCGACCCGGAGGGACCGATCGAGGTGGTAACCCTCGACGCCATCGACGAGGAGGTCTCGATCGTCAAGATCGACGTCGAGGGCGGCGAGGAGGCAGTGCTGGCAGGAAGCCGGCGGCTCCTGGCCCGGTCACGGCCCGTGGTGGTGGTGGAGTCCTGGGACCGCCACCACCGGCGGGCCGTCGAGCGCCTGGTGCAGCCCCTCGGCTACCACCGCTTCCCGCTCTCCCTCTGCTCGACGCCGACCTACGTCTACCTGCCGTCCTGGTCGCTCCTCCTGCGGGCCTGGACCAGCTCGAGGCCGCTCTCGTGGGCGGCGTCGGCCACGGTGGGCCGGGTGGCCAGGCGCCTGCGGCGCGGGGGGTGACGCCCGGCGCCGCCCGCGTCCTTGACGCCGCCCCGGACGGTCGCCGCTGCCCGAGCTAGACGATCGACAGCATCCGCTCCAGCGCCACCTTGGCCCAGCGGGCGGTGTCGGCGTCCACGGTGATGCGGTTGCGCACCTCGCCCCCGACCAGGCCCTCCAGGATCCAGGCCAGGTGGGCGGCGTCGATGCGGAACATCGTGGAGCACGGGCAGACGATGGGGTCGAGGGACACGACGGTGCGGTCGGGGTGCTCGGCGGCCAGGCGCTGCACCAGGTGGATCTCGGTGGCCACGCCGATGGTTGAGCCCGGGGGAGCGGCCTCGACCGCCCGGATGATGGCGTCGGTGCTGCCGACGGCGTCGGCCAACGCACACACCTCATAGGGCGTCTCGGGGTGGGCCAGCACGATTCCGTCGGGGTGGCTCGCCCGGAACGCGGCCACCTGCTCGGGGGTGAAGCGCTGGTGCACCGAGCAGTGGCCCTTCCACAACAAGAAGGTGGCCGACTTGCACTCGGCGTCGCTGAGCCCCCCCAGGTCGCGCCGGGGGTTCCAGAGCGCCATGTCGGCGTGGTCGTAGCCCATGGCCAGCCCGGTGTTGCGGCCGAGGTGCTGGTCGGGGAAGAAGAGGACCTTGTCGCCCCGGCCGAGGGCCCACTCGAGGACCGCCCGGGCGTTGGTGGACGTGCACACAGAGCCGCCCGCTCGGCCGACAAAGGCCTTGAGCGCAGCCGAGGAGTTCATGTACGTGATCGGAACGAGCCGCTCGATGTCGATCACCGCTTCCAGTGCCTCCCACGCCTCCTCCACGGAGTCGAGGTCGGCCATGTCAGCCATCGAGCACCCGGCGTTGAGGTCGGGAAGGACCACCTGCTGGTGGGCGGCGGTGAGGATGTCGGCCGACTCGGCCATGAAGTGCACCCCGCAGAACACGACGTACTCGGCGGCGGTGTTGGCGGCCGCCAGCTGCGACAGGCGGAAGGAGTCGCCGCGGGCGTCGGCCCAGCGCATCACCTCGTCGCGCTGGTAGTGGTGGCCGAGGATCAGGAGGCGTTCGCCGAGGGTGGCCTTGGCAGCAGCGATCCACGACTCCAGGTCGTCGGGGCGCGCTCTGAGGTAGCGGTCCGGCAGGGGAACCTGCATCCGGAGCATCGGTTGTCGCCTCCCTTGGGGAGCGCTCCGCCTGTCGGCCGGTGCGGACAGCCTGGTCGCCCTGCACGGGGTTGTCGGCCTGTGCCGTGAACCACGGCACCCGGAGCGGATATGTCGCCGCAGTACCAGGACGGCGATTCGCCTGCCAGCTTACGCTGATGGCGGTCGTCTGCGCCCGCCGACGGGAGGCGTGGTCGACCTGCACGACCCGGCCCTTTTCGGGCGAGACTGGAGGCATGGTCGAACGGCCCCCGGCGGGCACCATCCCCGACGCTCCCGGCTCCTATCAGTTCAAGGACGCCGACGGCCGGGTGATTTACGTGGGCAAGGCCAAGTCGTTGCGTTCCCGGCTCAACAGCTACTTCGGCGACCCTCGCACCATGCCCCCCCGTACCGCCCAGATGGTGCAGACGGCCAGGAACGTCGAGTGGATCGAGGTGCGCAACGAGGTCGAGGCGCTGATGCTCGAGTACGGCCTGATCAAGGCGCACCAGCCCCGCTTCAACATCCGTCTGCGGGACGACAAGAGCTACCCCTTCCTCGCCGTGACCCTCGACGACGAGTGGCCGAGGGCACGGGTCATGCGGGGCAAGAAGCGCAAGGGGACCCGGTACTTCGGCCCGTACGCTCACGCCTACGCCATCCGGGAGACCCTCGACCTGTTGTTGCGCACCTTTCCGATCCGCACGTGCTCCGACAACAAGTTCGAACGGCATCGCCGCATCGGGCGCCCATGCCTGCTCTACCACATCGAGAAGTGCGTCGGGCCCTGCGTCGGCGAGGTCGACGACACCGACTACCGGCGCTTGGTCGACGACTTGGTGTCGTTCCTGGACGGCAACACCGACCCGGTGGTCAAGCGCCTCGAGGCCGACATGCTCGACGCCGCCGAGCACCTCGAGTTCGAGCGAGCGGCCCGCCTCCGAGATCGCCTGGTCAGCGTGGGCAAGGCCATCGAGAAGCAGCAGGTGGTGGCCGAGCGCTCCGAGGACCTCGACGTCGTCGGCATCGCCGACGACGAGCTCGAAGCTTCGGTTCAGGTGTTCTTCGTGCGCAAGGGCCGAGTCGTCGGCCGACGGGGGTTCATCGTCGACAAGGTGGAAGACGTCACCCGGGCCGAGCTGGTCGGGCGGGTGGTGGAGGGGCTGTACGCCGAGCCCACGCTCGGGATCCCGACCCAGGTGCTCGTCCCTGACCTCCCCGATGACGTGGAGCTCCACCAGGACTGGCTGAGCGAGCTGCGCGGCAGCCGGGTGAGGGTGCGGGTACCCCAGCGGGGCGACAAGCGCGGCCTGCAGGAGATCGTCACACGCAACGCTGCCGAGGAGTTCACCCGCCACCGCCTGCGCCGGGCGACCGACCACAACAGCCGTGCCAAGGCGCTGCGCGAGCTCCAGGAGGCGCTCGACCTGCCCGAAGCGCCCCTGCGCATCGAGTGCTATGACATGAGCCACATCCAAGGCAGCGACTACGTCGGCTCGATGGTGGTGATGGAGGACGGACTGCCCAAGAAGCGCGACTACCGGCGCTTCAAGGTCCGTGACGTGGCAGGCAACGACGACTTCGCCGCCATGCGCGAGGTGCTGACCCGTCGGCTCAGCGCCTACCTCGAGGAGCGCGAGCATCCCCCTTCCGACCGACAGGACCGGTTCTCCTACCCGCCGCAACTGTTGGTGGTCGACGGGGGCAAGGGTCAGCTCGGCGTCGCCCGCGAGGTGGTCGAGGAGCTCGGCCTCGACGAGGAGATCCCGGTGTCGGCCCTGGCCAAACGCTTCGAGGAGGTGTACATACCGGGTCGAGCCGAGCCGGTCCGCATCCCCCGCCAGTCCGAGGCGCTGTACCTGCTGCAACGTCTCCGGGACGAGGCGCATCGCTTCGCCCTCGGCTACCACCGCCAGCTGCGAGGCAAGCGGATGACCACCAGCGTCCTCGACGGCATCCCCGGCCTCGGCCCCGTGCGCCAGAAGCGACTCCGCTCCGAGCTCAGCGGCATCGCGGGGGTGCGCCGGGCGTCGCTGGAAGAGCTGCGGGCCCTGCCGTGGCTTCCCGACGCCGTGGCGTGCGCGGTGTGGGCGAAGATCCACGGGCCCCAGCGGTGACCGCCACCTCTCGGGACGCGCTGTGGGAGGCCAACGCCGGCTGGTGGCAGGACGGCTTCACCGCCGGTGCCGACCCCGAGTACGTCGAGCAGATCATGCCGATGGCGGCCGAGCACCTCGGCGGGGCGAACGAGGTGGTCGACCTCGGCACCGGCGAGGGCCAGGTGGCGCGCCTGGCCTCGGCCGGAGGCGCGGGCCGGGTGATCGGTCTCGACCCCACCGTCGCCCAGCTACGGGTGGCCAAGCAGCGCTCAGGCGGACCGCACTACATCAGGGCCGAAGCCGCTCAGCTGCCCCTCGCCGACGCCTCCTTCGATGCCGCCGTCGCGTGCCTGGTGTTCGAGCACATCGAACACGTCGACGCCGCCATCGCCGAAGTGGCCCGGGTGTTGCGCCCGGGGGGGCGCTTCCTGTTGTTCCTCAACCACCCGCTGCTCCAGGCCCCGGGAAGCGGCTGGATCGACGACCACGTCCTCGACCCCCCCGAGCAGTACTGGCGGGTGGGGGCCTACCTGGTCGAGGACCACACCCTCGAGGAGGTGGAGAAGGGAGTCTTCATCCCCTTCATCCACCGGCCGTTGTCGCGCTACGTCAACGCCCTGATCGGCGCCGGCCTGGTCATCCGGACGATGGCCGAGCCTCCCCCTCCGCCGGGCCTGTTGGCCCGGGCCCAGGAGTACGCTCAGGCCGCCACCATCCCCCGGCTGCTGTTCCTCCTCGCCCAGCGGGAGCCCTAGGCGACGGGCCCGGGAAGGAGCGCCACGTGAGTGAGTTCATCGTCATCACCGGGCTGTCCGGAGCGGGCCGGACCCAGGCGGCCAACGTGCTCGAAGACCTCGGCTGGTTCGTGATCGACAACCTTCCGCCCGCCCTCATCGACAAGGTCACCGAGTTGGCCCAGGCGCCGGGCACGAGCATCGAACGAGTCGTCTTGGTGATCGGGCCACGCGCCGGTCTCGAGGAGCTCACCGTCGGCCTGGCCAAACTCCGCGCCACCGACGCCACGGTCAGGGTCGTCTTCCTGGAGGCCTCCGACAAGGTCCTGGTCCGCCGGTTCACCGACACGCGCCGACGTCACCCCCTGGCAGACGGCGAGGGCATGGTCGAGACGATCGAGCGCGAGCGTGCGACCCTGGCCCCGGTCAAGGCCGAGGCCGACGTGGTGGTCGACACCACCGACCTCAACGTGCACCAGCTACGAGAGCGCATCGTGGCCCTGCTCCACCTCGATCGCACCGCCGCCGCCATGCAGACGACGGTGCTGTCGTTCGGCTACAAGCACGGCCTCCCACTCGACGCCGACCTGGTGATCGACTGCCGCTTCTTGCCGAACCCCCACTGGGTCGAGCACCTCAGGCCCCGTAGCGGTGACGACCCCGAGGTACGCGAGTACGTCATGGCCTTCCCCGAGACCAACGAGTTCCTCCGCCGTCTCGACCACCTGCTCGAGCTGGTGCTACCGGCCTACCTGCAGGAGGGCAAGTCCTACCTCACCCTGGCGCTCGGATGCACCGGTGGCCGCCACCGCTCGGTGGTGATCGCCGGCGAGGTGGTCAAGCGGCTCCGCCGGAAGGGGTTCAACGCCAGCCTGGTGCACCGAGATGTCGAGCGCTGAGCTCCAGTCGCCGACGGCGAGCAGGCCTGGGGTCGTCGCGATCGGCGGCGGGCACGGCCTGGCCGCGACCTTGCGCTCGGTGCGCAGCTTCGCCGGCGAGGTCACCGCCGTGGTGTCGGTGGCCGACGACGGCGGGTCGAGCGGGCGCCTGCGCCAGGCCTTCGGCATCCCCGCCCCCGGTGACATCCGTCGCTGCCTCGTTGCCCTCGGTGACCCGGAGTCGGCGTGGGCCCGCTACTTCGAGCACCGCTTCGACGCCGGCGAGCTCGAGGGCCACCCGCTCGGCAACCTGGTCATCGCCGGGCTGGCCGACGCCACGGGGGACTTCATCGCCGCACTCGAGGAGGCCGGCCGGCTGGTGGGTTGCCGGGGCCGCGTCCTGCCCGCCAGCACCGTTCCCGTGGTCCTCAAGGCCGACGCCGCCGGCGGGGCCGTCGAGGGCCAGGTCAACGTCTCCAGCACCGGACGGATCTCCTCGGTGTCGCTGGTCCCGCCAGACGCCCCTGCCTGTGAGGAGGCGGTACGCGCCATCGCGGAAGCGGACCTGGTGGTGCTCGGGCCGGGTTCGCTGTTCACCAGCGTGCTGGCAGCGGCGGTGGTGCCCGGCATCCTCGCCGCCCTCGCCTCCACCCGGGCCACCCGGGTCTACGTGTGCAACCTGCGTCCGCAGCTGCCCGAGACCGATGGCTTCGACCTGGCCGCCTACGTGGACGCCCTCGCCCAACACGGCGTGCATCCCGACGTGGTGCTGTGCCAGCCGACGGGGCGGCCCTCGCCCGAGGTCAGCATCCCCATGGTCGAGCAGCGCGTGGCCGACGATGCCGGTACCGCCCACGACCCGGTCCGCCTGGGCCGAGCGCTGGCCGGGTTGGTGGGCTGGCCTGAGGCCGGGCCCTGCTGACGAGCCGCGAGACCGTGGCTGGGGCCGGCCGACGCCGGGGGTGCGCTGCGGTCGCCGGACGCACTACGGTGCTGCCTGTCGGCGCGGATGGACCGTCCTTTCGCCCGAAACAGGCGGGTGCTGCGCCCGCGAGGCCAGCGGATGGGCCACCCGTCCGCCGAGGTGATGGGGGGACGAGAGATGAGCGTACGGGTCGGTATCAACGGGTTCGGCCGCATCGGCCGCAACTTCTACCGGGCGGCGGTGGAGTCGGGCGCCGACATCGAGGTGGTCGGGGTCAACGACCTCATGTCACCCCAGATCAACGCTCACCTGCTCAAGTACGACTCGACCCACCGCCGGCTCGAGGCCGACGTTTCGGCCAGTGACGACGCCATCACCGTGGGCGGGAGCTCCTTCAAGGTCTTCGCCGAGCGTGACCCCAAGGCGCTGCCCTGGGGCGACCTCGGCGTCGACGTGGTGATCGAGTCCACCGGCATCTTCACCGACGGCCACAAGGCCGCCGCCCACGTCGACGCCGGCGCTCCCCGGGTCATCATCTCGGCTCCCGCCACCAACGTCGACGGCACCTTCTGCGTCGGGGTCAACGACGACACCTTCGACCCCGCCAGCCACACGGTGGTGTCGAACGCTTCGTGCACCACCAACTGCTTCGTGCCCATGGTCAAGGTGCTCGACGACGCCTTCGGTGTCGAGCGAGGCCTGATGACCACCGTCCACGCCTACACCAACGACCAGAACCTGCTCGACCTGGCCCACAAGGACCTGCGCCGGGGTCGTGCGGCGGCGGTCAACATCGTGCCCAGCTCCACCGGAGCCGCTCGGGCCACCAGCTTGGTGTTGGAGGCGATGAAGGGCCGCCTCGACGGCACCGCCCTGCGGGTGCCGGTGCAGAGCGGCTCGATCACCGACTTCACCGCCGTGCTGCGCGACGAGCCCTCGGTCGAGCAGGTCAACGACGCCTTCGAGGCTGCGGCCACCGACGGCCCGCTGAGCAAGGTGCTGGAGTACACCGCCGACCCCATCGTCTCCACCGACGTCGTGGGCTCGCCCGCGTCGTGCACCTTCGACTCCGAGCTGACCATGACCATGGGCAACCTGGCCAAGGTCCAGGGCTGGTACGACAACGAGTGGGGCTACTCCAACCGCCTGGTCGACCTGGCGCTCATCGTCGGCGCCGCCAACCAGTAACCGGCCGGGAGTGTCGCTCCCTCAGCTGGAGGACCTGCTGCCGCTCGACGGCAAGCGCGTCCTCCTGCGGGCCGACTTCAACGTCCCCATCGAGAACGGGCGCATCACCGACGACCTCCGCATCCGCGCCGCTTTGCCCACCATCGAGTGGCTGCAGGAAGCGGGGGCGACGGTGACGGCGTGCAGCCACCTGGGGCGACCCAAGGGTGAGCCCGATCCGAAGTACTCGATGGACCCGGTGCGGGCCCGGTTGGCCGAGCTGGCGCCAGGGGTGGAGCTGATGGAGAACCTCCGGTTCGACCCGGGGGAGACCGGCGACGACCCGGAGTTCGTGGCCCGCCTGGTCGAGGGCCAGGACGCCTACGTCAACGACGCCTTCGGCGCCGCCCACCGGGCCCATGCCTCGGTGGTGGGCCCGCCCCGCACGCTGCCGAGCGCGGCCGGGCGCCTGCTGGCCCGAGAGGTCGAGGTGCTCGGTGGCCTGCGGGAGTCGCCCGAGCGCCCCTTCACCGCCATCTTGGGCGGGGCCAAGGTCAGCGACAAGTTGGGCGTCATCAAGGCCCTGCTCGACGCCGTCGACGTGTTGGTGATCGGCGGCGGGATGTGCTTCACCTTCCTTGCTGCCCAGGGCCACGGAATCGGTGACTCGTTGTTCGAGGCCGATCAGGTCGAGACCTGCAAGAGCCTCCTCGCCGCGGCCGGTGATCGCATCCGCCTTCCGCACGACCTCGTGGCCCTGGGGCCCGACGAGGAGGTGCGCCGCGTCGGGGCCGAGGTCGACGACGGCTGGAAGGGCCTCGACATCGGCCCGGGCACGGCGGCGGAGTTCGCCGCGGTGATCCACGAGGCCCGAGCGGTGTTGTGGAACGGGCCCATGGGCCTGTTCGAAGACGAGCGATTCGCCGCCGGCACCCGTTCGGTGGCCGAAGCCGTGGCCGAGGCCCCGGGCTTCACGGTCGTGGGTGGCGGCGACAGCGCCGCGGCCATGGCCCTCTTCGGCCTCGCCGACAAGGTCGACCACCTCTCCACTGGAGGAGGCGCATCCCTCGAGCTGCTGGAGCAGGGCGACCTGCCCGGCCTGCGGGCGCTGCGGGAGTCGGCCAGCCGGGGATCGGCGTGATGGCCACCGAGGGGCGAAAGCCGCTGATCAGCGGCAACTGGAAGATGCACCACAACCACTTCGAGGCCATCCAGACCGTACAGAAGCTGTCCTACCAGCTGACCAGCGCCGACTACCGAGCGGTCGACGTGTCGGTGCACCCGCCGTTCACCGACCTTCGTTCGGTGCAGACCGTGCTCGATGCCGACGAGATCCCCATCTCCCTCGGTGCCCAGCACTGCCACTGGGAGGACAAGGGGGCCTTCACCGGGGAGGTGAGCCCACTGATGCTGGCCAAGCTCGACGTGGCCTACGTCATCGCCGGTCACTCCGAGCGGCGCGACCTGTTCGGCGAGACCGACGAGATGGTCAACGCCAAAGTCAAGGCCATCATCGCCGCCGGCATGACGCCGATCATGTGCGTCGGTGAGCACCTCGAAGAGCGTGAAGCGGGGGTGACCGAGGAACGGGTGTCATCACAGGTGCGGGCGGGGTTGGCGGGGGTCACCTCCGAGCAGGTCGCCGCCATGGTGATCGCCTACGAGCCGATCTGGGCCATCGGCACCGGCCGCACGGCCACCCCTGACGACGCCCAGGCCGTGTGTGCCGCCATCCGCAAGGTGGTGGGGGACGCCGTCAGCACGGAGGCGGCCAGTGCGGTGCG
Organism: Actinomycetota bacterium; assembly: GCA_016781135.1. GTDB lineage: Bacteria > Actinomycetota > Acidimicrobiia > Acidimicrobiales > CADCSY01 > JADDRA01. Next base: position 11,800 of record JADDQY010000041.1, read on the forward strand.
CATCCAATACGGCGGCTCGGTCAAGCCCACCAACACCGCCGAGCTCATGGCTCAGGACGACATCGACGGCGCGCTGGTCGGAGGTGCGTCACTCGACCCCGACGACTTCTCCCGCATCGTGCAGTACCACCTGGCCGAGTAGGGGCGAGCGGGCGCTGGTAGCGTCTCTCGGTCAGCCAGGCGACGGGTGAGGGGAGAGCGACATGCTCACGGTGGCGATCGTGGTGGTCCACGTGATCGTGGCTCTGCTGCTCGTGCTGCTCGTGCTGTTGCACAGTGGCCGGGGTGGGGGGCTCTCTGACATGTTCGGCGGAGGCATGGGTGCTTCGGCCGCCGGCTCGTCGGTCATGGAGCGCAACCTCGACCGCATCACGGTCGCCGTCGCCGTGCTGTTCTCCTTCACCACGGTGATCCTGGCCCTGCGCCTGCAGTAGCCCACGACCCTCGCCGACGCGGGCGAGCGGTCGTCGCCGTCGGGGGCAGTGCGTGGTGCACCACCACGTGTCGCGCCACGACGCCGCGATCTCACCGTTGAGCCACTCGAGCTCGTCCGCATCTCCAATCCACCGGCAGTGCCCCCGGCTACCCCGAGGTAGACCACCACGCCCTCGACGTGACCCGGTTGCCCGTTCCCGCCCCGCTGCTCGCTCTCCAGCGCCGAGTGAAGCTGGCACGAGCCGTGGTGTCGGTCGTCGAGCTGCCCCGTCACCAGCTCCCTTCACTTCCCCAACAGCTGGCAGTCGTCTCGGAGGGGGCGGACCGGATGGAGCGGTGGCGCCGGCCCATCGTCCTCGGCGGTGACGCCGTCGTCCGGCTCCCGGCTCCGCACTCGCTGTGCGGATGCCGAATCGATCTGGGCCGAGGAGCCGGGCTGATCGACCGGGGCCGGGGCGCCCCGTCACTGGCCACGTGGCCAAGGCCCGCAGGCGCCCCCTCTTCCTCGCGTGGCCAGCGTGGCCGGGGGCTAGAATCGGTTCCCAGGTCGGAGTGGCGGAATAGGCAGACGCGCCAGCTTGAGGGGCTGGTGTCCGCAAGGACGTGGGGGTTCAAGTCCCCCCTCCGACACGAGCTGACGCCTGCAAAACCGCAGGTCAGAGGCGGTGCCCCGCTGGCGCTAGGAGGCCCGGAAGGGCCGCTTGTCATTCATTTGTCATCAGTCGCTCGTGTCAACCGGTGTCCTTCCCGTCGCAGGGGCCCTCTCGGCTGCCGCGATCCGGATCGCCGATGTGTCCCGGCCTCACGCGAGGGCTTCCGGGCGTGCCACCCTCTTCATCGTGAGCAAGTACGACCTTCTCCGGGAGCACCTCGACCGACTACCGCCGGGGCGCGTGCAGCTGACGTTCAGCGAGATCGACCGGCTGGTTGGCGGCCTGCCGCCGTCAGCGCACCGGTACCGGGCCTGGTGGGGCAACGAGCGACAGGGCAGCCA
>JADDQY010000132.1 GCA_016781135.1 Actinomycetota bacterium
CCAAGCTGCAGGGCCCGACCCGGAGCGTGTACTACGAGCTGTTCGTGATCATCGACATCTTCTCTCGCTACGTCGTCGCCTGGATGGTGGCACCCGCCGAGACCGGTGAGCTCGCCGAGAGCTTCATCGCCGATGCCCTCGCCACCCAGGGCATCACCCGGGATCAGCTCACCCTGCACGCCGACCGGGGCACGTCGATGACCTCCAAGCCCGTCGCCCAGTTGCTGGTCGATCTCGGTGTCGCCCGCAGCCACAGCCGTCCCCATGTGAGCAACGACAACCCCTATTCCGAGGCCAACTTCAGGACCCTCAATTACTGCCCGGCCTTCCCCGGCCGGTTCGGCTCCATCCAGGACGCCCGAGCGTTCTGCAGCCTGTTCTTCGATCACTACAACCATGTCCACCGCCACGCAGGCATCGGGCTGCACACCCCGGCGTCCCTCCACTACGGCACCGCCAGCGAGCTCCGCGCCCAACGCAGCGCCACCCTCGACGCCGCCTACACCGCCAACCCTGCCCGGTTCCGCCACCAGCGCCCGACACCGCCGAAGCTGCCCACCGTCGCCTGGATCAACGAGCCGACTCCCGAAGCACTCATCAGATCCGCATGAGAAGTTGTCTCACGGGCCTTGACACGTTCCCTGATGGCCCGCGTTGTCCGCCGCTCAGACGGAAACGGAGACGGAACAGACCGGCCGCTGACCCACGTTTCCGCAGGTCAGCGCCCTCCTCACCTAGATGTCGTAGTTCTGTTGCGGCGGATCGCCTGACCAGGACTGGAGGACGAAAAGAGCCTCTGAGCAGGGATAATGCGTTGTCCGGGGGTAACCGCGGTAGACCGCTGTGGGCCGCCCTCTGACGGCCCAGGGAGGGCCCAAGAGCCGACGGAGCGGGTCAAGCCCGCCGGCCTGGTGTACCACGCCGTGCGGGCCGAGACCGAGACCCGTCTCGGGGTGGTGGGGACCGGTCGACCGCCAATGACCAGGCCGACATCCTCACCTCGAAGGCGAACCTCCTCGAGCAGCGGACGTGGAGGTCACCCTGATGATGCCATCGACGACCTCGCCTAGCAGCGACACCGTGTCGTCGGTCCATGCCATGCCACCCTCCCTGCGCAGGCCGTCGACCTCGTCGATGTCCAAGCCCTCTACTACGAGCGATGGTTCGCTGCATTGGGGCGGGTACGAATCCAGGACACCGTCGCACAGCTTGGCATTGCCGTCCTTGACGAAGAGGTAACCGGTGACAAGCAGCAAGCCCTCGGCGTCGGAGTCGATCGCCTCCTCAGCGGTGAGCCCATCGCCCAGCACCGGCGCGCCGCCGGCGGTGCGGTCAGCGCCTGCCGTCGTCAAGCTACTGTCGGCGATGACCGAGTCGTCGCCAGATCCGCATCCCCCCAGCGCGACGGCGAGCACGATGGAGGCGAGCAACCTTCTCCTTCTCATGCCAAGTCTCACGTCCAATCCGCCGCGTCGGTTCCGAAGTGCCGGCCTCCACGAGAGGAAGCCGGCACGCACACCATTGCTTTCGACGATAGGCAACGTTCGCAGATCCAGCCAACCGCCTACCGTTACCGTCGGGCTGGGCCGCACAACCACTTCGATAAGACCTTTACGTGAGTTCGACGCCTACACCAAACGCAATTTCGGCGTTCTGAATCTTACTGAAGAGGCGTTCGCCGTTGCTTCGACGGCCATGGTGAATACCCCAAGCGGTGTAGGAGTTGAACCAGGGCCCTCCGCTGTCCCCACCCGCCGAGTTGGCGTTGACGACGGCGACCATGTCCCGGGCAGTCACGGTGCATCCGCCGCATCCCGCCCACTCAAACGTGCTGTTGGTACTTACGCTGGACACGTTGCCGCAGGAGTACCCAGACGAACGGCCAAAGTGGCAGACGAACGCGTTCTGCGAAATTTGCGAGTTTGCGATTCGGCCTTGGACCGGCCGGCGGGAGGTAGCAGTACTCCAGAACTCTGGGTAATCATCGTGACTCGTAGTGTGCCACTCAATATCGCCAAACGTGCCAATGTGCTCGCTCGCGAAGGGAGCAGAAAAGGTAAGAGTCACACCGCCCGCGCCGTCGTTTTCATCCATTTGGTTCAGGCCCTGGCAGTGAGACGCGGTCAATGTTCCTTCGACGCCGTCGCTCGCACGCCTTACAGTGAAGGCCGATGTGCAGTTGAAGACTCCATTTACCAGGAGCCCTGCCCCGCCCCACGAGTGCTCGAGGATTGTCAAAGGCTCTCGAGCGGGCCGCTCAATGATCCTCAGCAGGTCTGGTTCGATCTCAACGCCCTTCTCTCGTGCTGATGCGCGAAAGGCATCGCGGAGAGCTTGACCTCGCAAGTCAGGGCGTCCGGGGTGAAGAGCCACCTCGGTGGTGATGACTTGGGAGACGACGTCGAACTGCGACACAAGCTGCGTAAAACCTAGCTCGACGAAAGCGTCATGGACGACGTTCTGCCGTCTCGACAGTTCATCCAGCGAGTACTTCTGGCCGCCTACCAGATCGAGGTTGGCAATGTTCGCAGCGTCTCGCCGTGCCTGTGCCTCTTCGGGAACGGCCCCCTTGAAATAAAGAGTGGCTCGGGACTCCGGGAACATGAAGACGGCACCAGCGTAGCTCTCGGAGAGGATCTCCTGTGGAAGCGAGCCAATAATATCCAAGACGCGTTGCTGAAAAGCCAACTGCTCAGCGGTTTCAGCAACCGGCTCCCCTGATGCAGTAGATATGGCTTCAGCGTCTTGGCTCTGGGCTTCGGAGCCACTCAAGACCTTGACATTGTCGGCTGGAGCGGGGTCGTCGGCAGGGGCAATCTCTTCAACAGGAGCTGAAGGAGGTTGGTCTTTGCCTGCTGGCCCGCTCTGGGCCCCAGTGGGTGCCATATTGGGTACAAGCACAAGGGCGACAACGACCGCAAACAAGAGAACTTGTCGCGTCATTTTCGGTCGGGGACGCTCACCCGCCGACAGGCGACGCGCGCGGGACCAACAATTCTTCATGGGTTTACCCCTTTGCTAGTAGCTGCGATGGATAGGTTTATAACTAGCCCTGCTAACGCTAGAAGGAGACCTGGTGCGAGTCAAGCCGGACGCCGCGAGGCGCTGGTCAGACATTTGCTGTTGGCCAACGCTCCAGCAGACGCAGGAACGTCGGGCGGCCCATGTCGTCTCCGGCGATGGCCACCACTGCGGGGAAGGTGGCGATGAGGTCGGCCCGCAGGGGTTGAGCAGCCGCCGCTCGTCGCGGCTGGAGCGCTCGTGGTCCCGGGCGATGGCCCGCAGCTCGGCCGCCTCCTCGCCTTGAGGCACCAGCGGACGCAGGCGCTCGAAGCGATAAGGGGCGATGTGGCAGTTGATGCGGGCCTCCTCGGCATCGTCCTTCTTGCGGGCCGGCCCCCGGCGCCGGGCCACAGGTCGGGGTTGACCGGCAACATCACGTAGCCGGCGTCGACGAGGCGCTCGGCGAGCATCCCGTGGCGAGTCTCCAGTACGACCCGCACTTCGGCGGGGTCGCCTCTTCGCCCGCGACCCGCTCGACCAGCGCGTCGATGGCGCCCGGGGTGTGCTCCGCCCGGGCCACGTCGAACACGCCGCCGCCGGGCGGCCGTGGGCCACCAGGTGAAACTCCTCGGCCCAGTCGATCCTTACTCCAAGGGCATCGCTCCCTCTCGTCGTCGGATGAAGCGGCCGGAGACGCGGCACCGTGCTGATGGACCAGTCCTCGTGGACACGGCACCCTTGTTGGCGTCGGGCCTCCGAGGCGCCACTGGGGGACGTCGTCTCACGTCAGTTCAGTTCGGTCCTCGAGGGACAAGCGCTGCAAGCGTCCCCCGCCAGGGACCATCCTGAGGGAAGGTAGAGCCATCAGCGCTGTAGGCGGAGGCCGGGAACCTCCGCGAACCTCGACAGCGCACCCCCGCCACCTCGGCATCGACCCAAGAAATCCTCGGGCGACGCGAGATCCGGAGGCTCCTCAGCGGCTTAGTTCCGCATCGAGGCCAACCACGCACAGGCCAACCACGCACAGACGGGTGCATTGCGTCCCGGTGGAGCCCGGCCGTGATGCGGGTCACCACGCTCAAGGCCGGCAAGGCCGGCCTGACGGCGCTGATCAACTACTACGCAGGCCTGGCCGACGACCAGCTGCGCCGGGACGGCGCCGGCCGGGGGCCGGTCGACTACTACCTCGACCCCGACGAGCCGCCGGGACGGTGGTGGGGGCGAGGCTGTGCAGCGATGGAGCTGGCCGGCGAGGTCCAGCCCGAGCAGCTAGCTGCCCTACTGCAGGCTCGTCATCCTGCACGTGGAGGCCGCCTGGGCCGGAGCTTCGGGGCCAAGTCGGCGCGAGCTTTCGACGCCACCTTCTCGGCCCCGAAATCCGCCTCCCTGCTGTGGGCGCTGAGCCCCGACCCCTGGGTACGGGCCGAGGTGCTCGCCGCCCACGACACGGCGGTGGTCGCCGCGCTGGACTGGTTCGAGTACCACGGCGCCGTGACCCGGCGAGGGAGGGACGGCGTCGACCAGGTCGACACCCAGGGACTGGTCGCAGCGCTCTTCCGACAGCACACCAGCCGCAGCGCTGATCCCCAACTGCACACCCACGCCGTGATTGCCGCCAAGGTCCAGGACCCAACCGGGAAGTGGCTGTCGCTGGATGCCCGGTTCCTCAAGCAGCAGCAGCGCGCTATCAGCTGGGTCTACGCGTCGGCCCTTCGATCCGAGCTGACTGGTCGACTGGGCGTCTCGTGGGGTCCGGTGAGCGACGGTCACGCCGAGATGGGCGAAGTGCCCGGTGACCTACTTCGTCTGTTCTCCCAGCGGTCCGAACAGGTCGAAGTCAAGACGGCCGAGCTGATCGCCGCCTGGGTCGATGAGCACGACGGTGCCGAGCCCGATGCCCGGACGATCTACCGGCTGGAGCGCTGGGCGGTGCTGGACAGTCGGCCGGACAAGCAGGACGCGGTCGAGGCCGAGACTCTCCGGTCGGAGTGGACCGAGCGGGCCCGAGCGGGTGGCTTCGAGCCACTGTCGCTGCCCGGCGGCCATCGCCCGTTGCCGGGAAACGTCGCCGTGGACGTCGACGCCATGATCACCCAGGCCCTCGAGGCCCTGGCCGCGTCCTCCTCGACCTGGCTACGGGCCGACCTCGCCAGAGAGATCGCCGCCCTCCTGCCCGCTGACACGAGCGGTTCCGCCACTGAAGCTGTACGTTTCGTCGACCTCCTGGCCGAGGCCGCCGCCGCCCGCTGCGTCGAGCTGCACCCGGCGGCACCCGCCGGCGCTCCCTGCCGGAGGGACGGCCGGCCCCTGCGCGAGCACGTCACCGACCGCCGCCTCAGCGCGCCGGGCGTGCTGAACCAGGAGGCGCGGTTGCTGGCCTGGGCACGATCGGCTGTCGGCTCGATCCCGCCCACTGGCGAGGATCCTCCCGCAGCCGCCGTCCAGGCGGTGAGCGGGGACGAGCAACTCGTGCTGGTCGTCGGTCCCGCCGGCGTCGGCAAGACGACGATGCTCGGTGCGGCGGCAGCACGCCTGCGCAGCCAGCGGCGATCGGCCGTTGGGCTGGCCCCCTCGGGCAAGGCGGCCGACGTGCTGGCCATCGAGACCGGTTGGCCGGCGACCACGCTGGCCAAGCTGCTCCACGAGCACCGAAAGCCGGATGGGCCACCCCCGGCATGGCGGATGCCTGCCGGCACCAGCATCGTGGTGGACGAGTCAGGGATGGCTCCACCGAGGACCTCGACGCCCTGGTCGGGTTGGTGCAGCGCCACCGCTGGCGCCTCGTCTGCGTGGGCGACCCCGCCCAGCTCCCCGCCGTCGGCCGAGGTGGGATGTTCGCGCAGTGGTGCGAGGCGCTACCGGCCCATCACCTCGAGGAGGTTCACCGCTTCGCCGACGACTGGCAGGCCGAGGCGAGCCTCGCCCTCCGCCGGGGCGAGCGGACGGCTGCCCGCACCTACGCCGCTCGGCAGCGGCTGCAGGCCGTCCATCCCGCCCTGCTGGCCGATCAGGTGGCCCGCAAGCACGAGCTGCTCACCAGCCGGGGACAGAGCGTGGCCATCACCACCGCCTCGGCCGGCACCGCCCGGGCCATCAACGTCGAGATCCAGCGCCGCCGCAACCCGAGGCAGGAGGGTCGCTCGGTCGCCCTGGGCGACGGCAGCCTGGCCTTCGTCGGGGACCAGGTGGCGACGCGGCGCAACGATCGTGGCCTGGCGACCGACCGAGGCTCGACCGTCCGGAACCGCCAGACATGGATGGTGAAGGAGGTGGGCGAGGACGGTTCGCTGATCCTGGCCGACCCGCGACGGGGCCAGGTGCACCTTCCAGCCCGCTACGTCGCCCGCCACCTCGAGCTGGGCTGGGCCGTCACCGGCTACGGCAACCAAGGGGTGACCACCGACCACGGGATCTGCGTCGTCGAGCCCTCGAGCAGCCGGGCCGGGATCTACGTCGGGATGACCAGGGGCCGGGGCCACAACCTGGCTTGGGTGGTGGAGCGGACGGGCTTGGCCGACGCCGAGGAGGCCTTCACCGCCGCCATCGCCCGGCCGGCAAACGCGCTCACCGCCCACGCTGTGCGGGCCCAGCTTTGCGGACTGGCGCCGGAGCCGGTGCTAGAGGACCCCGCGCAGCGCATGGCCCGACGCCTCGACCAGCTCCAGGCCCGGAGCCCGGCCCGCGGCCTCTCGCTCTGACTCTGAAGAAATCCAGATTTGCCCGCGAGGTTTTGGGGCGCTGGGAGGCCTAGGGAGGGTGACAGCGAGCCCAGGAGGTCAACCCGTGCCAACCAGGACGTCACCCGACCCCCTTTCCCCTCATGGACCTGCCCGCCGTGGCCGAGCGCCTCGGCGTCAACCAGCGCCACATCCGCCGCCTCGTGGCCGAGCGGCGCATCCCCTACCTCAAGTGGGGCCACCTGCTTCGCTTCGACCCCGCAGAGATCGACGCCTGGCTCGACCGGGCCCGCCGGAGCTGACGGCCATGGGGACGATCATCGAGGACCTCTACGACCACGAGGGCTACGGCGCTCGGCGGCTGCCCGAGGGAACCCTCACCGGCGTCTGGTCGGCGGAGACGGCGAGGTTCGAGGCCTACGTCGCCTCGTGCGGCTGCGGCTGGCAGGGCGGCGACCACCCGCCGACCGAGGCCGGCTACGAGGCGGCAGTCGACGAGTGGGAGGCCGAGCACGCCCGCCCGCTGCTCGCCCAGGCGGTACCCGACCGGGTGCGCACCGTGATCAACGATGCGAAGCGGGCGGTCGCTGACCTCGTCGTTCAACGACCCGAAGCGGCGCGGCGGGCGGTGGAGGAGATGAGGGTCTGGAGCGAACACATGCGGAGGAGCTCGAGCCGGCGACGGCGGAGCGGGCGGCCGACAGGATGCGCAGCAGGCTCGACGCCCTCGCACATCGCGACGGAGGCAGGGGGCTCGCGCTGTAGCGCAATACGCTTGTTGCACGCGTCGCCGGCCCGCGTCACGGCCGTGCCCCTACCTCGATCTGGCGGTGCCCGTCTACGCCCGCTGGAAGGGGACGGCATGGCGCACATCCAGGATCGCTGGGAGACGTTGATCGACGGGCGCAAGGTCCGCACCGAGCGCTACGGACAGGGCAGGAGGTGGCGAGCCCGCTACCGGGACCCCGACGGTGCGGAACGGTCGAAGATGTTCGACCGCAAGCAGGATGCCGAGCGCTTCCTGGCCAACGTCACCGCCGACGTGCTCCGTGGCGCCTACGTGGACCCGGACGCCGGCCGGGTGACGTTCGGCGAATTCGCGGAGCAGTGGCTGGAAGCCCAGACGTTCAGCGAAGGAACCCGAGAGGCGACCCGAGCTTCGGATTCGGCTGCACGCGGTACCGACCCTCGGTCGTCACGAGCTGCGGAGCATCAAGCCGTCGGTCGTCCAGGCGTGGCTTCGCGGTCTCCAGAAGGAGCTGGCTCCGACGTATGTCCGAGTCGTGCTAACGAACGTCTCGGCCGTGTTCAACGCCGCCGTCGAAGACGGCCTCATCGCCCGCAACCCGTGCAAGGCCAACTCCGTCCGACCACCGAAGCTCGACCAACGGAAGGTGGATCCGTGGCCGCCCGAGCAAGTGCAGGCGGTCATCGAGGCTCTCCCTGGCCGCTACCGGGCGATGGCGGTGGTGGCGGCGGGTGCGGGCTGCGTCAGGGCGAGGTCTTCGGCCTGCGGGTCCGTGACGTCGACTTCCTGAGGAAGCAGCTGCGGGTCGAGCAGCAGGTCAAGATCGTCCGGGGGCGAATCGTCATCGACAAGCCCAAGGGCGGCCGAACGAGAGCCGTGCCGTTGCCCGAGTGGGTGGCCGTGGAGCTCACGAAGCACCTGCGCCGGTTCCCCGCATGTCACGACGATCTCGTCTTCACCAGTCGGGAGCACAAGCCGCTCAACCGCAACCACGTCAATGGCTACGTCTGGCGCCCCGCCCTTGTCGCCGCCGGTATGGAGCCGGGACGAGGCAATGGCATGCACGCACTCCGCCACTTCTACGCCTCGGCGCTCATCGACGCCGGCGAGTCGGCCAGCGCCGTGGCCGAGTACCTCGGCCATGCCGACCCGGGCTTCACCCTGCGGTCTACGCCCACCTCTTTCCATCGTCGGAGGACCGTGCCCGCCGCGCCATCGACGCCCTCTTCGGCGCCGGAAGGGACGGCGTTCAGGGATCTGCCCTGTAGTCGCTCAGAGCCGGATCGGGTTCACGGTCCGGCAAGGGCCTCGCGAACCACCGTGAGATGGTGCTCGGCGTGCCACCGCATTGCGGTCTCTTCTGGCCGAGCGCTGAGATGCCGCCAGCAGTAGGTCGACACGCAAGCGCTGACCCCGACACGAAGGTGTTGACGCATCGTCAAATCGTGCTGCGGCCACACCCGCTCGGCCACCTCTTGTCCGAAGTAGGCCAGGTCCCACTCGAGCGGCCCAATCGACACTCTTTCCAGGTCGAGGTAGACGACACTGCCACCGACGGTGAGACGGTTGCCGTCGTGCGGCTCGGTATGGAGAACGGTCGAGACCGAGCTTTCGACGACAGGGGCGAGGGCCGCTACAGCCTCGCGGAGAACGCCCCTCCCTTCCTGAGGGAGCGCGGCGGTGGCCACTTCATCATCGAGCAGGCCGTGAACCTCTCCGAACCGGTCGGCCAGGCGTGGCAGCGCGTGTGGCGTCTTCGCGAGCGAGTGATGGAGGGCAGCGAGGGCGCGTGCGGCCTCTTCATTCGCAGGTGTCGGATCCGATTGGACGTAGGGCCAGGGAGACACGACAAAGGACCCTGATTGGATCGGATCCGCCAGGGGGCGCAGCACGGGCCCGCCAGCGTCGGAGGCATGACGGGCAAGGTCAACCTCACGGCGGATGCGCTCTCGATGAACGCCCACCTTGAACGCGACGTCACCAATGCGGACAAGGACGTTGTTCGACTGGTGCAGGACCGTGACGTCACGGCTCTTTAGCCCAAGTCGTCGCGCCGCCTCATGGGCGGCGGCCACCGCCTCCTCGCTGTGGTCCGCTGCCGGAACGGGCTCCAACGGATCGACTGTCTACACCGCGGCCACATGCCGGGCTTGGCTCGCAGGACCCCTCCCTGCTGGCCCTGACGGCCCAGAGACGGCCCAAGGCCGTCTCGCATGGGCAAAACCGCAGGTCAGCGCCCTCCTCACCTAGATGTCGTAGTAGAGCATGAACTCCCAGGGGTGGGGGCGGAGACGAACCTCATCGATCTCGTGCTCGCGCTTGTAGCGGATCCACGTCTCGATGAGGTCGTCGGTGAACACGTCACCGACCAGGAGGAACTTGCTGTCGTCCTCCAACGCAGCCAGGGCGGCGTCGAGGCTGGCGGGCACCTGCGGGACCTGGGCAAGGTCCTCGGGCGGCAGGTCGTAGAGGTCCTTGTCGACGGGCTCAGGGGGCTCGATGCGGTTCTGGATCCCGTCGAGGCCGGCCATGAGCATGGCCGAGAAGGCCAGATAGGGGTTGCAGCTCGGGTCAGGACAGCGGAACTCCAGGCGCTTGGCCTTGGGGCTCTTGGAATACAGCGGGATGCGCACCGACGCCGAGCGGTTGCGCTGGGAGTAGACCAGGTTCACCGGCGCTTCGTAGCCGGGAACCAGCCGCTTGTAGGAGTTGGTCGTCGGCGCGGCGAAGGCGAGGACGGCGGGGGCGTGGGTGAGCAGGCCGCCGATGTACCAGCGGGCGAGGTCGGACAGACCGGCGTAGCCTGTTTCGGAGAAGAACAGCGGGTCGCCACCGCTCCACAGCGACTGGTGAACGTGCATGCCCGAGCCGTTGTCCTGAAAGAGGGGCTTGGGCATGAACGTCGCCGTCCGGTTGTGACGGCGGGCAACGTTCTTGACCACGTACTTGTAGAGCATGAGCTTGTCAGCCATGCTCAGCAGGGTGTCGAAGCGCATGTCGATCTCGGCTTGGCCGGCGGTGCCCACCTCGTGGTGCTGGACCTCGATCTCGATGCCGAGGCGCTCCATCACGACCACCATCTCGGAGCGAAGGTCCTGGAAGTGGTCCATGGGAGGGACGGGGAAGTACCCCTCCTTGTAGCGCGGCTTGAAGCCGAGGTTGGGGCCCTCGTTCCGGTCGGAGTTCCAAATGCCCTCCACCGAGTCGACCGAGTAGTGGGCGGAGTGCTGGTCCTGCGAGAAGCGCACGTCGTCGAACACGTAGAACTCGGCCTCGGGCCCGAAGTAGGCGGTGTCGGCGATGCCGGTAGAAGCGAGGTACTCCTCGGCCTTTCGGGCGATGTAGCGGGGGTCGCGGCTGTAGGGCTCACCGGTGATGGGGTCGTGCACGAAGCAGTTGAGGTTGAGCGTCGGATGTTGGGTGAACGGGTCGATTACCGCGGTGTTGGGGTCGGGTAGCAGGAGCATGTCGGATTCCTGGATCTCCTGGAACCCACGGATCGACGAGCCGTCGAAGCCGTAGCCCTCCTCGAACGCCTCCTCGGTGAGCTGGTGGAGTGGGACCGAGAAGTGCTGGGTCAGCCCGGGAAGGTCGCAGAAGCGAAAGTCGACGATCTCGATGCCCTGCTCCTCCGCCAGGGCGAGGACCTCTCCCGGGGTGCGTTCCTGCACGGTGTCTCCTTGTCGTCGGCGGCCGCTGGCACTCGGCGGTCGTTGGGTCGGACGGTCGGTGGTCAGCTCGGAGTGACCGGGTGCCCACCTTCTCGGGGGCTGATTTCCCCGCCGTTGCCGTTGTGTGAACGTCACATGAACTGGCCGGGGCAACGCACCCGGAGGGACCGCGACCGCGAGGGTCAGCGCGAAGATAGGCGAGACTAGGGTCCCCGCGCCGCTTGGAGGCAGTGATGGAACGCCAGCAGGACTACGTCATGCGCACGGTGGAGGAGCGGGGCGTGCGCTTCGTGCAGCTCTGGTTCGCCGACGTCCTCGGTACCCCCAAGGCGTTCAGCATCACCCCAGCCGAGCTCGAGACGGCGCTGGAGGAGGGCATGACCTTCGACGGCTCCGCCATCGAAGGCTTCAGTCGCGTGCAGGAGAGCGACGTGCTGGCCAAGCCCGATCCGAAGACCTTCCAGATCCTGCCGCTACGGGACAGCAAGGCCCCGGTGGCCCGGGTGTTCTGCGACCTCATCAACCTCGACGGCACTCCCTTCGAGGGCGACCCCCGCAACGTGTTGCGTCGGGCCCTGGAGCGCGCTCGGGAGAAGGGCTTCTCGTTCTATGCCGCTCCCGAGGTGGAGTTCTTCTACTTCGCCGACGCCGACCCTGCCCACGCCCCGGTCCCACTCGACCACGGCTCTTACTTCGAGCTGTCGGTGGCCGACCTGACCACTGAGCTGCGCAAGGAGACGGTGCTCATCCTGGAGGAGATGGGCGTGCCGGTGGAGTACTCCCAGCACGAGGACAGCCCGAGCCAACACGAGATCGACCTGCGCCACACCGACGCCCTCACCATGGCCGACACGGTGATGACCCTGCGGCTCATGGTCAAGGAGATCGCCCGCGAGCGAGGGGTCTACGCCACCTTCATGCCCAAGCCCATCGCCGGTGTCCAGGGCTCAGGGATGCACACCCACTTCTCGCTGTTCGAGGGCGACGTCAACGCCTTCCACGACCCGGGCGACGAGCACGGCCTGTCGAAGGTTGGCAAGGGATTCATCGCCGGGCTGTTGCGCCACGCCCCCGAGATCACCGCCGTCACCAACCAGTGGGTCAACTCCTACAAGCGTCTGGTCGTGGGCTACGAGGCGCCGGTGTACGTCGCCTGGGCCCGTAACAACCGCTCGGTGGTGGTCAACGTGCCCCACTCCAAGCGCAACAAGTCCGACTCGACTCGCATCGAGTACCGGGCGCCGGACCCCGCGTGCAACCCCTACCTCGCCTTCGCCATGATCCTCGCTGCGGGACTGGAGGGGATCGAGGAGGGCTACGAGCTGCCCCCCGAGACCCAGGCCAACCTCTACGAGCTCACTGCCGAGGAGCTGCTGGCCGAGGGGATCCGACCCCTGCCCGGCAACCTCACCGAGGCGATCGCGGCCATGGAGGGCTCGGAGCTGGCGGCGGCGACGCTGGGCGAGCACGTGTTCGAGTGGTTCATCCGCAACAAGCGAGCGGAGTGGGCCGACTACAAGACCCAGGTCAGCCAGTTCGAGCTGGACCGCTACCTGCCACGGCTCTAGGTGCCGGCGATGGAACCGCTCCTGGTCTTCCCCGATCCCCCGCCCTCGGAGCTGGCCGAGACCCTCGACCTCGGCGGCTACCCGTGGAAGGCGGTGGGCGACGCCGACAGCGCCGCCCGGCTCCAGCCCGACGACGGCTGGGCCGGGGCGGTGGTGGTAGCCGACCGTGACTCCGAGGGCGCCTTCGCCTTGTGCCGTTCGCTGCGCAAGCGGGAGGTGGTGCTCGAACCCTTCCTCCTGTTGGTCAGCGGCTCGCAGCTGGCCGACCTCGAGCTGCGCGAGGACCTCTTCGACGACTTCTGCCTGATCCCGATGCGTCCCCGCGAGCTCGAGGCCCGGCTCAAGCACCTGTTCTGGCGCACGGGCCAGGGGACTCGCCCCGAGTTGGTGGAGTACGGCGACCTGGTGCTGAACCTCGAGACCTACCAGGCGGCGATAGCCGGGAAGCCGCTCGACCTCACCTACATGGAGTACGAGCTGTTGAAGTTCCTCTCCTCACACCCCGGCAAGGTCTTCACCAGAGAGACGTTGCTCAGCCGGGTTTGGGGCTACGACTACTACGGCGGGGCTCGCACCGTTGACGTCCACGTTCGCCGGCTGCGGGCCAAGCTCGGCGATGACCGGGCCACGCTCATCCACACCGTGCGGTCGGTGGGCTACCGCTTCGGCGAGGCTCGCTGGTGAGTGCGAGCGCAGCCACTTCGCCTCGGTTCCGGTGGTGGATACCGGCCGGAACCGGCGCGCTTCCACCACCAGACGGTGGGTCGAGTCAGCGCCGTCGGAGGTAGGCCCAGGCCTCGATCTCGACCAGCGCGTTCAAGGGGAGCTCGGACACGCCGACTGCCGAGCGGGCCGGTCGGTGGTCACCGAACGCGGCGACGTAGGTGTCGTTCATGGCCGGGTAGTCGCTGAGGTGGCGCAGGTACACGGTGGTCTTCACCACGTCGCCCATCGTCGCCCCTTCGCCTTCGAGGAGCACCCGCAGGTTGTCGAGCGCCTGACGCAGCTGGTCCTGGGTGCCGCCGTGGACCAGCTTGCCGTCGCGCAGGCCGATCTGCCCGGAGGTGACGATCCAGTCGCCGGCGCGCACCACGGGGGTGTAGGGACCGACCGGGGTGGTCATGCTCTTCTCCTCGCGCCTGCACGGGTGGGCCACTCCTCGGGACAGCCTTGCCGCATCCACGCGGCGGCGGCCACCGCGACGAACACGGCGTCGGAGCCGTTCACCGGCGGAGCCTCCGACGCCACCACCTCCACCTCCACCGGCGGCATCTCCTGAGCCCGCAGCACGCCGAAGGAGCGCACGGTCAGATCGTGGACCATGCCAGCCTCGTCGACGGCGATGCCCTCGCTGCTCAACCAGCCGAGGGCCATGTGTGCCGCCCCGATGCAGTACGAACGCAAGACGGTCTCGTCGAGCACCTCGCCGCACTCGACTCGCACCTCCACCCCGGTCTCGTCCGCCCGGGCTGTCGCCGTCGCTCCCCTCGGGGTGGTGACCGTGACCGGCTGGTGACCGCGAGCGGCGGCGAGCAGCACCAACGCCTCGGCCCAACCGGCGGCCCGCAGGTCGACCGAGGTCGGCGGTCCGACGAGGTCGACCTCGACGACCTCGAGTCGAGGAGCGACCGAGGCGATGGCGGTGCCGATGCCCGGAGTGCGAGCCACGTAGACCGTCCCTGTCCCGTCGCCTCGAACGCCGGCAGCCAGGGGCGGGCGCTTGGGGCCGAGGCGCACGGTGTCCTCCCGGGACAGCAGCACCCGCACCGCCCGCCCGTGCTCGTCGGCCAACCGGCGGGCAGCGGCGGGCGCGGGTGACGACAGCTTGGCCCCGAAGCCACCACCGTTGGCCAGGGGCGTCGCCGGCTCGCCTCCGGGCTCGCACCACGAGGCGTCGGTCTCCAGGTAGGCGGGCTCCACCCAAGTGGTCCGCAGGGTCACGTCCCAGGTCCCCTCGGGAACGGCAAGGGGGTGGCGCAGGTCGGCCGTGGTGCGCCGCCCCTGCACTTTCCCCGCCGCCGCCCGAGCCTCCACGAGCGTCTCTGCCACGGCCCACCCGCCCATGCCGTCGGGCACGGCCACCAGGGCGCCCTCCGGGGCGGTGTCGTCGGCGAACCCGCCGCCGCCGAGCGCCACGGCCGCTCCGACGGCCTGGGAGACGCCACCCTCGATCCCCGCCCTGAGCGCCGCCGTCCCAAGATCCCGCTGTGGCCCTCGGCAACCGGGGGCGACGGCGAACCTCTGCCGGTCCGAGGGGGAGGAGATCCCGAGGGCAAGGTCCCAGGCGTCGAGGATCGTCCGCCAGCCCGTGCAACGGCACAGGTGGGCGGCGAGCGCTCGCTCGACCGCGTCGTGGTCGGCGGCCGGAGTTCGGGCAGCGAGCCCGGTGAGGCGCACGATGATCCCCGGCGTGCAAAAGCCGCACTGGCTGGCACCGGCAGCGCAGAACGCCTCACTCCATCGTGCCTGGTCATCCACAGCAAGGCCCTCGACGGTGGTGACCACCCGACCGGCGACTCGCCGGACAGGGGTGACGCACGCCACCCGGGGGGAACCGTCCACCAGCACGGTGCAGCACCCGCACTGGCCCTGGGGGCTGCAGCCGTCCTTGGGAGAGCGCAGGCCCAGCCGATCCCGCAGCGCCTCGAGCAGCGAGGCCCCGTCGTCGGGCACCTCGACGGCCCGGCCATCGACCTCGAAGGCGATGCTCCCCCCCACCGACGCCACCCTAGAGTCCACTTCCGTGACCGACCGGACCCGCCACCACCTGTCCCGTCGAACGCTGCTCCTGGCCGGCGCCGGTGGGCTGATCGTGGCTGGCTGCGGCGGTGGCGGGGCCGGCTCGAGCCGGTCGACGACGACCACCGCCGCCAAGGGGACCAGCGAGGGGCTGAGCCTGGCCAAGGTGTTCTTCCCCCAGCAGCCGGCGGGGGTCGAGGTCAGGCTGCCCCTCGCCCTGGCTGACCGTCGTGGCGTGCTCCTCGACACCGGGCCGCCGGAGCTGGCGGTCCGGGTGGGCCCGGCCGGCACCGGCGAGCTCGGGGAGGCAACGACCGTGCGCCGTCACGAGGAGGGCATCCCCCGGGCCTACTACCCGCTCACCACCACCTTCCCGGGACCGGGCAACTGGCGGGTCGCCACCGAGGTCGAGGGCGAACCCGCCGACATCGTGGTGGCCGCGCTGGAGCCGTCGCAGGTGCCGGCAGTGCCGGTGGTGGGCGAAGCGTTGATCTCGGTGCCCACCCCGACGGTCGAGGATCCTCGTGGCGTCGACCCGATCTGCACCGCGGATCCGCGGTGCCCGCTCCACGCCACCAGCCTCGATGCCGCCATCGCTGGAGACAAGGCCATCGCCATGCTCATCGCCACCCCGGCTTACTGCCAGACTGCCATCTGCGGACCGGTGCTCGACCTCCTGGTGGCCCGACAACCCGACTTCGCCGACCAGATCACGATGATCCACGTCGAGGTCTACCCCAACATGGCCTCGGCGGGGCGCGTCACCACCGACACGGTCAGGGCCTACGGGCTGGCGTGGGAGCCGTCGCTGTTCCTGGCCCGCGCCGACGGCACCATCGCCTCGCGGCTCGACTACACCTACGACGTCGACGAGCTCGACGGGTCCCTGACCGCGCTGGTCCAGTAGCAGATCTGCCGGGACGCGACAGCGCCCGCCCTCGACCGGCGGGCGCTGTGCGCTTGTCGGGGAAGGCCCCGAGGTCGGGACGGACGACGCCGAGGGAAGGACCCTCGCCGCAGAAACGGTCGGCTGGGGTGACGGACCCGACCGAGCCGTGCCCGAGGGGCTAGGAGAAGGACTGCCCGCAGCCGCAGGTGCGCTGGGCGTTGGGGTTGTTGATCGAGAACCCGGCGCCCTGGAGCCCGTCCTTGTAGTCGAGGGTGGCACCGCGCAGTAGCTGGGCGCTGGAGGGGTCGGTGACGACCCGCACCCCGGCGACATCGTGCTTGATGTCGTCAGCAGCGATCTCGGTGTCGAAGTACATCTCGTAGCTGAAGCCCGAGCAACCGCCCGGCCGCACCGCGACCCGCAGCGCCATCTCGTTGTTGCCCTCGTCCTCGAGCAGCTGCTTGACCTTGACCGCAGCGTTGTCGCTGACGTTGATCATCGAACCCTCCCATCGTCGAACCCGACCTGTCCGGCGTCGAGTGCCCTCCACTCTACCGGCGACCCTCACACGGCAGACAGCTCCACCTGGCACGGCTGGCGGTCGAGCAGGGTGCGGAACCGGTCGACGCCGGCGCCACCCAGGGTGTGCACGAACCCCTCGACCAGCCCTCGGTGGAGGTGACACACGATGTCGGGCTGCGCTTGGGCCAGGTCAGCGAACGGGCAGTGGGTGAAGGCCACCGTCACGCCCTCGCCGTCGCTGGCGACCGCCGGGTCGAAGCCGAGGCGGGCCAGCTCGGCGGCCAGGGCCCTCAGGCACGTGCCCACCCGCTCCTCCTCGCCGGCGTCGACCACCGATGGACCGCCGACGTCGAGGTAGGCCCGGGCGGCGGCACGGCCCTGCTCCCGCCCGGCCGCCACCGCCTCGTCGGTCGCCGCTCCCGCCGCCGCCGCCACACTGAGCAACATGCGGGCGAGCATGGGCATGGGCGGCGGTTCGAGCCCGAGCGACGGCGCATCGGAAGCCAGCGAGTACAGGTGTTGGGGTCGGCCCACCCCACCGTGGTTGTCGGTCTCCACCGCGAGCAGCCCCACCTCGCGCATGCGCTCGAGGTGCGGGCGCACCGTGTTGGGGTGCAGCTCCAAAGACTCGGCCACCTCGGCGGTGGATCGGGGCTTCGGGGAGCGAGCGAGCTCCAAGTAGATGGCGTAGCGAGTGTTGTCGCCCAGTGCCTTCAGCAGCGCCAGCCGCGGAGCTGCGACGTCATCCACAGGCCGAGTTTACACGGCCTTTCCCGTTACAATGTCCGAGATGCGTCCGCCTGCCACCCGGCCGTCACCCGACGACCTGACGCAGCTGCTCCGCGGCGTGATCGACCCGGAGTTGGGCAGCGACATCGTCGAGCTCGGGATGGCCCGAGGCGTCACCATCGACGACGACGGTGCCGTCGAGGTCACCGTGGCCCTCACCACCGCCGGTTGCCCTCTGCGATCGCAGATCCAAAAGGACGTCAAGGCGCGGATCTCCGGGGTGCCCGGCGTCAACTCGGTGAAGATCAGCTTCACCGAGATGACCCAGGAGCAGAAGGCGGCGGCGATGGCGAAGGCCCGATGGCAGGCGCGCGAGCGCGCGCCCGAGACCGAGATCCCTCCCGCGACGAGGGTCGTCACCATCGCCTCGGGCAAAGGTGGGGTGGGCAAGTCGTCGGTGACCGTCAACCTGGCCGTGGCCCTCGCCGCCCAGGGGTTCACGGTGGGCGTGATGGACGCCGACATCGGTGGGTTCTCGGTGCCCCGCATGCTCGGGCTCGGTGGCCGGCTCGCCGGGGTCGAGGGCGAAAAGAAGATCATCCCCCACGAGAAGCGGGTGGGGGCGGGTCTGTTGAAAGTCGTGTCGATGCGCTTCCTGGTCGACGAGGAGGAGTCGGCGGTGATGTGGCGAGGCTTCATGCTCAACCGCGCCGTCCAGCACTTCGTCGAGGATGTGCGGTGGGGGGCGATGGACTACTTGCTCATCGACATGCCTCCCGGCACCGGCGACATCCAGATGGGTCTGGCCCGCATGCTGCCCCGAGCCGAGATGCTCATTGTGACCACCCCGGCGGTGGGGGCGCAGAAGGTCGCGGCCCGGGCCGCCGACATGGCCCGAAAGACCTACCTGCGCATCGCCGGGGTCATCGAGAACATGTCGAGCTTCACCTGCGGCCACGGCCAGTCGTACCCGCTCTTCGGCTCCGGGGGCGGACAGGCTCTGGCCGACGACATCGGCAGCCCACTGCTCGGCCAGGTCCCGATCGAGGCGTCGGTGAGCACCGGCGGCGACAGCGGTGTCCCAGTGGCACTCGGCGACGGCCCCGCCGCTGCAGCCTTCCGAGCGATCGCCGCGCGCATCGTCAACGAGGCCATCCCTCCCCTCGACATGGCCGGGTGCTCCGCCCGTCTGCTCGACAGCATCGAAGCCGCCCTCGGCCCCGCCTAGACGCCTCGCCAACTGGTCCTCGTCTCCCTCCGCCGCCGGAGGTGGCAGCGCGAGACCGAGAACAGCAAGAACGGGAGGCCTCAGTCGGCCAGCCGCAGGGCGACGGCGGGACGGACATGGGAGGCCTGCTGGGCGGGGACGGCGGTAGCCAGGATCGACACGACGAAGGTGGCCACCACCAGCACCGCGAGCTGACCCCACGGCAGCGCGAAGGCGAGGTCGTCCCCGAAGGTGTCGTTGGCCACGATCTGGAACGCAGTGGCCACCGCCAGGGCCGAGCCGATGGCGATGCCTTCGGCGGCCACGAACGCCGACTCCAGCATGAAGGCGCGCCGAACGGCGCCGGCCTCGTAGCCGAGCGCCCGCAGGACCCCCACCTGGCGTCGCCGCTCGCGCACTGCCCGGACCATCACCACACCGAGGCCGGCGATGCCCACCACGAGCCCGAGGGCGAGGTAGCCCTGCATCAAGCGGAAGAACTGGGTCTGGGAGGAGAGGTTGGCGGCGACGATGGTGCGGAACGACTCGGCGTCCGCCCCGTTCGCCAGATAGGTGGCGTCGAGGCGCTCGGCCAACACCGCCGGGTCGACGCCGTCTTCGGTTGCCACCAGGAGGCGGTTGGCCACGGCCCTCGGGCCGTAGAGGTCGCGCAGTGACGCCAGCGAGACGTAGGCGGCGTCATTGGCGAAGGAACTCTCTGAGATGGCCGCCACCGTGAGCTGACGGACCCGCCCGGAGACCGGGTCACGCAGGGTGATGGACTGTCCGGGCACCAAGGCGGCTTCGGGGGGCCCGCCTCCGCCCTGCAGGAAGAAGTCGCTGACGATGACCAGGCGGGGGTCGGCCAGCACAGCGCGGTAGGCGCTGTCGGCGTCGGGGAAGCGGCCGAGATCGTTGAGGGCGGTGGGGCCCTCGTCGACGAACACCTCGTCGATGCCGGTCACGAACCAGCTCTCGAACTCGCCGTTGGTCATCGGGGTGGCGAACTCGGCGCCTGCGTCGGCCAAGGTGGCCACCGCGGCCACGCCGCTGGTCGTGCCCACCTCTTGGGCGGGGACCGGGTTGGCGCTGTTGGAAGAGATCTGGAGATCGAAGCCGCCGGCGACATCGGCGGTGAAGCGCTCGATCTGGCTTGAGAAGAGGTTGCTGAGCACGGTGATGAACACCAACGTGAACACCACCAGCGAGTACATGGCGAGGATCATCCCGGTGCGGAACCGGCGGGCGAGCGGGTAGGCCAGGCCGAGGCGCACCGCCATCGACCGCCCGCCACCGAGGCGGCGGAGGAGGGCACCGATGGCCTCCTGGTTCTGCGACACCAGGGCGACGGCGCTGGCGGTGAGGAGGATCCCCTGGACCACGAAGACGGGGATCTCGGCACCGTCGAAGGCACCCGGCAGGAGCCCGAAGGCGCTGACCGCCCACGCCAGCGAGGCGATGGAGGCACCGGACACCAACAGCCGGCGGTTGGCGACCCGAGCGAGCAACGGCCCCAGTCCGCTGACGACCAGTACCGGTCCGGTCAGGGTGGCGTAGGGCTCCTCACCCGGGATCCCGGTGGCGCACAGCAGAGCGCCGGCGGTGACCACGACCGCTCCGCCCACGAGCGAGCGGGCCCGCGGTCGCTGTGGGGGTTCGGGGAGGTCGCGAATGGCGCGGATCACGTTGATCCGGGCGATCCACAGCGAGGTCAGCGTCACCGTCACCACCGAGATCGTGAAGCCGATGGCAAAGCCGTTCTGCACGCTGGGGGCGTCGACCGCGAAGGTGAGGTCGAAGGCTTCGTCGCCGGAGAAGATGTCGGTGGCCACCCCGGCGATCACCCGCCCCAGCCCTATCCCGGCCATTGCGCCCAGCCCGGCCGCGACCAGCGCGTAGCACCATCCTTCGAGGGCGAACGATCCGACCAGCCCCGAGCGGCGCAGGCCCACCGCCCGCAGCATGCCCATCTCCGGCTTCCGCTCCTGGGCCAGCATGACGAAGATGTTGACCAGCAGCAGCACCCCGGCCAGGACGCTGAAGAACCCGATCGAGGTGAACAGCTCGGTGAACTCCGCCCCCACCGCCTCGGCCTGATCGAGCAGGTCCTGCTTCACGGAGGCGAGCCCGGCGGGGACCTGCCCCAGCGCGGCGGTGATCTCCTCGCCGACCGCCTCGGTGCCCGTCGCTGCGTCGAAGACCCCACCTCGGTTGGAGATGGCCACCGATGCCGACGGCGGAACGGTGTCGCCCGAGCCCTCGACGACGAGCTGCTGGAGCGTGCCCGGGGCCACGAAGACGTTGAGGGAGTTGCTGCCGGGGCGCTCGCTCACTCCCGCCACCCCTCGCTGGGCGAGGATGCGGTCGACCACCAGCTCTCGCTGGGCTCCGTAGGCATAGACGGTGAGAGGATCGCCGGGAGCGACGCCGAGCTCGGTGGCAAGGTCCTCGCCCACCGCCGCCCGCCCCGAGCGGGGAGTGTCGCCGTCGATACCGGTGATGGACGGGTCGCCACCGAAGCTGCGGGCGCCGCCGAAGTCGACCTCGACCACCGTCGCCGCCGGCTCCGCCCGTCGGGGCTGCCCGTCGGGCCCGGGGACGGCGACGGCAGCGGTGGCGGTGGTCAGGGGAAGGACGCCGTCGATCGCCTCGCTCCTCCGGTCGAGGTCGGCCAGCCGGGCGGTCAGCGCGTCCTGCTCCTCGGCGGAGGAGGTGCGCACCAGCTCGTCGATCGGACCGAGCTTGGTCACCGCGTCCTGGCGCAGGGAGGCCGCGAGGGTGTCGCCGACCACGAACGAGCCGGTGATGATGGCGGTGCCGAGCAACGAGCCGAGCACAACGAGGCTGCTCTCCCGGGGCCGTCGAGCGATGCTGCGCAGGGCGAGGCGGCGCAGCACTGGGCGTCGCGCCACCACGAACACAAAGGGCAGCGAGGCAACGGCGACGACGAGCACCGTGTCTCAGTCCTGGCGGTCGTCGCTGACGATCCGGCCGTCGCGCACCTCGATGCGACGAGCGGCGGAGGCGCCGATGGCAGGGTCGTGGGTGACCAGGATGAGGGTGAGCCCGTCGCGGTGCAGGTCACGCAGCAGCTCCATCACCGTGGCCGCGGTCTCGGTGTCGAGGTTGCCGGTCGGCTCGTCGGCCCACACGATCTGGGGCTCGCCGGCGATGGCGCGGGCCACGGTCACCCGCTGCTGCTCGCCCCCGGAGAGCTCGGGCGGGCGATGTCGCAGCCGGTGGCCGAGCCCGAGACGCTCGAGTGACTCCTGTGCCCGTTGACGCGCCCGCTTCGCACTCACCCCGGCGAGGAGCAGGGGCAGCTCCACGTTCTCGACGGCGCTGAAGACGGGGATCAGGTTGAACGCCTGGAAGATGAAGCCCATCGAGGCAGCCCGGTGCCGGGTGCGCCGGCCGTCGCTCAGAGTGTGGATGTCGTGCCCGTCGACGACCACCGAACCCTCGTCGATGTCGTCGAGGCCCGACAGGCAGTTGAGCAGGGTGGTCTTGCCCGACCCCGACGGCCCCATCACCGCGAGGAACTCGCCGGCGGCCACATCGAGGTCGACGTCGCGCAAGGCGTCGACGGATGCGGCAGCAGTGCGGTAGGTCTTGCGCACGCCGTGGGCGACGAGGATGGGCGCTGGCAACGAGCTCGGCGGGGAGTGTAAAGTCGTCGTCATGGGTGTCGGAAGCTTTGAACCTAGTTGGAACTCCCCGTCCCGCACGAAGCAGGTGGGCAAGCGTGTCGTCGCTCCTTCGGCACGCAAGCACTACTACAAGGACTGGGACGACGAGCTCGAGACCGAGAAGGCTTCGGACGAGCTCGAAGAGCGCTCCTAGCGCTCCCCGCTTGCCACGAAACAGATCGCCGCTCCTGCGGCGATCTGTCTCGTGGCGTTAGAACCCGAGTCCCCCCCGGCGGACCACCCGTTGCTGCAGGCGGCGTGCCAAAGTCGCTCGCACCATGGCCCGGAGCGGCGGCACGAGCAGGCTCAGCCCCAGCAGGTCGGTGAGGAAGCCCGGGGCGAGCATGAGTGCCCCTCCGAACAGGATGAGGAACCCGTCGACCAGCTCGCGTGCGGGCACCTGGCCGCGTTGCAGTTGCGTTCTGACCCGGCGTAGGATCCCGACCCCCTCCCGCTTCATCAGCCAGCCGCCCACGATGCCCATGAGGATCAGGACGGCGATGGTTTTGAGGGCGCCGATGAGCTCGCCAACCTGGATGATGAGGTAGAGCTCGACCAGGGGCACCACCAGGAACAGGAGCGCCAACACCGCTGCCACCGGCCCAGGGTAACGCCGTGCCGCAGCCCCCAGCCGCCTCCGGGCACCGTACCGCTCCCACTACCCTGGCTGGCCGTGTCCTCCCAGCGGGCCGGCCCGGCCCGGCGTCCTCCGACGGACTGGCAGGGGCGCCTCCTCCCCCGCTCGGTGCTCGGGATCAGCGCTCTGATCCTCGCCGCCGCCCTCGGCGCCGCCTTCAGCGGCGCCATCCTCTACGCCTACTACGCCTACCGGCTGGACCGCGGCCTGGAGTACGCCGCCACCTTCGACGAGCGCCTCGACACCGCGGTGAGAACCATCGAGGCCGAGCAGGAGCAGGCCCGGGCGGCGGTACGGGCCGAGCTCGAACCGCTCCAACGCCTGGGCGCCACCGGCGAGACCCTGGAGCAGCTGATCGACAAGGTGGCTACCGCCACCTACTTCGTCAGCACCCTCGACGAAGCCGGAGCACCGTCGGTGGGGAGTGGGTTCGTGGTGTTCTCCGACGCCGAGCAGAGCTTCTTGCTCGCCTCCTACACCACGGTGGCAGCAGCCACCCGCTCTCCCGGCCCGGAGGTGCGGCTGCGAAAGGGTGACGAGGAGCTGGTGGCCGAGGTGGTCAGCTGGGAGGAGGGCCGTGACCTGGCTCTGTTGTCGATTCCCCGGGGTGGGATCGAGCGGGTGCCGTGGGCCGAGCGCACGACCACCGGCGAACGCGTCTTCTCGGTGTCGGGGCTGGGTGGGGCCGGGGGCTCGGCCAGCCAGGGCCTGGTCGGCGACGTGAGCGCGGTGGGCATCCAGCACGACACGCCGGTGGGCGTGCAGTTCCAGGGAGCACCGTTGGTCAACGCCAGTGGCGAGGTCGTCGGCGTCACCTCCCGCACCTACGGGCCGCTCGGCTTCGCCCCCGACGACGTCTTCTTCGCTCCCGCCGTCGCCGACGCCTGCATCGAGTTGCTGGTGTGTCCCGACGACCGCGGGGCGCAAGGCGTCAACGCCGGCTGAGGCGGCTCGACCGGTCAGCGGCCGGAGCGCTCGGTCGTCGAGGTCGAGCGTCGCCGGTCCTGCCGGCGCTCGTCCCTGCGCCGGGAGCTCTCGTCGTCCTCGTCGTCCTCGTCGTCCTCGTCGTCGTCCTCGCCCCGTCGCAGCAGGGAGTCGAAGGGGGACCGGGGCCTGCTGGGGGGCTCGGGAGGGGCGATCGTGGTCGTGGTCGGCGGGGGAGGCTCGACCACGGGGGGCGCCAGCTCCTCGACGTAGACGCCGGTCTCGGTCGACGCCCGGGCGTCGAGCTGACGGATGTCGAAGCCGCCGCGGGCCCGGCGGCGGAAGATGTCGGCCAGGTCGGTGATGGGCGCCGGCTCGGTGAACTCGGTGACGGGCACGTCGGCCAGCGCCCCCCGCATGAACGTCTCCCACGTCGAGGCCGGGAGGCTGCCGCCGGTGACCCCGCCCCGCACGCCCTTGATGTTGCGCAGCGGGCGGGGGGCGTCGGAGTAACCCAACCACACCGAGGTCGACAGCGTAGGGGTGTAGCCGACGAACCAGGCGTTGCCGTTGTCCTGGGCGGTGCCGGTCTTGCCTGCCGCGGGACGGTCGAGGGCGTTGTCGCCGGCGGTGCCTCCCGGCTCCAGCACCTCTTGGAGGATCTCGTTGACGTTGTCGGCGGTGATCTCCTCGAGCACCCGGGTCCGCTGGGGTTCGGCGTTGTCCTCGAGCACCGTGCCCGCGCCGTCGAGCACCCGCACCACCGGGGTTGGCTCGGCCCGCTCCCCCCGGGCGGCGAACACCCCGAACGCCGACGCCATGTCGAGGGGCGAGACGTCGAGAGCTCCGAGGGCGATGGCGAGCCCGTGGCGGGCGGGGTCGAAGTCCGAGGTGCTGATGCCCATGCGCTTGGCCAGCTCCATGGTCTGGCGGACGCCGACCTCGTTGATGAGCTTGACGTAGACGCTGTTGATCGACTTCGCGGTGGCGACGCGCAGGTCGACCTCGCCATAGGACGTGCCGCCGTAGTTCTCGGCGGTGTAGTTCCCGACGCGCACGGAACTCGGTCCGGAGTACTGGCGGTTGGGCAGGATCCCCTGTTGCAGGGCCTCGGCGAGCACGAAGGGCTTGAACGCCGAGCCGGGCTGGCGTCCGGTACCGCCGCCCAGCGGTCCGAGGGCGAGGTTGACCCGGGAGGCGTTGAAGTCGCGCCCACCGACCACGGCCTTGACGAAGCCGGTGAACGGCTCCACCGCCACCAGCGCCATCTCCAGTGGCGGTTCGGTGTCCGAGAGGGTCTCGTCAACCGAACGTTCGGCCTCGGTCTGCATCCGGGGGTCGAGCGTGGTGTAGATGCGCAAGCCCTGCTGATAGACGGCATCCTCCCCGTAGCGGTGGGTGAGGTAGCGCTGGAGGTAGTCGACGAAGTAGGGGTAGGGGGTCTCGGCGTGCTCCCGGGGGTGCACGAGGGTGGCGCCGGTAGGCGGCGGCTCCCCTCCGGGCCCGGCCACCCACACCCGTTGGGCGACGGCTTCGGCGTGCTCCTCCTCGGTGATCATCCTCTCTTCGAGCATGGCGTCGAGGACGACCAGGCGCCGCTCCTCGGCGAGGGCGGGGTTGCCTCGAGGCTCGTAGCGGCTCGGCGCCGGGATGAGCCCGGCCAGCAGGGCCGCCTCGGAGAGGGTCAGGTCGGCGACCGGCTTGTGGAAGTAGGTCTCCGCCGCCGCTCCCACCCCGTAGGCGCCCTCGCCGAGGTAGATCCGCTCGAGGTAGCGGAATAGGATCTCGTCCTTGTCGACTTGGCGGTCGAGCTGGCTGGCCATGATGGCCTCGCGCACCTTGCGCGACAGCGTGCGCTCACTACCCACGTAGGCGTTCTTGACGTACTGCTGGGTGATGGTGGAGCCGCCCTGCACCACCCCCTGGTTGCGGACGTCGGCGGACAGGGCACGCAGGGTGCCGAAGACGTCGACGCCGCTGTGGGAGTAGAACCGGCGGTCTTCGCCGGCCACCACCGCCTGCTTCAGCACCTTGGGGATTTCGCCCGGCGCCACCGGCTTGGTGGTCTCGAACTGCCGGAAGACGCCGATCTCGTTCCCGTTGATGTCGTAGATGCGGCTGATGCGGGCCTCGACGCCGGGTCGAGCCTCGGGGAGGCTGGCCGGCAGCGGGAGGAACAGCAAGGCGGCGAACACCACCAGCCCCCCGACCAGCGGGACGACGATGGCGGTGACGACGCCGAGCACCAGCCACCGCCCGACGGAGCGCACGGCGCAAGTGTACGGAGCGGCGTCCCGGCCCCTTCGGCGACTGGCGCCCCGTGGATCGCCGGCGATGCCAGGTAAGAATGCATCGTGGCCCCGCCCTCCCGACCGCCGTCGGTCGACAGCCTCGCCCGGTCGCTGGCAAGCACCGGGCTCCCGCACCCGCTGTTGGTGGACGCCGCCCGGGAAGCCATCGCCGCCGGTGACCCGGGCTCCGCCGAGTGGCGAGCGGCTGCCGCCGGCCGTGCGCTGCTGCAGCCGGTGATCAACGCCACCGGTGTGCTGCTGCACACCAACCTGGGCCGGGCGCCGGTCGCCGTCACCTCTACCGGCACGACTTACGCCAACCTCGAGCTCGACCTCGACGACGGCCGGAGGGGGTCGCGCCAGGACCGGGCCGCCCCCCTGCTCGCCAGGGCGTCCGGGGCCGAGGCGGCCATGGTGGTCAACAACTGCGCGGCCGCCGTGGTCCTCGTGCTCGCCGCTCTCGCCCGGGGCCGAGAGGTGGTCGTGAGCCGCGGGGAGTTGGTCGAGATCGGTGGGGGGTTCCGCATCCCCGAGGTCCTCGAGCAATCGGGGGCCCGCATGGTCGAGGTCGGCACCACCAACCGCACCCGCCTGGCCGACTACCAGGCGGCGATCGACCGCCCCGGCGCCGACGTCACCCTCGTGCTCAAGGTCCATGCCTCCAACTACCGCATCACCGGCTTCACCGAGGACGTGGCCGTCGACGCCCTCGCCGGCATCGGGCCCCCGGTGGTGGCCGACATCGGCTCGGGGCTGCTCGACGCCACCACCCCGTGGTTGCGGAGCGGGCCGCCGGCGTGGCTGGCCGGCGAGCCCGCCGCCCGCCAGACCCTGGCCGCCGGTGCCCACCTCGTCACGTTCTCCGGCGACAAGCTGCTGGGCGGCCCCCAGGCCGGGATCATCGCCGGGCGGGCCGACCTCGTCGCCGCCTGTGCTCGCCACCCCCTGGCCCGGGCCCTGCGCCCCGGGGGCCTGGTGCTCAACGCCCTGCAGGAGGTGGCCCTCGCCTACCTCCGTCGCCACGGCGACGGCATCCCCTTCTGGCGCATGGCCACCACCCCGCTCGAAGCCCTTCGTGGGCGGGCGGCGGCGCTCGGTGCCGGCCGGCCCGTGGCGTGCGCCGCGGTCACGGGGGGCGGCACCCTGCCCGGCGTGGAGATTTCCTCGGTCGGCGTCGCCGTCGACGGTGACCACACCGCCACGTTGCGAGCCGGTCCTCGCCCGGTGGTGGCCCGGGTCGTCGACGGCGTGACCGTGTGTGACCTGCGCACCGTCGACCCGAGCGACGATGCCGTGCTCTCCCGGGCCCTGGCCGGACTTCTGAGTGCCAATCGCTCCGCCGGCGACTCCGACGCCGCGCTCGTCTCGCCACGACCGTGACCGCCACCCACGTGGTGGCCACCGCCGGCCACGTCGACCACGGCAAGTCGACGCTGGTGCGCGCCCTGACCGGGATCGACCCCGACCGCTTCGAGGAAGAGAAGGCCCGAGGGCTCACCATCGACCTCGGGTTCGCTTGGGCCAGCTTGCCCTCAGGCCGCGGGGTGGCCTTCGTGGACGTGCCCGGCCACGTCCGCTTCCTCAAGAACATGCTCGCCGGGGTCGGCGCGGTCGACGCCTGCTTGTTCGTGGTCGCCGCCACTGAAGGGTGGAAGCCGCAGTCCGAGGAGCACCTGCGCATCCTCGAGCTGCTCGGGATCAGCCACGGCCTGATCGCGCTCACCAAGGTCGCGGTCGTCGACGACGACCACCGCGAGCTGGCCCGCATGGATGTCACCGACCACGTCGCCGGCACCTTCCTGGAAGACGCCGCCGTCGTCGAGGTCGATTCGCTCACCGGCCAAGGTCTCGAGGACCTGCGCCTCGGGCTCGACGGGCTCCTCGGCACCACTCCGGTGGCCACCGACGCCCAGCGGCCCCGGCTCTGGGTCGACCGCAGCTTCGCCGCCAAGGGGTCAGGCACGGTGGTCACGGGCACCCTCACCGGCGGGAGCCTGGCCGTCGACGACGAACTGGAGCTCGTGCCCGGATCTCGCCCGGTCAGGGTGCGCAGCCTGCAGAGCCACCAGGAGTCCCTGCCCGGGGTCGGACCCGGACGGCGGGTGGCGGTCAACCTGGTCGGGGTCAGCCACGACGACGTCGAGCGCGGCCAGGCGCTGATCCGACCCCGACAGTGGCACCTCACCCGTCGGCTCGACGCCAGCTTGGCCGTGCTCAGCGGCCTCGACCACGAGGTGTCGCGGCGGGGGGCCTACGTGGCCTACCTGGGCTCGGGTGAGCACCCGGTCCGTCTGAGGGTGCTGGGCCGGTCGGCGCTGGAGCCCGGCGGGTCGGGCCTGGTGCGACTCCACCTGGCCGAGGCCTTGCCGCTCGTTCCCGGCGACCGCTTCGTGCTTCGGGAGACGGGCCGGTCCGAGACCGTGGGTGGCGGCGAGGTCCTCGATGTCGACCCCGTGCTGCCGGCGTCGCGGGCCCGCCCGGACCGCTCCGTCGACCGTGTGGTGGCCGAGCGTGGCTGGATCGAAGCGGACGTGCTCGAGCGTCTCACCGGCGCGGCTCGGCCCGCCGACCTCGGGCCCTGGGTGGTCGATCCCCGGGCGCTGGAGGCCCTGCGCGCGGCGGTCGACGCCGCCGTGGACGCCGCCGGGCCACTCGGCCTCGACGTGGCCGGCCTCGACCCCCGCCAGCGAGCGGTGCTGAGCACCCTCGACGACGTCGAGGTCGACGCCGGTCGGGCCCGGCGGCGGGCTGCGGTCGACCCGTTGGCCGACCACCCGTACTCGGCGGCGCTCGAGGCGTCGCCCTTCGCTCCTCCGCCTCCCGCCGGCGTCGATCGCCAGGAGCTGCGGGAGCTGATCCGCCGGGGCCTGGTGCTCGAGAGCGAGGGCACCCACTTCGCCCCGTCGGCCCTCGACACCGCCGCCGTGGCCGTGGCCGGTTTGTTGGCGGAGCACCCGGAGGGCGTCACCGTCGCCCAGATCCGTGACGCGCTCGGCACCAGCCGGAAGTTCCTCCTGCCCCTGCTGACCCTGCTCGACGGTCGGGGGATCACCCGGCGACGTGGCGACCTGCGGATCGGCGGTCCCCGTCTGCCCTCGCTCGAGCGCTGACCGCCCGCTCCCCGACGCCCCCGTCCGGCCGGGCGAAGCCGAGTGCCCTACAGCAGCAGCCTGCGCTCCACCTCGTTCATGCCGCCCCAGATCCCGTACGGTTCTCGGATGCGCACGGCGTAGTCGAGGCAGGGCTGGCGCACGGGGCACCTCGTGCAAATGGCCTTGGCCAGTCGCTCCCGTTCGGACCTGTCGTTGTTGCGCTCGCCCTGTGAGGGTGGAAAGAAGACCGACGCGTGCCGGTCCCGACAAGCGGCGCGGGTTTGCCACCGCTCGTTGGTGAGAACTGCGCCGGCCATCGGTCCCCCTCCTGCCGCTACGGGAGCCGCACGCTAACGAAGCAGGCCCGAGCCCAGCAAGGGTGGTCGGTCACTCCACGGTGAGCTCGGCGAACATGCCCCGGCTGGCGTGAGACGGACCGCCTTGGACCTCGGGCGGCTGGACGTCGCCCGGCACCTCGGCCTCGACCAAGCCTCGGTAGGCGGCGGGGTCGGCCCCGACCGGGATGAAGCACACCAGTCCGTAACGCCCGGGCTCGCCGAGACTGGTGTCGCCGCGCAACCTCACCCCGTCCTCACCCGGAAGTGCCCCGAGCACGCCCTGGCGGCGCACCAACCCGCGGATCTCCTCGGAGGGAAGGTCGATGAGCTGGCCCAGGGGGCGGTTCTGAGGGTCGTCGATGCGGACCACGACCATCTCGTGGAACTCCTGGTCGGAGGCGTTGGTGAGCACGAGCTGGGTGCCCGACGGCACCGACCGGGGCACACCGTCGAAGGCGTAGTCGATGGCCCGGATCTCGACCTCGCCGGCGTTGGTGAGATCCGAACCCTCCTCGCCGCACCCCGCCACGCCGAGCACCAGCGCCACCAGCGCTGTCGTCATCGCGACCGTGGCCCTCACGCCTCCCCTCCCTGCTCCCCGCCGGCCGGAGCCTCCTGCTGGGGCTTCGACCGTCTCCCTCGCTCTCGATAGTCCTTGGCGCCCCCCTCTTCGGGTTCGACCTCGAGCAGCGGCCCGTCGATGCCGACCACTCGGACCCGCTGGCCGACGGCGATCGGCGTCGCCCGGTTGGTCCGGGCCGGCCACAAGGCGTCGCGCACCCGCACCACCCCGTCGGGCGCTGCTTCGGCCACCGCCTCGCCCATCTCACCGATCATCGACTCGCGGCCCACCGTGGGGGTGGAGAAGCGGCTTCGCACGGTGGACGGCAGACCGGCGAGCATCATGAGCACCACCCCCACTACCCCGGCGACGAGGGGCAACCACCCGATGGCGACGCCGTCGAAGAGCACGAGCGAACCCACGGTGAACGCGACCACACCCACCCCGGTCCAGAACCGCGGCACCCCGGTCTGCACGTCGACGGCGAAGCCGAACACCCCGAGCCCGAGGAGGGCGAGCCCGATCGGGGAGGTGGGCAACACGGCTAGCCCGTACGCCGCCAGGACGCCGCACCCCGCCCCCACCAACCCGGCGACGCCCACCCCGGCGGTGAAGAACTCGAAGACCACGAGCACCAACGCCGCCGACAACAACAGGTAGGCCACCGGAGGGCTGGCCACCGTGTGCAGCAGCCGGGGTACGAGGTCGAGCTTGGCCAAGCGGGCGTCGACGGTGAGGTCGGCGCTCGGCGGACCTCCCTCGACCGGCTCGAACGTGGCCGTCTGCAGTTTCGCACCGGCCACCTCCCGACCGTCGAGGGCGGCGATGAAGCTCCCGAGCACGGCCGACTCCTCCGCGTTCAACTCCACCAACCCGAGCTCGAGCGCCTCCTCCGGCCCGACCGTGCCCCGCCGCAGCGCCGCTGGGGCCTCGCCGAAGATGGGCTCGGGGACGAGCCCGAGTCGGGACTCGGGCGCCATGCCTGCCAGCGGGGCAGCGAGCGCCAGGCTGGCCGCCCCACCGAGCGCCTCGGCCCCGCTCTCACCCACCCACACGGCGATGGGGACCCGGGCGTGGGCGACGCGGAACTCCAGGGCATCGAGCTCGGCGGTGGGCAGGACCGATCCTGGGCTGTCGAGCTGGATGACGAGCGCTTCGGCACCCCCTTGTTCGCTCTCGGCGATGGCGTCGCCGAGGAAGTCGGCGAGCACGGGGTCCAGGTAGCCCGAGACCTGCACCACGTTCACAAACGACGGCCGGGCGTCGCCCTCTTGCGCCCCGACCGGGCCCGCCATCCACAGCCCGGCAGCGAGGACGAGGCACGCCGGAAGTAACCTGCCCCGCCGTCCCCCCGGGAGAGGAAGTCGTGGACCCCACTCAGTTCCTGCGTGCATCCCGAGTCGTCATCGTTGCCGGGAAGGGTGGCGTGGGCAAGACGACCGTGTCTGCCGCCCTTGCCCGCATGGCCGCCCGCCAGGGCCTGAGCGCCCTGGTGGTGCAAGTGGAGCGCACCTCGAGCCTGGCGTCGCTGTTCGGCCGGCCACCGCTCACCTACGTGGAGTCGATGCTCGCGCCGGCGGCGGGAACGGTCGGCGAGGTGCGGGGGCGGACCATCACGCCCGACGACGCCCTGCTCGAGTACCTCGAGGACCACGGGCTCCGCCGCATCTCCAAGCGCCTGGTGTCGACCGGCGCCATGGACGTGGTGTCGACGGCGGCCCCGGGGATCAAGGACATCCTCATCCTCGGCAAGGTGAAGGCCCTGGAGCGCAGCGGCGCCGCCGACCTCATCGTGATCGATGCGCCGGCTGCCGGCCACGCCATCACCTTCTTGCTCTCGGTGCGGGGGTTGCTCGATGCCGTGCGCGTCGGGCCCATCAACGCCCAAGCCCGTGACGTGCTGGAGCTGCTCACCGATCCCGAACGCACCACGGTGGTGCTGGTCACCCTTCCCGAGGAGACACCGGTCAACGAGCTGGTGGAGACCGCGTTCAGCCTCGAGGACCGAGTAGGCGTGAGCCTGGGACCCGTCGTGGTCAACGGGGTGTACCCGACGGTGCCCGGCCTGGACATCTCCCCGGCCGAGGCAGCCGCCGCCGCCGGGATCACCCTGCGCCCCGGCGACGAGCCGGCGCTGTCGGCGGCAGCCAGCTTCCGTCGGCACCGGCAGGTGCTGCAGCACGCCCAGGTCGAGCGCCTGGCCGAACTGCTCCCGATCCCCCAGCTCCGGCTCCCGTTCCTGTTCGATGCCAGCCTCGGACCGGCCCACGTCGATGTCCTCGCCGACGCCCTGGCTGACGAGGTCGTCAGGCTCCCTGACCCGGTCCCGCCCGCTGGAGCTTGGTGCCGATGACGGCCGCGCCCGATCTCGAGCGCCTCGTCGACCGCGCCGGCATCCTCGTCTGCTGCGGCTCGGGAGGGGTGGGCAAGACCACCACCGCCGCCACCTTGGCGTTGCAGGGCGCCAGGCAGGGCCGGCGGGCGGTCGTGGTGACGATCGACCCGGCGAAGCGCCTGGCCGACACCCTCGGCATCGGCTCGCTCGCCAACACCCCCATCCGGATCGAGGGCGACTGGCCCGGGGAGCTGTGGGCGATGATGCTCGACACCAAGTCCACCTTCGACGACCTGGTGGTCAAGCACAGCACCGACGACGCCCAGGTTCAGCGCATCCTCGGCAATCGCTTCTACCGCAACATCTCCGGCGCCCTGTCAGGCACACAGGAGTACATGGCCGGCGAGAAGCTCTACGAGCTGCACGACGAGGGCCGATTTGACCTGGTCGTGGTCGACACCCCTCCGGCCCACCACGCCCTCGACTTCATCGACGCCTCCCGGCGTCTCACCACCTTCCTCGACCACCGGCTCTACCGGATGCTGATGACGCCGACCCGGGCCTACCTCCGAGCGGTGCACCTGGCCGCTCAGGCCTTCGTGCGCACCGTCTCCAAGGTGGTCGGCGGTGAGGTGCTCGACGACGCCCTCGCCTTCTTCAGCGCCTTCGAGGGGATGGAAGAGGGCTTTCGGCAGCGGGCCGAGGCCGTGCAGGACCTGCTCGGCGCCGAGGGCACGGCCTTCGTGCTGGTGGCGTCGCCCCGCAGCGACGCGGTCGCCGAAGCGAGGTTCTTCGCCGGCCGGCTGAGCGAGTCGAACATTGCCGTTGCCGCGCTCGTCATCAACCGAGTCCACCCCCGCTTCACCCGGGACCACGCCGAATCCGAACGAGAGCGCACTCGCCGGGCGGCCGGCACCGCGTTGGAGCCGCTCTACACCAACCTGGCCGATCTCCGGGCCGTCGCCGACGGCGAGGACGCCAACCTGGTCGAGCTGGCCGCGCAGGTGGCCCCGGCTCCGGTCACCCGGGTGCCGCTGTTGGAAGACGACGTGCACGACCTGGCCGGGCTCGACCGCATCGCCGGCCACCTGTTCGGCCGCTGACCTCGTTCGGTCACTACCCGACGGCCCGGCGGCGACGACGGACGGGCCGCTGCGCCGAGCACTGCCCTCCGGGCGATCGAGGTTCAGGACCCGTCGGAGAGGGCAGCAGCGGCTTCCTGCTCGCTGGTCGACACCGAGGCCACCCGGTCGAAGCCGGTGGTGTGCAGCAGACGGGCAACGGCTGGGCGGGCGCCGTAGACGGCGACATCGCCTCCAGCCTCTCGAGATCGCCGTACCCCACCGATGAGCGCCCCCAGTCCGGCGGAGTCGAGGAAGGGCACGCCGGACAGGTCGATCAGCAGGCGCAGGCCGCCGCCGAGCTCGGTGAGCGTCTCCCGAAACTGCCCCACAGTGAACGCGTCGAGCTCTCCGACAGGGCGACAGACGGTGTATTCCCCGGACTGGTCAACGTTGATCTCGAGCACGAGGACCTCCGAAGGCAGGCGGCGACGGGGACGTAGGTGGTGTACCCGCCGGCTCACCCTACCCATCGGACCTCCGTCGGCGACCCTCCCGGACCGCCATGAGTACGCTTCGTCGCCATGCCCGACGTCCTGATCGCCAGCGATTCGCCGTCGGTGGTCGACGAAGTGACCGCCGCCATCGCCGGCTCGGGCACCACCACGCGCACGG
This sequence comes from Actinomycetota bacterium, assembly GCA_016781135.1. Classification (GTDB taxonomy): domain Bacteria; phylum Actinomycetota; class Acidimicrobiia; order Acidimicrobiales; family CADCSY01; genus JADDRA01. The sequence goes on from JADDQY010000132.1 coordinate 34,358, forward strand.
TCCCCACCGGCGTCGAGGTGCTGCCGGAGATCTCGCGCCAGCGCCCCGATCTGGTCGTGCTCGACCAGCAGATGGGCAACATGGGCGGCTTCGCTACCTGCCTCGCCCTGCGTCTGGAGCAAGGCGCGGACCGCCTCGAGCCCGTCCCCGTGCTGCTGCTGCTCGACCGGCGGGCCGACGTGTTCCTCGCCCGACGCTCGGGCGCCGACGGCTGGGTGATGAAGCCGCTCGACCCCATCCGCCTCCGCCGAGCCGTCGCCGCCTTGCTCGACGGGGGGACCTACCTCGACCCCACCGGTGCCCCTCGGAGCAGCGCCACCGTCGGTCCGCCCGGGTAGGCTCGTCAAGGCGGGAAGTAGCGCAGCTTGGTTAGCGCGCAGCGTTCGGGACGCTGAGGTCGCGGGTTCGAATCCCGCCTTCCCGACCAGAGAAGGTGCTGGTCACAGTCCCTTTCTCACTTTCGGTGGTTGCCGTTCGGCGCCGACAGAGCACAAATAGACCACATTCGTCGCGGCTGCTCGCGGTCCTCAGAGGGGTCGTACGGGCGTCGACGGCCACCGCGAGCGGTCGGCCGTCGGGTGAGCCAAACTCTTCCGAGGGTTCCTTCACCGCCTCGCGCTGCGACCGTCGGCTCCGAAGCCAGGGTTGTAGCGTGGTCGTGTCATGAAGAAGGTGCTCCTCGTGGCCCTGGTGGTCCTGCTGGTCGTGATCGGCCTGCCCGTACTGATGCCAGGGATGACGACGGCCCACTGCGGCGACTGCGATCTGGGCACGGCCGCTGGCGCACTGTGTGCGTTCGCGATGCTCGTAAGCTTGGCCTACGTCGCGATGCTCATGGCTCAGCGTGTGCGGGCTCGGTTCGTAGTCAAGACCGGCCTCCTGCGCGCCGCCGTCTTCGAGCGACCACCGCAGTTCGCCTGAGGCTCGCGCGCGCCCCCACAGGGTGCCATGCGCGTCGATCTTGCCGGTGCCGTCCTGCATCTGCTCGGGCCACCGTCCGCTGGTCACCGCGCATGGTCGACCGAGCGTCGCCTTCGTCGGCGCCTTCCACCTCTCGACCCGGGAGCATCTCGTGACCAAGAAGAGCAAGAAGACGAACGCGTCTCCACGACGGCACCTTGGGATGAGCGGCTCGACGCTGCTGGTCGTCGTCGTCCTCGTGGCGGCGGTGCCTGCGCTCGTGTGGGCCCTGGGGCGCCCCGGTGGCGACGAGGGGGGACAGCCGAGCGCCGCACGCGACACCGGAGTCGCTCACGTCCACGGCCTCGGCGTCAACTCTGCCGACGGATCCCTTTACGTCGCCACCCATACCGGGACCTTCCGCATCCCTAGGCAGGGCCAGGCTGAGCGGGTCGGTGAGAGCTACCAGGACACCATGGGCTTCACCGTCGCCGGACCCGACCGCTTCCTCGGAAGCGGCCACCCCGATGTCGCCTCGCTGCAGGCCGGCCAGCCCCCGCTCCTCGGTCTCATCGAGAGCACCGACGCCGGCAAGACGTGGACGACCGTGTCGCTCTCCGGCGAGGCCGACTTCCACGCGCTGGCCTTCACCCACGGGCGGGTCTATGGCTGGGACTCCACCTCTGGCCGCTTCATGGTGTCCGACGACCTCACCACCTGGGACACGCGCTCCACGCTCCAATTGTTCGACTTCGCCGTCGACCCGGCCGCTCCCGACCACGTGGTTGCCGCCAGCCCCGAGGGCCTGCTCGACAGCGTCGACGGTGGTCGCACCTGGCAACCGGTCGACAGCCCTGGGCTGGTGGCGCTCTCATGGGGTCCCGAGATGGGGCTGTGGGGCGTCGAGCCCGACGGCACCGTTCACCGACGTGAGCAGACCGCTGCCACCTGGCAGCGGGTGGGTGGCCTCCCCGGTCAGCCCGAGGCCATGCTGGCCCGCGACGGCGTGCTCTACGCCGCCGCCCTCGAGGACGGCACCACCGGGATCTACCGCTCCGACGACGACGGCGCCACCTGGCGCCTCGTCTATCGAGACGAACCGTGAATCCGACCCCTGCCCGAGCCTCACCTTTGTTCGCAGTTGGCGCCACCTACCCGACCATCTGGAAAGGACCGCTCCATGCACATCAATGCCAAGATCGCGGCGGCGCTCGCGGCGGTCGCCCTCGCCATCTACCTTCTGCTTCCCGACCTCTTCTACGCGGCGTTGCCGCTCTTGATCCTCGCTGCCTGCCCGCTCTCGATGTTCCTGATGATGCGGATGATGGCCACCGGCAAGAAGGAAGGGGAAACAAGCTCTACCCCTGTCGCCCCTCCCGAGCGCCCAAGGAGGACGGCCAATGATGCGCCACGGGATGATGGACGGGATGGGCGCCTTTCTCTTCAGCTACCTGCTGTTGGCGGCCCTGTTCCTCTTCACGGTCGTCGCCGGCGCCATCCTGTTGGTCCGGGCCCTGTGGAAGCCGGTTCACGAGGCCTCCGCGACGGACGCAGTCGGAACCCCGAGGGCGTCCGAAATCCTGGAAGAGCGCTACGCCCGAGGCGAGATCGACGACGATGAGTTCGATCGACGGCGTCGGGCGCTGGGAAGAACGCCCTGAGGGCGTCATCGACCCTCGAGCCCTCCTCGCCACCGGTTTCGAGGCCGCGAGCGCACGCACAAGGCGGTGGCCACGGCACCGGCAAGCGCGGCCTGGATCGTTCCGGGAAGGGGCCGGCCCCGCAGCGACAGCGGGCCAGCACGGGGCGCACGAGCCGGCCCAGGCGGAGGAGCCCGACGCTGCCGGGAAGGGCTCGAGAAAGGTCCTCGGCGCTCTGCGGCCGTCCTCGATCCAGCGCCCGCCAGCCATCGGTGAACGTCGACAGCAGGTGGGGAACCAGGTCGATGCCTCCTGAGACCATGCCCCGGCCTTCCCCGGCCATCAGCTCCTCCAGGGCTCGGTGGAGCCGAGGAGCACCGGTCACCGGGGCATAGAACGAGACGCGGCCGTCCGTGCCGATGAGGTAGGTCGGGTTGGCCAACCCTCCGTAGGCCTGGTGCAGCGTCCCCTCGAGGTCATCCACGACAACCGGCCACGGGATCTGCTCGCTGCGCTGGTAGCGCTCGGCGCCGGCCATCTTCTGCTCATGGCTTACATAAGCTGGCTCAGCCGGTCCTGGATGGGCTTGGCGGACGACTACGTCGACGAAGTGGACGCGGTGGCCCCAAAGGTCGTGGAGGCGCTTGAGCGGCTCGACCGAGCCGATGGCCACCGGTCGGGTGAACGATCCGAAGTGGAGGACCGTGGGCCGGTCGCGAAGCGCCGCCAGCGAGAGCATGCCGCCGCCGACTCGAGGCAGCTCGAAGTCGGGTGCGGGAGCGCCGGGACGCACGCCGCGAAGGCTCACGGCTGCGGCGACCTCGTCGACCAGATGGTGCCGACGGAACCGGGTGTAGTTGTAAGCAGAGGCGTCGGCGGCGCGCATGGTCGCGTCCTCCCCGTCGCTGCGTCGGGTCATGCCGCTGACTCGTTGCGCTCGAGAACGGTTCATCCAGCCTGCATCAGCAGCGACGCGCGCAGCTGCTGGATCTCGGCGACGCACCTCGCTGGGTGCGTGAGCGGCAGCTCGTGCTCGGCATGTGTCCACAGCGAGAGGCTGACGTGAGGGTAGGACTCGGCCAACTGGCCCAGGAGCAGCCGGTCGAGCAGGTCGTCGTCGGTGCCAGCGACCAGGTGGATGGGAACGGCCACGTCCTCGATCCAGCTTGCGGCACCGGCAGCGAGGATCACCTTGGCCAGCGTCTGGGAGTAGGAGCGGTAGGTGTGCTTGAAGCGGTCTTCAGCCAGCGGCCTGGGCAGCTCAGGCCGGAGCAACCGTCCCAGCCATCGGGCCAACCTGTGGTGCTCGCACATCAGTCGCAGACAGCTTGGGACAACGACGGTCGGGCGACGAAGAGCCGGATGAGGGGGTGCGCTCGGCTCATGTACCGCCGGGCGACGGCCTCGTTCGCGTAGAGCGGGGGGAGAAGGCCACGATGCCGCCGACCAGGCCAGGATGGCGCCGTGCCACCTCGACGGCGACCAGGCAGCCGAGCGAGTGGGCGCCGATGACGGCTGGCTCGCCCGCCACCCCGACCTAAACAGCGGTGCGCGCCACCATATCGGCGTGCGCCTCGGGCCCTAAGCCGTCCGCCACGTCGAGAGAACGGCCAAAGCCGGCCAGGTCCGGCACCAGCAGTGTCGCCTCCCCTGCAAGGGCGTCGTAGGCGCCTCCCCAGTAGCGCCCGGAGGCGAACAAGCCGTGGAGGAGGACCGTCGCAGGGAGGCCCCTGCCAGCGACACGGTAGGCGAGGGTGGCTATGCCCAGGCCGCCGGCCGGTGGTGCCCAGATGATTCGTCCGGACAATCGAGAGGTGCGGAGTGCTGAACCGGCGAAGGCGGCGCCGGCTCCCAAAAGTGCTCCCAACGCGACGTGCCGGAGTCAACGTGATCTGGTCTCCCTCGGCGCCCCCTGCTGCCGCCACGCTACGCCACCTTCTGATCCAGGTCGGATCCCCGGAGTGAGATCCTCGTCGCGACGACCTCTGGTCGTGGTCTGGTTGGTGGTGGCCGTCGGCTTCGGTGCGCTGCTGGCCGTCGCCCGGACGTCCGCTGGCCCACTCGACGATCCTGATCCCGCCCACCAGCGACCCGGGCTCCTCGACCTGGGTGAGCTGCCCTTGCCCGCGCCGCCGGTCACCGAGGATGTCCCCAGGCAGGGCCATGCGCGGTGGTGTTCTTCGTCCGCCCGGCCGGGTTGCAGGCGCTACGTCACGCCCTCACCGACGCTGTTCTCCACGGCGAGCCCGACGTGGTTGTGGTGGTCGCCCGCCCCGTCGCTTCCTGTGCCCCCGAGGTCGCGGTCGTGCCTGACCCACGAGGCAACCTGGCAAAGGCCTACGGGCTGCGAAAGCCGAGGGACGGAGGCGTGCCTGTGGCGGTCGCCTGTGGCGGTGCTAGCTGCGACCTGGACTTGGTCGGTTCTTGGGCCCCTCGTCGCCGTACGACACGAAGCCGCAAAGGGCAGCGATCTCATCAAGTGGAACCGGCGAGATCCCCCAGGACTTCGGCGCTACAGGCGAAGCCCTGCTCGATCGCCTGGTCCTGGTTGATGTAGAGGTAGTTGGCCAGCCGGCCGCAGAAGTACACGGGGCGATCAAGAACGTTGCGAACCTCGTCCTTGTATCGCTCGTTCAGGACTTCGAAACGGCGGTCGACCGTGGGGATGGGATAGTGCCTCGCCGGGGCTCCCGGGTACTCCTCACTCACTACCGTCCCGGTAATGCGCTGGCCGGTCGCGTGCTTGGTCTCGATGGTCCGCGTGAACGGGTACCTGGCGTCGGGCCAGTTCACGACATAGGCGGCGGTGCGAGTGTCCTCCGATCGCTCGACCGGGATGTAGCGCGACCGGAGGTGGACGCCGCGCCACTCCAGCTCACCATCGCGACCGAGCAGCCTGTCGAGGGGTGCTGTCACCACGAACGCGTCGAAGTCGGCCTGCATGCCGGCGAGGTCGTCGAGCACCAGCTCGGCGCCACACGTCACCGAAGTGTTGGCGAGCACACCTTCGATCACACTGTTCACGCCGTTCGGCGGAAAGAACTCCCATTGGTCACGAAACAGCCGCCGGTAGCCGTCGTTCCGGAGCTCGATCCGCTTGGGGGCAAAGCTGCTTGACAGCTCGGTCGCCGGCCTTCCCCACTGCTTCGCCGTGTAGTCGCGGATGAACAGGTCGTACAAGGTCGGGCCCATGAGGGACTTCACGAACGTCTCGAAGTCGTCGCCCGCCGGCTCGTCGGGAAGGCCTGCCAGTTCCTTCTCGATCGTGGGCCAGACCGGCAGCTCGCGGAGCTCCTCGAGCTGAGGCGGCCAAGACAGCAGGGTCAAGGCGTCGTCGTCGCCGATGTGAACCTGCGTCATCACGCAGTGCCCGTAAGGACGTGACAGTCCGAACCGCTGGACGTACGCTGCGACCTTCTCGTTGGAGGTGTGGAAGATGTGGGCACCGTTCGGCTCGTAGACGACGCCGTTCAGCGTCTCGCTACGGGAGTGCCCCCCCACATTGGCCGCGCGCTCGAACACCTCGACGTCAACGCCGTGCGAGCCCAGTCGTTCGGCGGTGATCGCCCCCGCCCACCCAGCGCCAACGACCGCCACCCGCTTCCTGGTCTGAGCCATGGCTCGCGAGTCTGCATCGGGCAGTGCGCAGCACACAAGAAAGAGGGCGGGAGGGATGCCTCACGGGCTGACCTGGACAATCATCGTAATGATCCACCAGGAAAACGATCGCTACCGGTCAGTAGATCGGTGGCGCCGAGCGACGTGGTCGGTTCTGCGCCCGACGAATGCTTCGGTCGGGGCCGGGGCCGAGTGGGAGTAGTAGCGGTGGCCTACACGCCCTTCCCTCACGCGCGCCTGATGCCACGTTCGCTTACCCGTGACCGCTTCCACACCAGGCAGCACATCAGCGTCGGGCCTGGAGTACGTTTTTCTGCGAGACGCGCTCCACGTCGAGGTCCGTCGTATCCTCCGGGCTGCGATGGTGCTCCTCCGCGCCCAGGAATGAGCGGGCGCGCCGAAATGGCGACCCAACGATCTTGTCGCGGCTGGCCGTGGCACTCGCTGCAATCGGAGCCGTCCCACTTGCGCGTGGCTGCCGACGGTTTGCCCCAACGATCCAGCGGGGTACCGGAATCCGGGGAAGGTAACTCCACGGAGTCCACACTGAGGTGGAAGGACATTGTCTGCGCCGGAGCGTGAGTGCCGATGAACGGTGACGATCAAGATCAGGAGGAACAACGAGTGCCTATGGACCAAGACCAGCTTCTCGAGCGGGTCCACGCCCTGGAGAGCGCGGGAGCAGCGCAGGCCGCCACGCTGGCGGGAGCTCAAGCGACTCAGACTGCTGCGCAGGCCGGCACATGGGCCACCATGGTCGCCGGCAGCGCCGGCCTCATCATCGGAATGTTCTTAGGGATGGCGATCGCGAAGGCGAAGTAGGTAGCACGGAGCTGAGTCACACCAAGACCCGGGGACTCGTCCTCGGGTCTTGGTGTGTGTCCTAGCAGCTGGTCTCATCCCCGCCGGCGGCGGTGGTCGCCCTCGATCAGACCCTCACTTCATCCCCTCACTCTCGGCTGCTGGCTCGGACCTCTCGCGCGTCTTCGAGCTCTGACTTGGTCGCGTCATGCGCGGGGGGATCCCGAGATGCTCCTTGATCTCTGCAAGATCAAGCTGCACCTGTTCCATGTCGAGCGCGTCGGCCTTGGAACAACACATGCTTCATTCCCAGCAACACGACCGCCTGAACGAGGAGTTGCAACCACTCGCTCTGCCAGTTCTCGAAGGTAGCGCTGAAGAACCGAGGCCAGGATTCTTCCATCGAGAACGGCTGCCCGAGCTGTTGCGCTTCGTTGCCGATCTCGACGAGCATCGCGACGAATTGTGCCGCCCACGACGCAAGGAACAGAGCGAGCAGCAGGTATGGAGCGCCCCATCGCTTGAAGTGAGAATGCTTCCTCCATGGCTGGTGAGTACCGCAGCACTCGGCGGTGACGCTTCAAACCGACCGCGGACCGGGGAGACAGTGGCGGCGTGGATTCTGCTGCGGCAGAGGCCCCGACACCGCTCGAGCCAGGCCCAGGCGGGCCCACTGAAACATCGATCCAGTCCAGTTCCGCGCGCGAGCTGCTGGAGTGGCCCGCGGACTCGACGGGAGCCACATGGAGCTTCTGGCTGCCGTGAGCGTCCCCCAGCCCAGCTTCACAGTGACCGGATCGACGGCCTCGCCAAGTCGGGCACGACCGGATTCGGCGACGCCTCGAGCGCCCACTCGCTCGGCTGTTTGGTGGCCATCCAGCTGCACGGCGCCATCCCGACCGGGTCGCCGGCATCGTGGCCTTCTCGCCGCCGCTCTACGCCGACGAGGCCGCCGCCCGCCGGTGGCTCCGGCGAGGGAACCCTTTGGTCGGGCTCTTCGTCGCCACCCCGTCGTTGTCGGAAGCCGTCTGCGACTGGATGTGCGAGCACCGGGACCCCGCAGGACGCCTGGGACGCATGCTGCGGCCGGAGTTGCCCCGGCCGCTGGCCGAAGACCGGTTCGAGCACCTACCGTCCTACTCCCAGACGCTGGCCAAGGTCATCATCGCTGCCGGCGCCGCGGGGTGGATCGAGGACGTGGCGGTCCCCATCCAACTGATCGCCCGCACCGACGACGCAGTTGTCGACCTGGCGTTCCTCCGCCACGTGGCCGAGGCCCAGCTCACGTGAGCCTCGCGGTGTGGCCTGATGCGGAGCACGAGCTGCCGCTCACCCCATCCGGTAGCGTGCGTGCCCGAGATCGAGCAGCTGCGTGCGTCACTGATGCGAGGACCGGCTGGGTGACAGCCTCCTCGAGAGCGCGCCCGGACAGCCGCATGAGACGGCCCGGCGACGGGAGGCCACCATCTGGTCGAGGAGGTGGCGGGGTGGTGAGTCTGCGGTGCGTGCGTCCCGGCGCTCCCGGCCCCGAGTTTGAGTTGCCTCGAGTCGGCGGCGGCAAGCTCTCGCTGGCGGCAATTCGCGACCGGCCAACCCTCCTGCATCTTCGGATTCGCTCACCTGACCGGTGGCCATCGGCTCGGTGGAGCCGCTCGAGCGACTCCATGCCGAGTGGGGCGATCAGGTCCCCGCGTTGGACGTGCTGGTCCGCCAGGCCCACCAGGGATCGACCGAACCCCCTATGCCAGCGTTGAGCAGAAGATGGCCGACGCCTAGCGGAGCGAGCAGATCCCGTGGCCGGCCCTCGTCGATGACGTCGAGGGGACGTTTGCGTCCCATGACGTGGTGTAGGTAGCGGGTCCACCCGGTGGG
>JADDQY010000042.1 GCA_016781135.1 Actinomycetota bacterium
CTGGCGCGCCAGCGATCCTCCGATCATGGTCTCGTCGGGGTCCCCGGCGCCCTGCTCCGCAATGTCGAACAGAAGCCGTTCGGCATAGGGCGCCGGACGCCCCATGACGTACGCGGAAGCCGTCTCGGCGTAGAACTTCCGGGCCTCCTCCACATTGCGCTTCCCCGTCAAGATCTCGTGGGCGAGGTTCAGCGTCAAGGTGTTGTAGGCCTCGTCGTCACAGCGCGCACCCAGCTCGCCGGCAGTGCGGTCGACCAGCACGCTGCCGTCGAACTCGACGAGCTCGGCAGTTTTCGCGACGGGAACGCGGTAGCCGACGTACTGGGTGAGGAAGTCGGTGTGTGGCGTCGGGAAGTTGTGGACCACCTCGTCGGCGGTGAGCACCGTCCGGCGCCAAGGTCCCTTGCGGTACCAGAACAGCTTGGTGGCCGTGGCCTCGTTCGGAGGCCCGTAGTGCTCGAGCAGCTTCTCGGCGGCCTTCTTCGGCGCCACCGGCCACTCGTCGATGAGGCGGCTCAGCGTGGCGGCATCGACGGCTTCACTGAGCGCCCAGCTCGGTGCCCTCGACGCCCTCCGCCCGGTAGCGGTTGGCGCTCGCCTTCGCGGTGGCCATGCCGCTCATCCGCTCGCCGGTGTCGGTGCCCAGGTGGTCGTCGCCAGAGCCATTACCTCTCCTCCTCTGCTCGTTCGCGCTGCGTCCGTTTGCGTCTGCCGCGATGCGTCAGCCGAGAACTACACCGCGCACCGCGAGGGCACGCATGTTTCGAGCCGCGAGGTCGTTGTACCCCTCGGGACGTGCAGCCCGTCAGCGCATCCGAGCTTCAATGGCTTCCCCGGTCATCGACGTCGCCGCGCAGCAGTCGGCATCGTCTTCCGGCGTACCGGCAGGTCGGGGCTGACGGCGGTGCAACCACAGGGCGAGGGCCACGCCAGCGACGGCGAGCGACGCTGCCACGCCGGCCAGTGCGGACTGCTGCCCGTCGAGAAACGCCATCAGCCGGGCGGAGAAGCCGTCGGTGGCGCCGCCGCCGCGCCGAGTGGAACCCAGCAGAGCTGGGAGCCAGTAAGCGACCAGGTAGGCGCCGGACGCCACGAGCACCGCCCCCCCGATGCGCTCGACGACGGGCAGCAGGCGGCGGACCCCCCGGACCAGGGCCGCCTTGGCCACTGCGGCCGACACCGACAGCGCCACGAGCACGGTCCCAGCACCGAGGCCGTAGGCGGCGAACACGCCGAGCATCTGGAGGGGGTCGGAGGTGGCGAGCGCCTGGGCCACCACGGCGAGCAGGACAGCCAGCGTGCACGACAGCGAGGCGACCGCGTAGCCGGCGCCGAACACGAACATGCGCCACCAGCTGCGGCCGGTGCCCGGGCCCACGTCCTTGGCGAGGTTGAGCCCCACCCGCCGGCCGGCGAGCATGGCCAGCCCGGCCACCACCAGGGCGGCGCCGATGACCACGGCGGCCCACGGGACGGCGCTCACGAGAGAGCGAAGCCCGAGAGAGACCAACAGGCCGGCGACGGTGAACACGGCGGCGAACCCACCGCTGACCGCCAGCCCGACCACGAAGCCCTGGGCCACGCGGCTGACCCCGTCGCCGCCGACGTCTGCCCGGTCCTCGTTGCCCAGGTAGTAGGCGAGGAAGGCGGGGAGCACGGCGAAGCCGCAGGGGTTCACGGTGGCCAGCGCGCCGGCGCCGAAGGCGAAGGCCAGGAGCGTCACGCCAGCCCGGCCAGCGAGAGCGCCCGGCGCAGCGTTGCTTGGTCGGTGGGCACCGCGTCGCGGAACACGATCCGCCCCTCGGAGTCGACCACGACCGTCGTGTCCAGCGAGCGCACGCCCAAGGCGGTGGCGAGGGTGCCGTCCTTGTCGTGGGCAAAGCCGTAACGGGCGCCGGCGGCGTCGGCGAAGCGGCGCAGCGCCGCCGGCGAGTCGGTCGGGTCGGCACTCACCGCCACGATGGCCACGCGGTCACCGAACTCCTTGTCGATGGCGGCCAACGCCTGGGCCTCGGGAACGCACGTGCCACACCACCCCGCCATGAAGAACACCGCGGCGGGCTTGCGTGCGGGCAGCGAGAACGTCGAGCCCGCGCTGGTGACGACCGAGAACGAGGGTCCCTTGTCGCCGACCTCAAAGCCACCCCTGCTGTGCACGGCGACGCCCGAAGGCTGACGGGGTCCACCGTCCTGGCCCGCCGGGCTGCCGCGGTTCACCGCGACGGCGACCAGCGCCGCGGCGACCAGCACGATGCCGGTGGCCGTCGCCCACCAACCGGTCCGCCTCCGCGCCGCCCTTGGGCGGTTGCCCGAGGGGCGTCGTTGGGGACCGACCTCGGGGTCGGCCGTGTGGCGGGCGGGCCGCCGGGCCTGCCTCGACTCCGAAGCCATCGTCGGCTACCCGCGCTGCCGAGCGTCGTCGTGCGCGGGCCGCCCATCGTGCTCCGGTGGGCAGCAGGCGGCGCCCCTGGAGTTGCGACGGCCGACGCCGATCACTGCAGCGGCCGTCACGACAAACGCGGCGAGGATGACGAGGGGGTTGCCGAGGAAGGCTCCCAGCGAGCCGAGGGCGCCGGCGGCCAACAGGGCCGGACCGGCGCAGCACAGGAGCATCAACGCCACGGCGCCGAAGCCCAAACCGACCTGGGCGACACCCCTGGTCGGCCTGTCGCCGGTAGTGGCTCTGTCGTGGGGCGGGTTCGCCGGATGCGTCATGTCGTCGCTCCTCGTCTCGGTGTCTGTATCGGATCGGCCATCGCCTCGGCCTAGGGAAGCTGCTCGACTGTCGACGGACCGGCATTGGCGGAGACCAGCGGGACGACGAGCCACTCGACGACGGCGAAGGTCAACGCCGCCGAAGCAACCAGCGAGGCCACGCTGGTGACGATCCGCCGGGACCGGGCCGGCCCCGCCGGGCAGCGCCGGCGTACCCGGAAGATGCGGACGGCGACCACGGCGGCCAGGACTGCCACGCCCAGCGCCATCCCGCCGGCCCGCAGACCGGCCGCGGCTGTCGCACCGGCAACGGCTGCGGTGCCGGCGCCGGCGCACGACAGGCAGGCCCCGATTACGGCAGGGACCAAGGCGGGGGCGGCGCCGACCGCTCCCGCCGCGACGCCACCGCCGAAAAGGCCCTCCCCGCCCGTGGGCCCGGCGCGTCGCTCGCCTTCGGGCTCGCCGGCCACCAGCTCTTCCGGGGATGCCGCCGGAGTCACGCCGCGCAGCACGACAGCTTCTTCACGTCGCCCTTGAACGACTGGGCCACCAGCTTGAGCGCCTCGCTCATGGTCAGGTACGGCGCCCACGTGTCGGCGAGGTCGTCGACGGTGAGGCCGAACTTGACGGCGTAGGTGGCGGCCAGCATCAGCTCGCCGGCGCCCTCGGCGACGGCGTGGACACCGAGGACCTTGCCGGTGGTGGCGTCGGCCACCACCTTGACCGCGCCGCGGGTGTCGCGGTTGGCCAGCGCCCGGGGCACGTTCTCCAGCTCGAGGACCCGGGACTCCACCTCATGGCCGGCGGCTTCGGCCTCGGCCTCGGTCATCCCCGCGCCGGCCAGGGACGGGTCGGTGAAGATGACCGAGGGCAGGCCGGTGTAGTCCATGCGGCGGTGCTCCCCGGCAACGGCGTTGCCCGCGGCCAGGTTCCCCTGGGCGGCGGCCACGTAGACGTACTGGGGAGCACCGGTGACGTCGCCGGCGGCGAAGACCCGGGGGTTGGAGGTGCGCAGCTCCTCGTCCACGACCACGAACCCGTCACCGTCGACCTTGACGCCGGCGGCCTCCAGGTTGAGCGCCTCCACCCGGGGAGTCCGTCCGGTCGCCACCAGGACGGCGTCGGCCACCAGCCGGCGCCCCTCCGACGTCACCACGGCGACCTCGTCGCCGTGGTGCTCGACGGCGACGGCCCGCTCGCCGACCACCTCGATACCCTCGTCAGCGAAGACGCGCTCCATCCAGGCGGCCAGCTCGGGCTCGGCGCGAGGGGCGAGACGGCCGACCAGCGTCACCCGCGAGCCGAGGCGGGCGAAGAGCTGGCTCTGCTCCATGCCCACGAAGCCCCCGCCGATGGTCACCAGGCGCGCCGGCACCTCGGCCAGCTCCATCGCCGTGGTGGAGGTGAGGTACCCCCCCTCGGCCAGACCGGGCAGGTCGGGGATCTTGGGCTCGGCCCCGGTGGCGACCAGGTAGGCCCCGGCCCGCAGCCGCCGGCCGTCGACCGCCAGGGTCTCGTCATCCACGAAGCGACCCTCACCGGCGAGGATCTCGAAGCCGTAGACGCCGGCCAGATCCACGTACTTCGCCTGGCGCAGTCGCCCCACCAGCTCGTCCTTCTGGGCCACCAGCGCAGCGAGATCCGCGCTGCCGGCCTGGGTGGGCAGGCCGGCGAAGGGATGGGAGGCGGCGGTGTGGAAGGCGTCAGCGGCGGCGAGGAGGGTCTTGGAGGGCACGCAGCCCACGTTGACGCAGGTGCCGCCGACGAGGCCCCGCTCGATCACCGCCACCCGGGCACCGAGGCTGCGGGCACGGATGGCGGCGGCGATGGCGGCCCCGCCCGAGCCGACGACGGCCAAGTCGTAGTCGTCCTCGGGGCCGGCGCTGACCGGGGGCTCGGACTCGGCCGGCTCGAATGAGTCGGCAGCGTGGATCTCGCCAGGGGTGTAGCCGGCGGCCTCGACGGCGGCGGCGAGAACGGATGGATCACCGTCGAAGGACGCAGACGCCTCCCCGCGGCGGAAGTCCGCCCCGGCCTCGGTGGCCCCCGCCCCCTCGAGGGCGGCCACCACGGTGGACTCGCAGTGCCCGCAGGTCATCCCCCCAACGGCGATCCGGACGGTCGGCATCAGGTGGTCTCCTTGTTCGGCGGGGTGGCGTCGATGCGGCGGCAGCAGGCGATCTGCGCCTCGTTGCACTCGAGGAAGCGTTTTGCTGGATCCAGGAGGGACCGCACCTGACGGTTGGCGACGCGGTACAGCGTCCGCCGGCCCTGGACGCGGCTCTCCACGAAGCCGCACCACATCAGGCACCCGAGGTGCTCCGACACCCGGGCCTGGACCGCTCCCAGGCGGCGCACGATCTCGGCCTGGTGCAGCTCGCCCTCGTCCACCAGCAACTCGAGGATGCGCAGCCGCGTGGCGTCGCCGAGGGCTCGGAACAACCGAGCCAGCAACTCAGTGTCGGCCAGCGTGGTCGGTTCGGGTTCGACGATGGGGCGACCGGCAGGCATGGGCCTCCTTTATCGGTACAACCGTATCATACGGGTGACCGTTTCATCGATCGCCTGGCGGCTGGGGTGGCGGCTAGGGCCGCCGGCGAAGCAGCGCCCACGCCGCTTCGGTCACGCCTGCGACGGCGACGCCGAACGCGAGGTGGGCAAGGAAGCCACGCAGGTGGGTGACGAGCGGGTACGCCCGGTTCGGCGCGCTGAAGCCGAGCCGGGGCGTCAGCATCTCGTCGGCGATCACGCTCATCGCTGCGCCGGTGGTGATCCCAGCGGTGACCGGCGCCATCCGTGTGCGCCGGCGGAGGACCTCGTACAGCGGCGCCCAGCTGACGGCGAGGCCGTAGTGGAACGCCATGCCCAGCCGCTGCAGCTTGGCGTCGTCGAGGCCCAGGTTGAGCCCGTCGTTGAGCTTGCGGGCGGCGAGCTCGTAGGGCGGCCCCGGGCGGGCTTCGTCCTCCTGCTTGCGGGCGGCTTCGGACTCGAGCGAGTAGAGCTTCATGGAGACGGGCTCCATGACCTTGGTCCCCACGTAGCCGGCGACACCGGCGATGGCGGCGTCCTCAGCGAATGCTGCGAGCTTCATCGTGTGTTCCCTTCTCGCGACGTTTCTGTTCTGTCGTTGGCTGACCGGCCAACCTCGACTGCGGCTCATGAGTGCTTCCTGTCGGCGGCGATCGCTGTTGCCAGGGCCAACGCCCCTCGAGCTCGACGATGAGGGCGACGCTCAGGAAGGTCCGGATCAGCACCAACAGGCCGACCGCACCGAGCCCGCGGAACGTGGGGGCCACGGCCACCGTGCGGATGATGTCGCCGGCGACCAACAACTCGAGCCCGAGCAGAACGGCGCGGCCGAGGTCCTGGCGGTACTGGCGGTAGACGCCGGCGAACTGTCCGGAGCGCCGCCACTGCACGAGACACCGAGCCGAGGCCAGGACGGCTCCGGCGACGATGACGGCCACGCCGGCGCCGTCGACGACCTTCCCGACGACGTCGACGGCCTCGTCGAAACTCACGGGGCGTCGGTCTCCACGCGACGACCAGACGACGGCGGGCGCGCCACCGGGCCGGCGCTCCCGGCGCCCTTGGCCGTGTGGTTGGCGAGTCGCAGACCGGCGTTGATGAGGCCGATGTGGGTGAAAGCCTGTGGTGTGTTGCCCAGCTGCTCACCAGTGACGGGGTCGATCTCCTCGGCGAACAGTCCCAGGTCCCCGGCCAAAGCGCACAGCCCCTCGAAGACCGCCTCTGCATCCCCGTGCCGGCCGGCGAGCGCCAGCGCCTCAACCAGCCAGAACCCGCAGATGGCAAAGGCGCCCTCCTGGCCGGGCAGCCCGTCCCCCGCCTCTGGGCGGTAGCGGTAGAGCAGGCCCCGGGCGACGGCGCCCTCGGGGGTGAGGTCGCGCTCGACGGCGTCAATCGTGGCGGTCGTCAGGGGATCGTCGCCCTCGATGAAGCCGACCACGGGCAGCATGAGGAGGCTGGCATCCAGGTCCGCCTCGCCGTAGGCGCGCCCGAAGCGGCCGCCGACCACGCCGCAGGCGACGAGCTCGCCGCGCAGCTGGTCGGCCTCGGCCCGCCAGCGCTCGACGTCGCCGGCAAGCCCGCGTGCCTCGACCAGGTTGCAGCCGCGGTCGAGGGCCGTCCACGCCATGGCCTTGGAGTGGACGAAGTGCCGCGGCCGGTCGCGGACCTCCCAGATCCCGCTGTCGGGGTCGCGCCAGTGATCGGCCACGAAGTCGACGAGCGAGCGGAAGTGGGGCCATTCCCGACGCATCACCTCGTCTCCCAGCACCTCGCAGATGCTGAGGCAGTCGAGCAGCTCGCCGTAGCTGTCCAGCTGCAGCTGGTACTCGACGCCATTGCCGACCCGCACCGGGCCCGAGCCGCGGTAGCCCTCCAGGTCGTCGCGCTCGTACTCGGGGAACTCGGTCTCTCCCCCGATCCCGTAGAGCACGCGAAGCGGAAGGCCGTGGGCGGCGGTCACCTCACACATCCACCGGGCGTAGCGATTGGCCTCGCGGCGACAACCCAGCTGGTAGAGGGCGTTCAGGGTGAAGCTGGCATCGCGCAGCCACGTGTAGCGGTAGTCCCAGTTGCGCACGCCGCCGATCTCTTCGGGCAGCGACGTCGTCCCCGCTGCCACCACTGCGCCGGAGGGCTCATAGATGAGCAGCTTGAGGAGGATGGCGCTGCGCAGCACGGCGTAGCGGGCGGGCCCGCCGTAGACGATCACGCTCTGCCAGTCCCGCCACGCGGCCACCGTGTCGTCGAGGGCGGCGGCCAGCTCCTCCTGTGACGCCACGGCGAGGCCTGCCGAGGCGCCCACCTCGACGTGGAGGCAGAAGGCCATCCGCTCACCAGCGCCGATGGTCAGCGTCCGTCGCAGCCCGGGCGCGAACTGACGAAGCTGGACGGGCCCGGCGAAGTTCAACCGCAGGTCGTCCTCGACGATGACCTGGGTCCCCGCAGCACCGGGATGAAGGTCGGCCTCGTGGCGACCGAAGCTGGGGCGAGCGTCGAGGACGACCTCGATCTCGACCTCGCCGTCGAGGCCGTCGAGCACCCACACCAGGTCCTGGCCGCCACGGTTGGGAAACACCATCCCGACGCGGGCGGCGAGGGCCCGTCCCCGTCTGCCATTCGTAGGCCAGGACGGCGGTGCCCTCGACGTACGAGCGGGTGACATTGGCCGGGCCGGCGGGGCCGATGCGCAGGGCGCCGCCGCGGGCTGCGGCGAGGAGGGGCCAGATGAGCGGGTCGGCATCAAATCGCAGCGGGCAGTACCACTGGACGCCGCCGCCCCCGTCCAGCAGAGCGAGCGAGTGCCCATCCCCGATGGCGCCGAGCGACCCGATGGCTGGGTAGCGCTCGCTCACCGCTCGGGCGCCACGCTCGCCGCCCTCATTCGCCCGTGCTGGCCCCGGTCTGACACAGCAGCGCGTCGGCGTCGTCGCGGTGGGCGACGCCGATGAGGCGGCCGTCGGGGTCGGTGACCAGCATGGAGGCCACGTCGTGGTCGTGGAGCCGGGTGGCCAGGGAGAGGAGCTCGCTGTTCGCCCGCGTCGTGGTGGGGCCCTCCTCCATAACGTCCTCGACCACGGCATCGGAGCCCTCGTCGAGGGCGCCGCCCCGCAGGCGGCCCAGCACCACCCGCTCGTCGTTGACCACCACGCACAGGTCGCTGCCCGCCTCCCGGGCCCGGCCGGCGGCCTCGGCCACCCCCTCGTCCGGGCCGCAGGTGGGAACGTCGCGGGCGATGGTCCCCGCTCGAGGCGCGCCGGCGTTGCGACCCTCGCTGGGCAACCCCGCCGCCAGCCAGTCGGCCTTGCCCGCCGGGTAGCGGTACACCCGGGCGAACCCCAGTCGTTCGAGCCGCCACGCGGCTCGGGCGTTCATGTCTCAGAGGTAGTCGTGGCAGTAGGTGATGACCGGCCGGCCCCGGTCCAGGCGTCCCGCCGTCTCTCGGTTGAGCTGCTTGAGGGGCAGGTTCATCGCGCCTTGGAGGTGCTCGTCCTCGTACTCGCGGTTGGGCAGCACCTCGACCAGCTGGGCACCCTCCTCGGCGACGAGGCGGCGGACCTCGTCACGTTCGATGATGGTCGGCATCGCTCTCCTCTCGTCTCGGCGGCGGGACCGCCTGGTGGTGGGTGACGCGGGGGATGACCTCCCGCCGGTAGAAGTCGAAGAAGCCCTCCTGGTCGGGCCCGATCTGGTGGACGGCGACGTGGTCGAAGCCGGCCCGCACGAACCCCTCGATGGCGCCGACGTGGGTGTCGGGGTCGGGGCCGATCGCCAGGCCGGCGGCCACCTGCCCCTCGTCGAGCACGCTCGTGGCCGCCTCGAAGTCCTCGGGGACCCGCAGCTCGGGCATGAGCCGGCCGGGCAGGCCGCCCACCGGCCACACCTCATGGGCGATGCGGCGGGCCTCGGCCTCCTCGGGCGCCCAGCAGGCCGTGATCTTGGCGTAGGCGGGCTTGTAGGTCCCGGCCTTCTCCCGGAAGCGCCGCACCACTTCGGCGTCGGGGGCCACCGAGAGCAGGCCGTCGCCGAGTTCGGCGGCGATGCGGGTGGTGCGCTTGCCGGCGGCGGCGACCACGATGGGCGGCGGCGGGTCGGGCAGGTCGAAGATCCGGGCGTCCTCGACGCGGTAGTGCGCCCCCTCGTGGTCGTGGCTGCCGCCCTGCCACAGCAGGCGGATGACCCCGAGGGCCTCCTCGAGCATGTCAACGCGCGTGCTCGGCGGCGGCCACGGGTCGCCGAGGATGTGCTCGTTGAGGTGCTCCCCGGCGCCCACCCCCAGGAAGAACCGACCGGGCATGAGCAGTGCCGCGGTGGCCGCGGCGTGAGCCACGACCGCCGGGTGCATGCGGATGATGGGCGCCGTCACGCCCGTCCCCACCCGCAGCCGGCGGGTGGCCTGGGCGATGGCGCCGAGTACTCCCCGCACGAAGGGGCTGTGGCCCTGCCGGCGCGTCCAGGGATGAAACTGGTCCGAGATCAAAGCGAACTCGAAGCCCACCTCCTCGGCACGAGCCGCGTAGCGCACGAGGTCCTCGGGCCCGTGCTCCTCGCTGGACAGGTGGTAGCCGAGGGCGACCATCACGGCGAGGAGGTGCCCGATGTGGTCCGGTCTTTTCGTGCGGGCGCGACCGAGCGGTCGGGGGCGGGGGCGGCGCAGGCGTCGTCGCAGCGCCGGCGGCGGCGGATGGCGTACGCGACCACGGCGGCGCCACCGCCAGCCCAGCCACGGCGATGGCCACGTTGCGGACGACCACGCCCAGCGAGCCCAGCGACAGGGCCACACCGGCCAAGACGAGCACCTTCAGTCCGCAGCAGGCGAGGATGGCCAGCCCGCCCAGGCCGAGCCTTGAACGCCGGTCGGCGCTCACCGCGGCGTCACCTCGCCTCGTGCACGCGTCATGAGGCGCTGATCTCCGGTTGCGGCTCGATGGACTGCATATTCTCGGCCATGGCGACGCAGCCGAATGCCGACGGTTGGCACGGTGGTTGCGGAGGTACCCGTCGCGGACGTCGCCCCCGTGGGAGTGGGCGGGCGCCCTCGCTCACGTGGCTCACGCTCCCTCGACCGAGAGGAGGTTGCCGACCAGATCATGCGGTCGTCGATCATGCGCGAAGTCCTCCTTCGTGTCCGCTGCCGTGGTGGTCGCGTCGATCCCGAGGGCACGAAGCGCCTCCACCAACGTCCCGGGCGGGGCTGCGCCGGGCCCGAGCTCGACCGCGACCGACCGCTGCGTGAGATCGACTTCGAGGGTTCGCACGTCCCGCCAGCCATCCAGCTCGGCGCGGATGGCGTCATCGGGTGCGACGACGCAACACCCCGAGCCGAAAAACGGCAGCTCCGCCTCGGGAGGCAGCCGTAGGTGGGCGACGATTCGTCTGTCCATGGCGGTGTTCGGTCCCTTCTCATAGCCGGTCAGCCACCTCCCCCGTAGCTGCGTCCGGTGAAGCGGTGAGGCATCCGGTCTTGCGGATACGTCCCTACCCCGGTCAGTCGGATCCACAAACGACAAAACGGTGAGGGGCCTGTCACGCACGTCGCCGCGACACCGTGTCGACCGCTGTCGTCGCTCCGCCTTGTGTGGGGCGAGGCGGGCACGACAGAGCCGGCCGCTTCTTTCGGCATGCGAGCGCCGGGGTAAGGAGACGCATGGCTTCTTCCGTCGGCTGCCAGGATGCGGTCACGACTGCCATGCGACGACCAAACGACCACCCAACATCCGAGCCAGCCCCGGCCTCCTCAGGGCAGCCCGCGATGCGCGAGCCGCGATGACAGGGGCCCGGGCGAAGGCCGGAGCGGACGTCAGCGAGGAGACACTCGGGCGCTTCTTCCGCGGCCTCGGGCATCCGGTCCGCCTGGCCCTTCTTGAGTTCCTTCTCAATGGAGAGCGGACGGTGTCTGCGTGCGTCGAGCACGTCGGGCTCTCACAGGGCCGTGTCTCCACGCACCTCGCGTGTCTTGCGAGGTGCGGATACGTGGGAGCACGTCGTGAGGGGCGCTTCGCCTTCTACCGCGTGACCGACACTCGTGTGGAGCAGATCGTCCGCCTCGCAGAGCAGATGGCCGCCGAACACAGCGAGGCGTTGGCGTGCTGTCCGACCATCGACGCCGACAGCGAGCACGATGACGGCGAGTGAGCCCATCGCCATCCGGCGCTGACGGCGTCGAGAGTTCTGGCCACGACGCCCGCTCGTCATGTTCTTCAGCCGGCGAGAGCGGGCATCCGACGATCAACACGCCCTACTGGCCGGGCGGGTATTTGCGCCGCCGAGGAGTCGGCGCAATCAGCCCATCGCGCTCCTCATGATGTCGACGGATCTGGCCAGTCTTCTCATCCTCGATCGCTGGAGCTACCAAAGCCGGCTCAATTCGAAGCCGGCTCGCTCAACGCTAATGACGACTGAGCCGGGTAGCAGTCATCGCTCAGGGACGGCGTCGGTACAGACGGTCGATGGTCGACTCTGGAGCCCGCCGGCGGGAGGGCAGCTCCCGACACACATCCATGGTCACGGTGCCATTGCTGTCGAGGTCGCTCCCCATCGTTGGCTGGGTCGCGCGCGGCCCACCGACTCGCTGCCCGGCGAGAGCGCGACTGATCAGACGGCTCGGCGGCTGTTGGCGACGACGGCGGCGGCAGGACGTCCGGAACTGAGCGATACCGACCCGTCCGGTTGCTCTTGGCCCCGCGACGCTCGCGCCGACCTGAGCGAGCAAAACGGCAATACCTATCAGTCCGGCTGCTGCACCACGTTGAGGTGTGTCCGACCGAGGTTCGGCCATGATGCCAAAGGCCCTCGTCAGCCGGCGTCGGGAGGCCCGGCGTGACCCAACCGTGACCTAAGGGGTGGTCACGGAGCGGTTCCGGCGGACACTGGCGGACAACGGTCATGCCTTCTGACCTGCGCCTTTGTGAAACGGCGCAGGTCCGGGAGACCCCTCCTCTCAGATTCCCAAGCTGAGAACGCCGGTTCGATTCCCGTCACCCGCTCTTCCTGGTGGTCCTGGTTAGGGGCGGTTTTCGTGCCAGCGGCCAGTTCCTCTTGGAGCCGGAGAGGGCCCGTGGGCCACAAACGGGCCACAACGGATCCGTCTCCGGCGTCATCAGCCGGCGTCGCTCTCGGGCGACGGAGGGTCACCGCCGGCACTGGCCCGATGAGGGCGCCCAGGGCGGCGGCGATGGCGCGTCGCGGTCCCGGGTGGCGTGCTGGTAGCGAAGGGCGGCGGCGGCCGAGACGTGGCCCATGCGGTGCATCAGCTCCCGGGTGCTCGCTCCCGAGGCGGCGGTGAGGGTAGGCCACGTGGCGCAGGTCGTGGAAGTGGAGGTCGGCGAGGCCGAGCGACGTCCTGGCTTCGGCCCACTTCGCTTGCCACACGTGGTCCCGGAGCGGTCCGCCCTTCTCGCCGGTGAAGACCAGGGCGTCGGCATCTGCGGGGACCGCTGGCGCGCTGAGGCGGCGGTCGGTGATGTGCTCGCTGAGCGGCCGGCCGTCCTTGCGGCAGGGAGCGCCTGCCGGCGCCGCCGGGTGCAGCTCGACGCAGCGGGCGGCGGCAGCCTCGGCCATGAGGTCGACGAGGCCCACAGCTTCAGTGGCGGAACCGGTCGCCTCAGCGGGAAGGAGGGCGGCGATCTCCCGGGCCAGGTCGGCCCGCAGCCAGGTCGAAGACGACGCGGCCACGGCGTCGAGGGCTCGGGTGATCACGGCGTCGACGTCCATGGCGATGCTTCCCGGCAGCCGGCCCTGCCCGCCGGGCAGCGACAGCGGTTCAGCCACCCGCTCGGGCCCGCTCGGTCCACTCCGAGCGCAGCGCCTCGGCCTCGACTGTGTCCTGCTTGGCCGGTCGGCTGGCCAGCACCGCCCTCCGTTGCAGCTG
>JADDQY010000055.1 GCA_016781135.1 Actinomycetota bacterium
CTCGACAGCCACGGGGGTTGATTGTAGGGTACGAGTAGTGCGTCGTAGCTTTCCGTTGTTCTCTGCACTGTTCATCCTGGCCGCCGCCTGCTCGGGTGGCGGGACCGACCTCGGGCCGTCGGCCACCCTGGGCACGGCGCCGACCACGGCCACCACGTCGCCGGCGCCCGACCCGAGCGTCATCCCCGCCGACCCGGCCGCCATCGACGAGGCCTACGTGCAGGCCGTGGTCGACGCCCTCTTCGCCGTCGACGCCAAGGCGACCAAGATCTTCGTGGAGACCAAGGACATCACCAACAAAGAGGCACTCGAGTACTTGCGGGCCATCTACGTGCCCGAGGAGTTCGAGCGTCAGGTGAACGTATGGTTCCAGGCTCTTGCGCTTCGGGCCGACAGGCTCCTCCCAGGCACCCTCAGAAATGACGTGCAGCGGGTGATTGACGTTACTCCCGATTGCGTGTACGCCCAAGTGCTCCGAGATTACTCCCAGACGACGAAGCGGGACGTCGGTCAGCAAGCAGTATTCCTAGGCCTGACACCGAGTCATGAGGCCGCGGATGGAAATCTGAACCCGACACCGTGGGTGATGTTCATGAACGGACTGAACCCCGATGGCTCCGAACCGGAGAATCCATGCGAAGGGCGCTAGGAGCTCTCTTCTTTGCCGTGCATTTTGTTGGAGCGTCCGCTGCAGGCGCTTCTCATGCTGCCCCGGTGACATCAGCAGCCGGCAGCGACGACAAGGATTCTGTGGTCATTTCCAATCCAGGCGGGGAGGAACCCGGTCAAGAGGTGCCCCGGCGGGGTCGTCGAGGGGGCGGGCAGGCACCGCCTGGACACGTCGTCACCAACTACCACGTACGAGGTGGCCTGGACGGCGAGTTCTGCCTGTACACCACCACGGTCCGGCGAGAGGCGCCCATCACCGGAGCAGAGGAGTTCGACAACCGCTCGCTGCGTGGCTTCGCCGCCGAGCAAGGCATGCCGATGTGTGACAGCGGCGTCGACGCGGTCCCCGCCCGGGTGGCGCAGGCGTTCGTGCGCACGGTCCCGCTGCCGGCGCCCCGGCCCCACATCGCCCCCGACGGCACCAACATCACCGGCCTGCCCGCCTATCTGGAGACCAACGGCACCCTCATCCACCAGGTCGCTCCGACCGACACGCCCCTCGGCGCCATCACCGTGGAGGCGAGGGGCGCCTACTGGGTCGACTGGGGCGACGGCACGCCCGAGGCGGGCCCGTTCGCCTTCGAGGGCGAGGCCTATCCGAGCGGGCGGATCTTCCACACCTACCGCTACAAGGGCTCCTACACCGTCACCGTGCGCCAGGACTGGACCGCCACCTGGCGGCTGGGCAGCGACGGGGGCACCATCGACGGCCTCCAGACCGAGGCATCGATCCCCCTCGAGGTCGGCGAACTCCAAGCCGTCATCCGTTGATCCGGCGCCACGTCGGTGGTTGCCGGCAGTATGGGCGCCCTCGTCGTGGACGAGCTCGACCCGCCCGCGGTGGGCCAGGTCGCACACCTGGTGGCGTCCCACTCCCGGGGCACGGGCCTCAGCCTTCGACCCCGAGGGTGTCGAGCAGGAAGGCGTAGACGAAGGCCTCGTCCCGCCAGGCGTCGTAGCGGCCCGACGGACCCATGTGGCCGGCTCCCATCTCGGTCTTGAGCAGGAGGCGGTTGGCGTCGGTCTTGGTCGCCCTCAGCCGGGCCACCCACTTGGCCGGCTCCCAGTAGGACACCCGGGGGTCGTTGAGGCCGGCGGTCACCAGCATGGGCGGGTAGTCCTTCGCCTCCACGTTCTCGTAGGGGGCGTAGGACTTCATGTAGGCGTACACCTCGGCTGACTCCACCGGGTTGCCCCACTCCTCCCACTCCATCACGGTGAGGGGCAGCGACGGGTCGAGGATGGTGTTGAGGGCGTCGACGAAGGGCACCTCGGCCACCACCGCCCCGAACAGCTCGGGCGCCATGTTGACCACCGCCCCCATCAACAGCCCACCGGCGCTGCCGCCTCGGATGGCCAGCCGGGACGGCGAGGTCCAGCCCTGCTCGACGAGGTAGCGGGCGCAGGCCAGGAAGTCGGTGAAGGTGGTGCGCTTGGCCAGCAACTTGCCCTCGGTGTACCACCGCCGCCCCATCTCGCCGCCACCCCGGACGTGGGCGATGGCGAACACGAACCCCCGGTCGAGCAGGCTGAGCCGGGCCGACGAGAAGCCAGGGTCCATGCTTGCCTCGTAGGACCCGTAGCCGTAGAGCAGCGCCGGCGCCGAAGCATCGCGCAGCACGTCGATGCGGCGCACGACCGAGATGGGAACGCCGGTGCCGTCGTCGGCGGTGGCCCAGAGCCGCTCGGTGACGTACAGGTCGGGGTCGTAGCCGCCCAGCACCGGCTGTTGCTTGCGCAGGGTGCGGGCACGGGTGGCCATGTCGTAGTCGAACACCGATGACGGGGTCACCATCGAGGTGTAGCCGTAGCGGAGCGTGCTGGTGTCGAACTCGGGGTTCGAGCCGGCGGACGCCGTGGACACCGCCTCGGGCTGGTCGATGACGTGCTCCTCGCCGGCACCGTCGCCGAGCGGCCGCACGCGGATCCGGCGGAGCCCCTCGGCCCGCTCGAAGAGCACGAGGTGGCCGGCGAAGACGTCGAAGCCGCTCAGCTTGACGTCGGGACGGTGAGCCACCTCCTCGGTCCAGTTGGATGGGCCGGGGTCGCCGTCGGGGGCCGACACCAGCTTGAAGTTCTCGGCCCCGTCGGCGTTGGTGACGATGAAGAAGCGGTCGCGCCAGTGCTCGAGGCTGTACTCGACGTCCTGGCGGCGGGGCTCCACCACCCGGAAGGCGCCGGTGGGGTCCTCGGCGTCGAGGACCCGCACCTCACTGGTGACCTTGCTGTCCATGCCGAGCACGACGAACCGCTCGTCCTTGGTCGTGCCCACGCCGAGGTAGAAGCGCTCGTCGGGCTCGGTGTGGACGAGCACATCGTCGGCGACGGGGGTCCCGAGGAGGTGACGCCAGAGCTGGTAGGGGCGCATGGCCTGGTCGGGGCGGACGTAGAAGAAGGTGGCGTTGTCCGCACCCCATGCCGTGCCGTAGTAGGTGCCGGGGATCTCGTCGGCCAGGTCCTTGCCGGTGGCGAGGTCCCGGAAGCGCGTGGTGTAGGTCTCGTCGCCGGCGGTGTCGCTCGACCACGCCAGGAGGCGGGCGTCGGGCGAGGTGTCGAACGCACCCACGGCGAAGAACTCGGCGTCGCCCGCCTCGACGTTCTGGTCGAGCATGACCTGCTCGGCAGCCTCCTCCGTCGGCTCGGTCTCGGCTGGGGAGCCCGCCGGCTTGCGGCAGTGGATGGGGTACTGACGGCCCTCCTCGGTGCGGGTGTAGTACCACCACTCGCCCTTGCGCACCGGGACCGACAGGTCGGTCTCTTGGATGCGGCCCTTGATCTCCTCGAACAGCTGCTCCTGCAGCTCGGCGGTGTGAGCCATGGCCGCCTCGGTGTAGGCGTTCTCGGCCTCGAGGTAGGCGATCACCTCGGGATCGTCCCGCTGGCGTAGCCAGGCGTAGTCGTCGACGACCTCGTCCCCGTGGTGCTGTCGGGTGGTGGGGAAGCGGCGGGCGACCGGGGGGACGGGATGATCTCGGCGGGTAGGATTGTTACTATCCACGTAGGGGAAACTCCCGCCAGCTAGGAGGGACGGCCAATGGCAGTCACCGATCTCGATCTCGGACGCTACAAGCTCGGCTGGAGTGACGCCGAGGAGTACGTCTTCAAGCCCAAGCGCGGTCTCAGCGCCGACATCGTCAACGAGATGTCGTGGATGAAGGGCGAACCCGACTGGATGCGTGACCGCCGCCTCAAGGCTCTGCGCCACTTCGAGCGCCGGCCCATGCCCACCTGGGGCGGGGACATGTCGGAGATCTTCTTCGACAACATCTACTACTACATCAAGCCCACCGACAAGCAGGTTGACGCCTGGGACCAGCTCCCCGAGTCGGTCAAGCAGACCTACGAGAAGCTGGGCATTCCCGAGGCTGAGCGCAAGTACCTGGCCGGGGTCACCGCCCAGTACGAGTCCGAGGTCGTGTACCACAAGAACCGTGACGACCTCGAGGCCCAGGGCGTGATCTTCTGCGACATGGACACTGCCCTGCGCGAGCACCCCGAGATATTGCGGGCCTACTTCGGCAAGGTCATCCCCGCCAACGACAACAAGTTCTCGGCGCTCAACACCGCCGTGTGGTCGGGCGGCTCGTTCATCTACGTCCCTCCCGGGGTCGAGGTGGAGATGCCGCTGCAGGCCTACTTCCGCATCAACGCCGAGAACATGGGCCAGTTCGAGCGCACGCTGATCATCGCCGACGAGGGCTCCAAGGTGCACTACATCGAGGGCTGCTCGGCCCCGGTGTACACCTCCGACTCCCTGCACTCCGCGGTGGTCGAGATCGTGGTCAAGCCGTCGGCACGGGTGACCTACACCACGATCCAGAACTGGTCGAACAACGTGTTCAACCTGGTCACCAAGCGGGCCCGGGTGGAGGCCGAGGGCCACATGGAGTGGATCGACGGCAACATCGGCAGCCGCCTGACCATGAAGTACCCGGGCGTGGTCATGGTGGGGCCCAAGGCGTCGGGCGAGGTGCTCTCGGTGGCCTACGCCGGCGAGGGCCAGCACCAGGACGCCGGTGCCAAGATGACCCACGCCGCTCCAGAGACCACGAGCCGTATCGTCTCCAAGTCGATCTCCTCTGGCGGTGGGCGAACCAGCTACCGGGGCCTGGTCCGGGTGGAGGAGGGGGCGCATGGCTGCAAGAGCCACGTGCAGTGCGACGCCCTCATCCTCGACGACCACAGCGTGTCCGACACCTATCCCTACATGGAGATCGGCGAGCGCGACGCAGTGGTGGGCCACGAGGCCACCGTCTCCAAGGTGGGCGACGACCAGCTCTTCTACCTGATGAGCCGGGGCCTGTCCCAGGAGCAGGCCATGGGCATGATCGTCAACGGCTTCATCGAGCCGGTCACCCGCACCCTCCCCATGGAGTACGCCATCGAGTGGAGCCGCCTCATCGAGCTCCAGATGGAAGGGTCGGTGGGGTAACCCCGTTCGGCGTCAGCGGGTCCTGTCACCGGCGGGATCCTTCCCGACGGCGCCCCTGCCCGGTCGGGCCCCTTCCGCCGGCGCTACCCGCTGCCGCTGGCCACCTCGTCTCTGGCTGAAAGGCGGCGGCTGGCCTCTTTGGAGGCTTTGGCGGCCGCTGGCGGGGGACGAGGGCTTCTAGACTTTGCTCTTGTGCCGATGCGGGTCGAGTGCAAACACTTCGAGAGCCGGTCGTATCCCAACGGCGAGACGGTGCGCAAGTGCCATCTCGACCTGGCGCCGGAGGCGCCGTGGCGGTGCCCTGACGCGTGTCCCCGTTTCGAGCGGCGGTTGGCCGACG
Organism: Actinomycetota bacterium; assembly: GCA_016781135.1. Lineage (GTDB taxonomy): Bacteria > Actinomycetota > Acidimicrobiia > Acidimicrobiales > CADCSY01 > JADDRA01. The sequence goes on from JADDQY010000055.1 coordinate 5,442, forward strand.
CCGCTTGGAGCTACGGCTCGCTGGTGACGCCGCCCACGCCCCCCGAGCCACCTGGCGTGGGAGTGGGAGAGGGGGTCGGCGCCCTGCTCGACGAAGCCGAGGCCATCCTCAACGCCGTCGGCCCGACCGTCCTCGCCGAGGTCGAGGCCGAGCGAGCCCGGTCGCGGCCCTGGTGGCGGCGGGCGTTCGGCCGGGTCCGCCGGCCGGGCCGAAGGCGCTGATCAACGCCGGTTTCCGCTCGCCCACAGTGGGAAGGGTCCCCCTGCACACCGATCGGCGGATACAGGGAGGGCCAGAGATGCGCACCAGGTCAGTGGAGACGGGCAAGGACCGCAAGGCCTTCGTCCACGAGGCCGGGATGGGGAACGTGTCGCTCATCAGCGTCCTCTCCGGGACGCTGGTGGCCTTTGCCTCCTTCGCCATCCTGCTCGCCATCGTGGCCGGCATCCTTTCGGCCATCGGCATCAACATCGACGGCCTGACCAGCAACGACTACGAGGAGCTCGGCGTCGGCGGCGCCATCGTGGCTGCCCTCGTGCTGTTCCTCTCCTACTTCTTCGGCGGCTACATCGCCGGACGCCTGGCCCGCCGGGCCGGCGCCCTCAACGGCGCCCTGGTGCTCGTCCTTGCCGTGGTGATCGGTGCTGCCGTCGCCTTGGTCGTGAGCACCCAGGCCGACACCGAGGCGGTCGCCGACAACCTGCGGATCATCGGCGTGCCCACCTCCGGTGACGATTACGAATCGATCGCCACCATCGCCGGCATCGTCTCGCTGGCGGCCATGCTTGCGGGCTCGGTGCTCGGCGGCCTCAAGGGCGAACGCTGGCACGGCAAGCTGGCGGCGCGGGCGCTCAGCCCCGACGTGGGCTCCGAGGCAACGGCTCGCCGCGAGGTCGTCGTCGACGCCCCGCAGCGTCTCGAGCAGCAACAGGGCCGGCCCATCTCGCCGATTGGCCAGGCCGACCACCACGAGACTTCGGCACCGACGATGGCGACGGCACCCCCGAACGACATCGAGGCCCGGGCCTGGGGCACGAGCGCACCGGGCACCGGCACCACCTCGGTCGCCACCGCCGAGGGAGCACGCCGGCGGAAGCGGCCACTGCGCAGCGCCTTGCCGCGCCAGGGCGACCGGTAGCACCAGAGCAGACCGGGCGTCCCGGGGCGGTGCCGGTACGCTCGATGGGGTAGGAGGGCGCCTTCTCCTGGGCGCCGAGGGAGGGCTTTCCACTGAGCAGCTTCACCCCCGATGCCGTGGCCCGGATCGGCGGGCCGGCATGGCTCCGAGCCCGCCGAGCGGCGGCGATCGAACGGTTCGCTGTCACCCCTCTGCCCACTGTGGAGCAGGAGGTGTGGCGCTACAGCCGCATCCCGGAGCTCGACCTGGCCGCCTACGCCCCTCTGCCCCCTGGCGCCTCCTCCGCCGTCGGCATTCCCGAGCAGCTCCGGGTCGTGCTCGAGACGCTCGGCGCGCGTGCGGCAGTGGTTGCGGTGGTCAACGGCCGGGTGGTCCACGTCGAGGTCGATCCCGCCATCGCCGCGCTCGGCGTGGAGGTGGGCAGGCTCGTCGAGCTGGACGCCCCGGGAGCCACCCTGGGCTCGATCAGCGGGGCCCCGACCACCGCCTTCGCCCAGCTGCACGCTGCCTTCAGCGCCGACCCCGTGCTGGTGCGGGTGCCGGCTGGCGTGGTGGTCCCTGCGCCGGTGGTCGTCCTGCACTGGACCGACGCTCCGAGCAGCGCGACTTTCCCCCACCTCGTGGTCGACGCTGGTGAGGACAGCGAGGTGGTGGTCTACGACCACAACGCCTCCGAGGACGTCGACGCCCTGGTGCTCCCCGTGGCCGAGCTTCGCGCCCGGCCGGCCTCCCGGCTGCGCTACGTCCACGGCCAGGTGCTCGGGCCCCAGGTGTGGCAGCTCGGTCGCCAGCTCAGCCGGGTCGAGCAAGACGCGTCGTTCTCTACCGCCATGGTCGCCCTCGGTGGGGACTACGCCCGGCTCGAGGTCGAGTCGACGCTGGCCGGCCGGGGCAGCGCGGGAGAGATGCTGGCGGTGTACTTCGGTGAGGAGCGCCAGATGCACGACTTCCGCAGCCTCCAGGACCACGTCGCCCCCCGAACCACCAGCAACCTGCTGTTCAAGGGAGCGGTCCAGGGCCGAGCCCGCTCGGTGTACACCGGCCTCATCCACATCGGAAAGCACGCCGCTGGGGTCGACGCCTTCCAGACCAACCGCAACATCAAGCTCTCCGAAGGTGCGTGGGCGGAGTCGGTGCCCAACCTCGAGATCGAGAACAACGACGTGCGCTGCAGCCACGCCTCGGCGGTTGGCCCGGTCGACGAGGACCAGCGCTACTACCTCGAGAGCCGGGGTGTGCCGCCTGCCCGGGCCGAGCGGCTGATCGTGCTCGGCTTCTTCGAGGAGGTGCTCGAACGCCTGGCGGTGCCGGCGGCGGCGGCACCGCTGCGCAGCGAGATCGCCGCCAAGCTCGATCGCCGTGATCGCCAAGCGGTGGGTGCCGGTGCCTGAGCAGCGGGAGCGGTTGTGCCGCACCGGCGAGCTCGAGTCGGGCCAGGCCCGGCGCTTCCTCGTCGGCCCCCACAAGATCGCCCTGGTGCGGATCGGGAGCGACTTCTACGCAATCGGGGACACCTGCAGCCATGCCGACTACTCGCTGAGCGAGGGGGAGGTCGACGTGGATGCCCTCCAGATCGAGTGCTGGAAGCACGGCAGCTGCTTCTCCCTGAAGACGGGCGAACCCGACACCCTCCCGGCGACGCGACCAGTGCCCACCTACGACGTGGCCGTCGAGGGTGACGACGTCTACGTGGTGATCGATGGCTGAGCTGGTGATCAGCGGCCTACGGGCCGCGGTGGGGGGCAAGGAGATCCTGCGCGGTGTCGATCTCGCCGTGCGCAGTGGCGAGGTGCACGCGGTGATGGGCCCGAATGGGTCAGGCAAGTCGACGCTGGCCCACGTCGTGATGGGCCGCCCGGGCTACGACGTGATCGGGGGCAGCGTCACCCTCGACGGTGTCGACCTCCTCGCCCTCGAGCCCTGGGAGCGGGCCGCCGCCGGGTTGTTCTCCGCCATGCAGTACCCGACCGAGGTCCCGGGGGTGGCGCTGGCCGACGTGTTGGAGGAGGCACTGGTGGCGGTGGGGCGGGGGGGTGGCGACGTGGCCGAGCGCATGCGGTTCGAGGCCGAGCGCATCGGCTTCGACGAGCGCTTCTTGTCCCGCCCGGTGAACGTCGACCTGTCCGGCGGGGAGAAGAAGCGGAACGAGACCCTGCAGCTCGGCGTGCTCCAGCCCAGGATCGCCATCCTCGACGAGATCGACTCGGGGCTCGACATCGACGCCCTGCGGAAGGTGGCCCGGCGGGTGGAGGCCGAGACCGAGGAGCGCGGCCTCGGCGTGCTGGCCATCACCCACTACCGCCGGTTGCTCAGCGTCCTGCGTGCCGATGCCGTGCACGTGCTGGCCCGGGGCCGGGTCGTCATGAGCGGGGGACCCGAGCTGGCCGACCGGCTGGAGGCCAGCGGCTACGCCGGCTTCACCGACGAGGGGGAGTAATCGGTGGCTGGTCCGCTGGGTGACGCCGAGGTGCGCAGGCGCCTGGGCGAGCTGCCCGGGTGGGAGGTGGTCGACGGCAGGCTCCACCGGGCGTTCACCTTCGCCGACTTTAGCGAGGCCTTCGGGTTCATGACGCGTGTGGCGTTGGCCGCCGAGAAGCTGAATCACCACCCGGACTGGTCGAACTCGTGGAACACGGTGACCGTCGACATCGTCAGCCACGCCGCCGGCGGCATCACCGACGCCTGCTTCGCCCTTGCCCGCGCCTGCGCCGCCGCCGGCCGGTCGGCGTCCTAACCACCTGCCATCCGGGCTCGCAGCCGATCGGGCAGCTCGGGGGCGGCGAGCACGGCGGGGAACAGCGATGGGTCGCGGGAGGCGCGGTGGACGAGGTCGATGGTGACCCCGTGGTCGGGGCGGTGCACGAGGAGGACATCGTCGCCGGCGCCGAGCTCACCCTCGCCGGCGATGCGCAGGTAGGCACCGGGGCGGCCGGCGGCGTCGAAGCGGTCGAGAAAGCGGTCGTCTCCCATGCGCACGCCGAGCTTCCAGCAGGGCCTTCGCGGCTGGCACACCGCGAGCTCGGCCGAGCCCACCAGCCACCGTTCTCCCACCACCGCGGCGCCGAGGTCGATCCCGGCCAGCGTGAGGTTCTCCCCCAACGTTCCGGGATCGAGACGCCGCCCGAGCTCGCGCTGCCACCACACGTAGTCGGCCACGGCGTAGGCGTACACCGCCTTGTCCGGCCCCCCGTGGATCCGGCGGTCGGCCTGCTCGTCGCCGTCGAGGTTGACCCCCCTTGCCGCGACCCGATGGGGGACCGGCTCTTTCCACATGCCCGTCGGGCGCAGGCGTCCCCGGTGCTCGACGGGCCGGACCCGACCCACGTTGACCGACGCCACCTGGCCGAGCACGACGAGCCCGGGGGCCACGTTCAGCGGCCGCTCTCGTCCAGCAGGCGCCGGAACGATCCTGCTCCCACCACCACCGCCCCCGTCCTGCGCAAGCGGTCGGCCAGCTCTCGGTCGGACGTGACCGCGGTGAGCGACGCCGGCTCGGCGTCGGCGCTGGCCAGCTCGACCAGGCGGTCGTCAGCCGAGGGCGCGGCCACCACCTCGACGCCCGGCCATTGGGCGGCCGCCTCCGGCTCGGTACCGTCGTAGACCACGGTGATCTCGTCGCCGGTGATCCGGGCGAACCCGGCCAGCTCCTCGGTCAGGCGGGCGAACGCGCGCGGCCGGTCGCGCCACCACCCGTCCGGCCTGGCCCCCACGACGTTGGAGCCATCGACCAGCCAGCAGATCACGCCGAGGGGGCGAGCTCTTCGAGGCCGGTCGTGAGGGTGTTCCAGGCCAAGGTGGCGCACTTGATGCGGACCGGGAAGCGCACGACCCCCTGGAGGGCGGCCAGGTCGCCCAGGTCGACGGCGGGATCGGGGACTGGTGTGTCGGTGCCGCTGCCATCGCCCTCGTCGTGCTCCAGGCGGGACTCGTGGATGGTCATGAGGGCCTTGAACGCCCGGTTCAGCGCCCGCACCTCGTCGAGGGTCCGACCCTTGACCGCGGCCGACATCATCGACGCCGACGACTGGCTGATCGAGCAACCCTGGCCGGCGATCTTCACGTCGGACACCCGGCCTTGGGCATCGACGTCGAGGTAGACCACGATCTCGTCACCGCACAGCGGGTTGAACCCCTCGGCCCGCCGGGCCGGTGGGCAGGCGAGCTCACCACGGTTGCGCGGGTTGCGGTAGTGGTCGAGGATGATCTCTCGGTAGAGGTCTTCTAGGCCGGACATCGGAATCTCCTGCGAGTCAGAGGCAGAACAGGTCGGAGCAGGCGTCGAGAGCCTGGGCGAGGGCCTCGACGTCGGACTCGTCGTTGTAGAGGTACCACGATGCCCGGGTGGTGGCGCTGACGCCCAACCGGCGCAGCAGGGGCTTGGCGCAGTGGTGGCCGGCGCGCACGCAGATCCCCGACTCGTCGAGGACCTGGGCGACGTCATGGGGGTGGACGTCTTTGAACCCGAACGACAGCACACCCCCCCGGTCGCCGGGGGTGCGAGGGCCATGCACCACGAGGTCGGAGCCGAAGCGGGCGTCGAGGGCACCCAGGGCGTAGCCGGTGAGGGCCATCTCGTGCGCCCGCACCGCGTCCATGCCGATGCCGTCGAGCACCTCGATCGCCGCAGCCAGCCCGACCGCCTCGGCAATGGGCGGGGTGCCGGCTTCGAACTTCCACGGCAGCTCGTTGGGGGTGTAGCCGTCGAGGCGGACGTCGCGGATCATCTCGCCGCCACCGAGGAAGGGTGGCATGGCCTCGAGCACGGCCTCCCGGCCCCACAGGACGCCGATGCCAGTCGGGCCCAGCATCTTGTGGCCGGTGAAGGCGAGGAAGTCGGCGCCGAGGGCGGTCACGTCTGTGGGGAGGTGGGGAACGTACTGGCTGGCGTCGACCACGACCACGGCCCCGGCATCGTGGGCGGCGTCGGCCACCCGGCGGACGGGGTTCAGGGTGCCGAGCACGTTGGACATGGCGGTGAGGGCGACCACCTTGGCCCCCTCGAGGGTGGCCTCGAGCCTGCTGAGGTCGAGGTGGCCCTCGTCGGTGATGCCGAGGTAGCGGAGCTCGACGCCCACTTGCTCAGCGACCATGAGCCAGGGGACGAGGTTGGCGTGGTGCTCCATCTCGGTGAGCACCACGACGTCACCTCGCCCGAGGTTGGCCCGCCCCCAGGCAAAGGCGACCAGGTTGAGGGCCTCGGTGGCGTTCTTGGTGAACACCACCTCCCTCGTCGACGGCGCGTGGATGAACCGGCCGACGGCGGCTCGAGCCTGCTCGTAGCGGCTGGTGGCCTCCTCGGCCAGGGCGTACACCCCGCGGTGCACGTTGGCGTGGCACGACTCGTAGTAGCCGGCCATGGCCTGGATGACGGCGCGGGGCTTTTGGGACGAGGCCGCCGAGTCCAGATAGACGAGCGGCCGGCGGCGACAGCGCTCGAAGATGGGGAACTCGGCGCGGATGGCGGCCACGTCGAGGACGTCGAGGCGGGACGGAAGGTCCGCCACCGGGCTCATCGCTGCCACGGCTCGTAGCCCTCCTCCTCCAGACGCTCGGCCAGCTCGGGCCCGCCGCTCTCCACGATGCGCCCGTCGACGAGGATGTGCACGACGTCGGGGCGCAGCAGGTCGAGGATGCGCTGGTAGTGGGTGATGACCACCACGCCGAGGTGGGGCCGGTCACGGCGCACCTCCTGCACCCCCTTGGCCACCACCTGCAGGGCGTCGATGTCGAGGCCGGAATCGGTCTCGTCGAGGATGGCGAGGTCGGGCTCGAGCATGGCCAGCTGCAGGATCTCGTTGCGCTTCTTCTCGCCTCCCGAGAAGCCCTCGTTGAGGTAGCGGTCGGCGAAGGACGGATCCATGTCGAGGCGCTGCATCCACTCCATGATCGCCAACCGGGTCTCGAGCGCCGAGAGGTCGGCGATCCCCCGGCGAGCGCCGAGGGCCTGCTGGAGGAAGGAGCGCACCGGTACCCCGGGGATCTCCTGGGGATACTGGAAGGCCAGGAAGATGCCGGCCTTGGCCCGCACGTCGGTGTCCCAGTGGGTGATGTCGTCGCCCTTGAACAGGAGCCGCCCCGAGGTCACCTGATAGTCCGGGTTGCCGAGCAGGGCATTGGCCAGCGTCGACTTGCCCGAGCCGTTGGGCCCCATCAGGGCGTGGACCTCGCCGGCGCCCACGGTCAGGTCGACGCCTTTGAGGATCTCGATGGCGGCTCCGCTGCCCTCGGGATCGACGGCGACGTGCAGGTCGTCAATGACGAACAGAGGGGGCGAGGTCGACGACTCCACCTCCTCAGTGTATTAGCACTACGGGGATAGGGGAAAGGTTTCGGCCCCCGCTGGGGGAGATTGGTAGGGTCGAGCCCGTGCGTCGTCATCGACTGTTCACCGCGGGTTTGGTCGGTGCTGGCCTGGTGCTCGTCGCCTGTGGATCAGGTCAGGACCCCGCCCTCGAAGTGCCGTCCACGTCGACCACGGTCGTCGGCGATGCCACGGGGACGCCCCCAGGCGGGGTATCCGAGGAGATCGTGCTCGAGAACATCCCGCTGACCGGCGCTGCCGAGGTGCCCGGTCCCGGCGACGACGACGGCGACGGCTTCGCCAACGTCTTCCTCGAGCCCGCCGAGGGGAGGATCTGCTACGACATCACCGTCACCGGCATCGACCCTCCGACCGCCGCCCACATCCACGAGGGCGACGCCGCTGTCGCCGGCCCCGTCGTGGTCCCGCTCCAGGCGCCCACCGAGGGGGCGATCGACGGCTGTGCAGAGGCGGACATGACCCTCATCGACAGCATCGAGACCAACCCGGCCGCCTTCTACCTCAACGTTCACAACGCCGAGTTCCCCAACGGGGCGCTGCGAGGCCAGCTCGCCCCCAGCTGAGCAGCCGGGGGAGCTCGCCCCGCTCCCGCACCCGGCCGTCGGATGGCCACTTGGGCCGCCGGCCCGCTCGGGGTCGGCTCCGCCTCCATGTCCAGAGCTACCACCCGCGAGCGATCCAGGCGGGGAGGTGGGGGCGCTCTGTGCCGATGGTGGTAGCGGGCCCGTGCCCGGGGAGCACCACGGTGTCGGGAGCGAGCCTGAACAGCTTGGTCTCGATGTGGTGGATGATCGAGGCAAAGCGGGTGGGATCGCCGCCGGTGGCGCCCGGGCCGCCCGGGAACAGGGTGTCGCCGGAGAGAAGGAGGTCGGCGCCGTGCACCTCGAAGCACAACGAGCCGGGGGTGTGCCCGGGGGTGGCGAGGGTGCGCACCTGCAGCTCGCCGACCTCCACGACCGCCCCGTCGTCGAGGATCTCGTCGTAGCCCGGCAGCAGGGGAGCGTCACCGGCGCCGACGACCACGGGGTAGCCGGCGGCGCGCATCGCGGTCACGGCCCCGATGTGGTCGCGGTGGCCGTGGGTCTGGAGCACCGAACGGACCCCGAGGGCGTCGCTCTGCGCGAGGAGCAGGTCGGGTCGGTCGGCGGCGTCGATCAGGACCGCCTCGCCCGTGCGCCGGCACCGCAGCACGTAGACGTTGGTGGCGAGCGGTCCCACCACCATGGCGTGGACCTCCGCCCGGTCGTCGCGATAGGCGAGCTCGGGCACGCGGTCGAGGGTAGCGACGAGGACCGTCGGTAGGCTTCGCCGCTGATGCTGGCGCTGTTCGCGGTCCTGGCCCTGGTGTCGGTCTTCGTCATCGCCGCGGTGGTGATCGGGCGGGAGTCGAGCCGGTTGGCGGGCGAAGCGCCCCGTCCGGTGTTCGACATTGACGAGGCCGTCGAATGGGTGTCCAGCCAGGTGCCCTTCGAGGTCTCGGCGGTGCTCAGCCACGACGACGTTGGTCAGATCCTTCGCTGGAACCTCGATGAGCTCGCAGCCTTGGGGCTCTCGGGGGTGACCGCGCCCCCCGGTGACCCGGGAGCGACCGCCCCCGAGGAGCTGATCGTGGTGGGAGGCCGCGAAGCAATCGACGCGGTGCTGGCGAGAGCCAAGGAGGTGGACCTCGAGCTCAGCGCCGACCAGGTGGCGGCCGTGCTCGACGCCCAGCTCGACTACCTCCAGGCCATCGGGGCGGTGGGGCCGCTGGTGCCCGGGGAACAGGTACCGGAATGAGCTGCCGACGGCCTCGGGTGTTGGTACGATGACCGGCACCAGAGAAAGGAGGTGGTCCAGCTGAGCGATAGATCAAGGACCCTGGAGGTGGTTGGCCGCTAGCGCGGCAGCCGGACCACCTGGCGAGTCCTCGCCAACCACCCCCGACCAGTGCGACCGGAGTGGTCCACCGGACATCAACCGCCTGGTCGGGTGATTTCGGCACCAAATCGTGCATCACCAAGCGAGGGGAGCGCTTCGGCGCTCCCCTCGTGCGCGCCCCGGCGGAGAAACCGGGCTCGACCACCGGGCGGCGGTAGCGTGGCTTTCGGTGGACGAACCGATCCGCTCCGAGGGGTTGCGCCTCGATGGCCACCTCGCCCGCCCCTCACCGCGGGCGACGGCTCCCGGCAACCCCGGACTGGTCGTCTGCCACGGCTTTCCCATCGGTGCTCGGGGCGCTGCCTCCTCGGGGCAGACCTACCCGGAGCTGGCCGACCGGCTGGCGGCCGAGGCGGGCTGGACCGTGCTCACCTTCAACTTCCGGGGTACGGGAGCGTCCCAGGGCAACTTCTCCCTGGGCGGCTGGCTGGCCGATCTCCGGGCCGCCGTCGACCACCTGCTCCGGGTCGGCGAGGTGGGCGGGGCGTGGCTGGCGGGCTCGAGCACCGGCGGGTCACTGGCCATCTGCGAGGCCGGTGACGACGAGCGGGTGCGGGGAGTCGCTGCGCTGTCGGCCCGAGCCGACTTCGACGACTGGGCCGCCCACCCCCGTCGATTCCTCGAGCACGCCCGCTCCATAGGGGTGATCCGCCAGGTCGACTTCCCGCCGCGGATGGAGGAGTGGACCCGTGAGCTCAAGGAGGTACGTCCGCTGGTCATGGCGGCCAAGCTGGCGCCCCGCCCCCTCCTGCTCGTGCAGGGATCCGACGACGACATGGTGCCCGCCCTCGACGCCCGCACCCTCGCCGACTGCCACGGCAGCGCCGAGCTGCGGATCATCAACGGAGCCGGCCACCGCCTCCGCCACGATCCCCGGGCCATCGCCGTGCTGCTCGGGTGGCTGGAGCGCCAGTCCGGTCCCCTCCCTGCCGACGCCCAGTCGTAGAGACGTCGTAGAGGCTCGCAGAGAGAGAGAGAAGGCGAGTTGGCGGCCCCGGAGCCGGCCCCCAGCCGGCTCGCTCGGCGTCTCGGCGTCGGCGACGCCGTCGTGGTGGGCCTGGGGTCGATGCTGGGCGCGGGGGTCTTCGCCGGGTTGGGCCCGGCGGCTCGGGCCGCCGGTGCCAGCCTGGTGTGGGGCCTCGTCCTCGCCGCCAGCGTGGCCTGGTGCAACGCCACCTCCTCGGCCCAGCTCGCGGCGGTCCACCCAGAGTCGGGAGGGACCTACGTCTACGGCCGGCGGCGGCTGGGCCGGCATTGGGGGGTGCTGGCCGGCTGGGCGTTCCTCTCGGGCAAGATCGCGAGCTGCGCGGCGATGGCCCTGACCTTTGCCGCCTACGTCGCCCCGTCGGCTGCTCGGCCACTCGCCGTCGCTGCCGTGGCCGGGGTGGCGGCGGTGAACCTCGGTGGCATCCGGCGAACGGCGGCGGTCACCCGGGTGGTCGTGGTGCTGGTGCTGGGTGTTCTCGCCGTGGTCGTGGTCGCCTCGCTGTTCGGGGGCACCGCCGACCTCGACCGCCTCGACGTGCGGCCGGCGGGCGGTGGTCCGCGTGGGGTCCTTCAGGCTGGCGGCCTGCTGTTCTTCGCCTTCGCCGGCTACGCCCGCATCGCCACCCTGGGCGAGGAGGTGATCGACCCGGGAAGAACCATTCCCCGGGCCATCCCGCTCGCCCTCGGCCTCACGCTCGCGGTGTACGCCGCGGTGGCGGTGAGCGCGCTGGCGGCCGTCGGACCGGTGGCACTGGCCGACGCCCCCGCCCCCCTCGCCGCCGCCGTGGCAGCGGGTGAGCTCGCCGGGCTGGTGCCGGTGGTGCAGGTGGGGGCGGCGGTGGCGTCGCTGGGCGTGCTCCTGGCGCTCGTGGCCGGCGTCGGCCGCACCCTGTTCGCCATGGCCGCCGATGGCGAGCTGCCCCGATGGCTGGCCACCGTGGATGGGCGCCATCGTGTCCCCGCTCGGGCGGAGCTGGTGGTGGCCGGCGCGGTGGTGGTCGTGGTGGCCGTGGCCGACGTGGGCGAGGCCATCGGTTTCAGCTCGTGCAACGTGCTCGCCTACTACGCCATCACCAACGCCTCGGCGCTGCGGCTCGGTCCCGGAGAGCGCCGCTGGCGGCCGAGCTTCGCCGTCGGCGGCCTGGTGGGCTGCGCCGTGCTGGCGCTCAGCCTCCCGGTGGGGTCGCTGATCACCGGCCTGGCCGTGCTCGCCGTCGGCGCCGTCGTGCTCGGCCTCCGGCCCAGGTGGTCGACGTAGCAACCTCGACGACCGGTGGGGTGAGCGGGGGGCGGGTTGGCTCGGCGATCTGGTTCCGACGCCCGGCGGGGACTCCGCTCGAGCGCCGGCTCCACCTCTCGTTACTGGCTGGCCCGCTGCTCGGCCTCGTGGCCGGCGGCCTCGCTCCGGGCCTTCTCGGCCTCGGCTTCCTTGGCGGCGACGTCGCGCTGCGCCTCGGCCTTGTCCTGTTGCGCCTCACCCTCCCGCTCGAGGTCAGGGTCGCCCGTCACCGTACCGGCGGCTTCCTTGACCTTGCCCTTGATGCCCTCGGTGGCACCTTTGGCGCCGCTCTCCGGTCCTGTGTCACCCATGGTGGTCCTCCTCGGTGTATCGGGTATCGGGCAGCTCTACCCCGGTTCAGTCGGCTTTGCCCTTCCCGGCGGCCTTGCGAGCCTTCTTGAACGCCCGCACCTCCTCGAGCGCCTCGGGCGAGTCGGCGTCGGCGACGGAGCGGCGGAGGTCGTCGGAGAACGGCGCTGCCGCTTGCTCCCAGCCCGGCGGGCGCACCCCCCGGCGCTTGGCCAGCACGGCGACGAAGATACGGGCCTTCTCGTCGCCGAAGCCGGGCAACGCCCTCATCCGCTCGAGCAGCTCGGCGCCGGTGTCTGCGTCTGTCCACACCCGCTCGGCCTGTCCGTCGTAGTCCTCGACCAGGGTCCGGCACAACTCCTGGGCCCTCTTGGCCATCGACCCCGGATAGCGGTGCAGCGCCGGGCGCTCCCGGAACGCCGCCTCCAACGCCGCCGGGTCCATGGCGGCGATCTCGCGGGCGTCAAGTCTCCCGCCGAGGCGCTCGGCCAACCGAGCCGGGGAGCCGAACGCCCACTCCATCGGCACCTGCTGGTCGAGCATCATCCCCAACAACAAGGCCAACGGTTCCCGGGCTAGCAACCGGTCAGCCTCGGGATCCCCCGTGATGTAGAAGGACCCGGCCACGAGGCGAACGCTACCGGAGCGACCAGCCCCAGCAGGCCTGCCCCTCGACGGGGGCAGGACCTGCTCCAGCTTCAAAATCGAACCAGTGCGAGTCGCCCAACGGTCAAGAGAGCAGCGGGTCCGGAGCCTCCGCGTCGATGCCGTACCGAGCGATGGCGTCATCGACCGCGGATGCCTTCACCTGGCCCTCGGCAGCCAGCGCTGACAACACGGCGACCACCACGTGGGCGGCATCGGTCTCGAAGTGGCGGCGGAGGGCGTGGCGGGTGTCGCTGCGGCCGAAGCCGTCGGTGCCGAGGGGCACGAAGGTCCCCGGCACCCAGCGACCCACCTGGTCGGGCACCGCCTTCATGTAGTCGCTCACCGCCACGTACGGCCCTTCGGCGTCCGAGAGCACCTCGGTCACCCACGGGGTGCGCGGCGATTGCGAGGGGTGCAGCCGGTTCCAGCGCTCGGTGGACAGGGCATCGTCGCGCAGCGCCTTGTACGAGGTCGCCGACCACAGCTCGGCACCCACGTCGTAGTGCTCCGCCAGCTCGTCGCGGGCCTGGGCTGCCGCGAGCCAGGAGGTGCCCGAGAAGATGATCGTGGCCCGCACCGACGGCTCCGCCGGGGCATCGGCGAACCGGTACAGGCCCCGCAGGATGCCCGCCTCGCTGCCCTCGGGCATCTCCGGCATCGGATAGTTCTCGTTGTAGAGGGTGAGGTAGTAGAAGACGTCGTCGAGGTCGGCGAACATGCGCTTGCAGCCGTCGGCGATGATGACCGCCAGCTCGTAGGCGAAGGCGGGGTCGTAGACCAGGCAGTTGGGCACCGCCGAGAACAGCAGCGGGCTGTGCCCGTCCTCGTGCTGGAGCCCCTCGCCGTTCAGCGTGGTCCGCCCGGCGGTGGCCCCGAGGAGGAAGCCCCGGCCCCGCTGGTCGGCGAAGGCCCACACCAGGTCGCCGGTTCGCTGGAAGCCGAACATCGAGTAGAAGATGTAGAAGGGCAGCATGGTCACGCCGTGGTTGGCGTAGGCGGTGCCGGCGGCGGTGAAGCTGGCCATGGAGCCGGCCTCGGTGATGCCCTCCTCGAGGATCTGCCCCGACTTCGACTCCCGGTAGCTCAGCAGGAGATCGGCGTCGACCGGCTCGTATTGCTGGCCGAGGGCGGCGTAGATGCCGATCTCCTTGAACAGGGCGTCGAGGCCGAAGGTGCGGGCCTCGTCGGGGATGATGGGCACGACCCGCTTGCCCACCTGCTCGTCGCGCACCAGGTTGCGCAGCATGCGGGCGAAGACCATGGTCGTCGACGCCGCCTGCGTGCCCGATCCCTTGCGGAACTCGGCGAACACCGAGTCGGGTGGCACCGACGTCGCCCGGGGCCGACGGATGACCCGTTTCGGGAGCGACCCGTCGAGCGCCTGGCGCCGCTCCATCATGTACTCGTACTCGTCGGATCCTGCGGGTGGCCGGTAGTACGGGGGATCACCAGCGTCGAGGGCCTCGTCGGGGACCTCCTCTTGCATGTGGAGGCGGTCGCGGAAGCCCTTGATGGCGGGGCCCAGCATCTTCTTGACCTGGTGGGTGGAGTTGCGGCCCTCCACGTCGGGGCCGAGCGTCCAGCCCTTGACCGTCTTGGCCAGGATGACGGTGGGGGAGCCCTCGTGCTCGACCGCAGCCTTGTAGGCGGCGTAGAGCTTGGGGTAGTCGTGCCCGCCCCGGGGGAGGGTGCGCAGCTCGTCGTCGCTCAGGTGCTCGACCATCTTCCGGAGGCGAGGGTCGGGACCGAAGAAGTGCTCGCGGATGTAGGCGCCCGACTCGACCGAGTACTTCTGGAACTGGCCGTCGACGGTGGTGTTCATCTTGTTGAGCAGGACACCGTCGGCGTCGCGGGCGAGCAGCTCGTCCCACCGGCTACCCCAGATCACCTTGATGACGTTCCAGCCCGCCCCACGGAACACCGCTTCCAGCTCCTGGATGATCTTGCCATTGCCCCGCACCGGCCCGTCGAGGCGCTGCAGGTTGCAGTTGACGACGAAGATGAGGTTGTCGAGCTGCTCCCGGGCGGCGATCGAGAGCGCCCCGAGCGTCTCGGGCTCGTCGCACTCGCCGTCGCCCACGAAGCACCAGACCTTCGAAGCGCTGGTGTCGGCGATGTGGCGATTGCGCAGGTAGCGGTTGAACCGGGCCAGGTAGATGGCGTTGATGGGTCCGAGGCCCATGGAGACGGTGGGGAACTCCCAGAAGTCGGGCATGAGCCGGGGGTGGGGGTAGCTCGACAGACCCCGCCCGGCGACCTCCTGGCGGAAGTTGTCGAGCTGGTGCTCGTCGAGGCGTCCCTCGAGGTAGGCCCGGGCATAGATGCCGGGAGCGGCGTGGCCCTGGAAGTAGACGTGGTCGCCGGCCAGGCCACCGTCCTTGCCGCGGAAGAAGTGGTTGAACCCGACCTCGTAGAGGGCGGCCGAGGAGGCGAAGGTGGCCAGGTGGCCGCCAATCCCCTCGGCCTTCTTGTTGGCCCGCAGCACCATCGTTGCCGCGTTCCACCGGATGAAGGCGCGGATGCGTCGCTCGATGTGCTCGTCGCCGGGGAACCAGGCCTGCTCCTCGGGTGGGATGGTGTTGACGTAGGGCGTCGACACCGTGGCCGGGAAGCCGATCTGGAGGGCACGGGCGCGCTCGAGCAGCTTGGCCACCAGGAACCGGGCCCGGTTCCTGCCTCGAGCGTCGACCACGGCGTCGAGGCTGTCGAGCCACTCCGCGGTCTCGCCCGGGTCGATGTCGGGGATCTGCTGGACGAAACCGTCGAAGATCATGCCCCCCATCGTGACAGCCTCGACCGGCCTTCGCTCCCGCCCGGTGGATCCTTCACCCGGCGGTAACGTCCGCCCGGTGGCGAGCGTCGTCTACACCGACGGCGCCTGCCTCGGGAACCCGGGGCCGGGTGGGTGGGCGTGGGCGGGCGAGGCCGGTGGTTTCGCCAGCGGCGCCGAGGCCCGCTCCACCAACCAGCGGATGGAGATCCGGGCGGCGCTGGAGGCGGTGCGGGCCCACCCCGGCGCCCTGGAGGTGGTGAGCGACTCCACCTACCTCGTCAACTGCTTCCGCGACCGGTGGTGGGAGGGGTGGCTGGCCCGCGGGTGGGTGAACGCCGCCCGCAAGCCGGTGGCCAACCGCGACCTGTGGGAGCCTCTCGTCGAGCTGGTGCGGAGCCGGGGCGACGTGGCCTTCCGGTGGGTGAAGGGCCACGCAGGTGACCCCATGAACGACCTCGTCGACCGCTTGGCGGTGGAGGCGGCCACCACCCAGCAGGGCCGGAGCGGTGAGGGGCGACCTGACCGGCTGGCAGCGGCTGACATGCCCGGCGGGCCCAGGGGCGTGGTCGCCGCCGACGTGCCCGACGGCTACCTGGTCGCCGTCGCCGGGCACCGCCCTCCCGCCCTCGGCGGCTACGACCCCAACCCCGTCGCCGGCCGGGTGCGGGCCAGGCTGGAGGAGATTCTCGCCGCCACCGCGCAGATCCAGCCCGACCTGGTGGTGCTCACCGGTCTGGGGCTGGGCGCCGAGCAGCTCGGCGCCGAGGCCGCCGCCGCCGCCGGCGTGCCGTACGTGGCCGTGCTGCCGTTCCCAGACCAGGAGGCGGTGTGGCCGGCGGCCAGCCAGCAGCACTACCGAGAGCTGCTGGCCGGCGCCGCCTCGCAGGTCGTGATCCAGGCCACGACGCCGACCAACCGCCGGCAGGCCGGCGTCGCCCTGGCCCGCCGGGACGCCTGGCTGGCCCGCTACGCCGCCGAGGCGGTGGTGGTGTGGGACCGCCGCGACCCCACCGTCGGCCGCCTCGCCCGCGCGTTCCAGGACGCCCTGGGCGAGACCGAGGTGTGGCTGCTCGAGCCCTGACCGTGAGCCTCCTCGGCGAACTCGGGCTCTGTGGGCGCGAAACAGCGGCTCAGCCGAAGCTGACCTCCAGCTCGAGCTCCTCGGCGCCGCGCACCACCTGGAGCGCGAGGGTCTCGTGCGCGGCGAGGGCGTCGAGCACCTCGTGGAGGTCATCCGCGGTGGGCGTCGGTCGGCCGGCGGCGGCGACGATGAGGTCGCCTGGGCGCACTCCGGCGCGCGCTGCCGGTCCCTCGTCGTCGACCACCCGCACCAGCACGCCGTCACGCTCCTCGAGCCCCACGGACCGGCGGAGCCTCCGGGCCACGCCCTCGGGGGCGAGGCCGACGCCGAGGCGAGGTCGGGAGGGTGCTTGCCCCCGGCCGAGGGCATCGAGCCGGGCCCGCAGCTGTTCGTCGGCGGGCAGGGCGAGGTAGAAGCCCTCGGCCAAGCGATGGGTGTTGACGCCCACCAGGCGCCCGTCCCGACCGACCACCGGGCCACCCGACGAGCCCCGGGCCAGCGGTGCGGTGTGCTCGAGGCTTCCGGTGATCCGCCGCCCTCGGGGCCCGCGGAAGGCTCGCTGGGCAGCCGAGATCACCCCGAAGGTGGTGCGCAAGCCGCTCCCTCCCGGGTCGGCGAGGGCGAACACCACCGCCCCGACCTCCGGGACCTCGTCGGTCCACGCCAGCGGAGGGGCATCACCGGTGTCGACGGCGAGCACGGCCACGTCGCCGTCGACGTCTGCCGCCATCACCTCGGCCGTCGCCGTGCCGCCCCCGGGGAAGCTCACCTCGGTGGCCTCCCCTCGAAGGTTGTGGGCGTTGGTCAGGACGAGCCCCGACCCGACGACCACACCGGACCCCCGCGCTCGCCCGCCTCCGATCCCGACCACGGACGGGCCGGCGACCTCGCTGACCCGGCGGACGGCTGCCTCCAACTCGTCCAGTGCGCTCATGGCCTGCTCCTCCCCTTGTCGGTTGTTACTTGCGAGCGACAAGCTACCAAGCAAGGAGCGTCGTGCACGGCGCTGGCATGGTCGGAGGCACACTGGCCGCCATGCCGCCGGCGACGACTCCTTCCGCTCTCGACGCCGCGCTGGCTCGGGTGGGCGACCGGTGGGCGCTGCTCGTGGTCGACGCGCTGCTCGGCGGGCCCCGTCGCTTCGGCGACCTCCAGCGCGCAGTGCAGGGCATCGCCACCAACGTGTTGAGCGCGCGGCTGCGCCAGCTGGAGCGGGAGGGCGTGGTGGTGGCCCGGCCCTACTCCCAGCGCCCGCCCCGGGCAGCCTACGAGCTCACGGGAGCCGGCATCGAGCTGGGCGGAGCCCTCCGCCTCCTGGCCCAGTGGGGTGCCGGAGCTGGAGGTGAGGCGGAACCCCTCCGTCATCCCGCCTGTGGGACCGCCCTGGAGGCGCGCTGGTACTGCCCCACGTGTGCACGCACCGTCGACGACCACGAGAGCGAGGGCCTGCGCTACCTCTGACGTGGAGCGATGGCAGTGGTCGGGCCGATCCGAGGCCGATGGGCTCGGCGAGGCCGTCCTCATCCGCTACCCCCGGTCCTCGTGGTGGAACAGGCCGGCGGAGAACGAGTCCGCCAAGGGCGGACCCCGGTGCGACCACACCCCGTCGGGTGCCGGCAAAGCGATGGTTCAGCTGAGCGGTGGTGCCAGCGATCGGGTCCGACGGGGTGCGAGCCGCCGTTCCAGGTAGCCGGCGTGGTCGAGCTCCAGGCGAAACCACACCATCTTGCCGTCGCTGTCGCGCGTCACCCCCCAGCTCGAGGCAATGGCGTCCACCAGTTGCAGCCCTCGACCGGTGGTGGCGTCGGCCGGGGTGTCGCAGGGCTGGGGCATCCTGGAGTTCCAGTCCTTCACCTCGGCCCACAGCTCGCTGTCGCTGACCCGCACGCTGACCTGGAGGTGGGTGCGGGCGTGCAGGGTCACGTTGGTGGCCAGCTCGCTGACCAGCAGCACGGCGGAGTCGACGAGGTCAGGGGGAGCGTCGGTCTCGGCCAGGACGTCGCGCAGGAACGACCGGGCTTCGCCCACGCTGCTGGCGTCGCCGTAGAAGACCCGCTTGGCTTCGATCGCAGCACCATTCCCTTCGGTGACCAGTCCAATCCGCCCAGCCGCCTGTTGGACGGGTCAACCGGGCCACGATGACGTCCGCCGAGGGGCAGGGGTCGTCTCGGCCAGGAGGTCGAGGGCGATCCGGGACGAGGCGAGGTCAGCCGTAGGGACCCGAGGGGGTGGCAACCACCACGACCGTGGCGTCGCAGTCCTCGAGGACCTCTTCCACCACGTTCCCCAGGAACGGGCGGCCTTCGATCTGGCGCAGGTTGGCCCCGAGCACCACCAGGTCGACCTCCTCCTCGGCGGCCAGGGCCACGATCTCGGCCGCTGTCGAGCTGCCCGACCGGGCAACGGTGCGGACCCTGCCCCCCAGCTCCCCGGCAAGCGCCTCGGCTCGCTGGATCACCTTGCTGGCGACGTCGGCCCGAGCTTCGCCGATCGCCACCCCGCCGCCGCCCGAGCCTCGCTCCCTATCCGAGCTGTGGATTGCGCCTGGGTTGGTGAGCACGTGGGTGAGCACGGCCTCGGTCCCGATGCTGGCACTCAGATTGAAAGCGATCTCCTGGGCGGCTCGCGACGATGTCGTCGCCGACACCGGGACCAGGGCGCGGGCAAAGGCGCCGGGCAGGGGCCGCTCGAGGTTGCGGGCGCGTCGCACGATGACCAGCGGCACCGATGTCGAGGTGAGCAGTTGGTCGACGACGGGGGAGAGGATCCAGCGGCCCTGGCGGTCATCGGGGGCACCGATGCCGATGGCCCCGTAGCCGAGCTTGGCCTCGGAGAGGATCGCCTCGGGGGCGTCGTCGGAGCTCACCCGCCTCACCGTCACAGGGCGGTCGTCGAAGACGTCGACTACCGCCTGCACCCCGGCCTCGTCGGCATCGTTGCCGACCGACAGCACCGTGGCCTCGACATCGTCGAGCCAGGCGAAGTGCAGGAGCTGGGCGGCCACGATCGAGTTGATGCCACCCTGGCTCGGCAGGAGCAGGCGGTGCGATCGCACCATGACGTTGCGGCTCACCGACTCCTCCTTCTGGAGCCGCCGTTGCTCCTCGTCGGTTCCCTGCCAGCTACGGGCCACCGCCCGCAGCATCGGCCCCGCCATCATCGAGGTGGCGATGGCCATGAGGACCACGACGGTGTACGAAGCCTGGTTGAGCACCCCGAGGGACAGGCCGATGGTGGCGATGACGATCTCGACGGCGCCCCGGGCGTTGAGGCCCACCCCGAGGGCGATGCCCTCCCCGCTGGGGAGGCGGGCGGCCTTGGCCCCCAGCCACGCCCCGGAGAACTTCGCGACGCTGGCCACGGCGATCACGACCACGCTCCAGAGGAGGATCTGGAGGTCGGCGAGCAGACCGAGATCGACCCGCAGGCCCGAGGTGGCGAAGAAGATCGGCGCCACCACCCCGGCGGTGACGATCTCCAGGTGCTCCTCGGCCTCGTCCTGCTTGTACTTCGAGCGGCCGAGCACGATGCCGGCGACGAAGGCACCGATGACCGCCTCGACCCCGAGGAACTGGGTCAGCGCGCCGGCGACGAGGGCGATCACGACGACGGTGGTGAAGGTGGCGGCGGGGCCGGCCTGACGCCGGCGCAGCTCGCGCAGCACGGCGTCCACCGCCCGCTGGCCCACGGTCAGCGCTCCGAGGGTGAACGCCGCTATGCCGCCGAGGGTGAGGGCCAGCTGTCCCAAGGCGATCTCGCCGGCTTGGGCGAGCCCGGCGATGACCCCCAACAGGATCCACCCCGCCACGTCGTTGGCCATGCCTGCCGCCAGGGTCATCTGCCCGAAGTTGCGCCGCATCAGGCCCATCTCGTTGAGGATCTTGGCGATGACCGGAAGTGACGAGATGCTGAGGGCGGTGGCGATGAACAGCACGAAGATCAGCCGTTTGCCGGGATCCTGCCGGAAGACGTCGGGCAGGGCCATCCCGAGCCCGGCGCCGAGCAGCAACGGCAGCACCAGGCTGCCGGCGGCGACCAGGGCTGCGCCCTTGCCCAGCCGCTTGATCAGGGCGAGGTCGGTCTCGAAGCCGGTGGACACCAGGAGGAACACCGCCCCGATCCAGCTGATGGCGAACAGCATGGCCGACTGCACCTCGTCGGTGGGGAAGAGCCACTCGCCGGCACCGGGGGCGAGTCGGCCGAACGGCGAGGGCCCGAGGAGGAGACCCGCCCCCAGCTCACCCACCACCGCCGGCTGGCCGGCGCGCTTCATCAGCTGGCCCAGCGCTCGGGCGGCCAGAAGCAACACGGCGAACTGGGTCCAGAACACCAGCAGCTGGTGCTCGTCAGGAGCGACGAGGTTCACGGACTGGCCCAGCCCCGCACCGGGCGAGGGTAACCAGCAACGGCCTTCCCGAAACCCGGGCACACGTGCTCGTGCTCGACGGACGCGCTAGGAACGAACGCCGTGGATGCCGACGTGAGCTTCGAAGCCCCCTGCTCTGCCGCCGAGCTGTTCGTGTGGGTGGACGACCTCTCCCGCTACCCGCGCTGGCTCGAGCTCGTGCCCCGGGCCGAGCCCACACCGGCGATCGACGGCGATCCGGGGCTGGCGTGGACCGTCGACCTGCGGGCCCGCCTGGGGCCGCTCGCCCGCTCCAAGCGCCTCCGGATGGTCCGCACCGACCACCAGCCGCCTGAAGGGCCCGGCGGCACCGAGACCGGTCGGGGCGCGGCCCGGTTCGAGCGGTTGGAGCACGATGGGCGGGAGCACCCCGACTGGATCCTGCAGGCCGAGGTGGAGGGGCGCGCCGGCGGTGGCAGCCGGCTCACCATGCGCCTGCACTACGGGGGCGACCTGTTCGGGCCCGTGGCCGAGCGGCTCCTCGCCGACGCCGTCGCTCGGTCAAGGCCGCGCTTGCTGGCGCTGGTCAGCCGCTGACCGTCGCCGCGGGCTGGCGGCACGGGACCAGGCGGCGTAGAGGTCGGCGTAGCGGCCACCGGCAGCCACCAGCTCGTCGTGGCTGCCGATCTCCGCGATGCGGCCGGCCTCGACCACGGCGATGCGGTCGGCGCGCATCGCCGTGGCCAGGCGGTGGGCGATGAGGATGGCGGTTCGGCCCTCCGAGAGCACCTCGAGGGCCCGCTCGACCACCGCCTCGGAGTGCAGGTCGAGGCTGGAGGTCGCCTCGTCGAGAACCAGGACCCGAGGACGGGCCACGAAGGCCCGAGCCAGGGCGAGGAGCTGGCGCTGGCCCGACGACAGCGACGAGCCCCGCTCGTGCACCGAGGTGTCGAGGCCCTCGGGGAGCCGTTCGAGGAGCTCGCCGATCCCCAGCAGCCGGCAGACCTCCTCCAGCTCGGCATCACCGGCGTCGGGTCGGGCGAAGGCGATGTTGTCGCGG
Source organism: Actinomycetota bacterium (assembly GCA_016781135.1). Lineage (GTDB taxonomy): Bacteria > Actinomycetota > Acidimicrobiia > Acidimicrobiales > CADCSY01 > JADDRA01. Next base: position 27,301 of record JADDQY010000055.1, read on the forward strand.
ACCGATCCGGCGAAGAGGAACGGCTCTTGGGGCACGACCCCGATCTGGCGCCGCAACGACTCCAGCGTCACGTCCCGCAGGTCGTAGCCGTCGATCAGCACCCGTCCCTCGGTGGGGTCGTAGAAGCGGCTGATCAGGTTGGCGAGCGTCGACTTTCCCGAGCCGGTCGGCCCGACCAGGGCGAGCGTCTCGCCGGCCCGGATCGTCAGGTCGACGTCGTGGAGCACGGGTGGGCCGGCGCCGTAGGCGAAGCTCACCCCCTCCAGGCACACGTCGCCGTCGATCGGCGGGAACTCGACGGCGTCGGGGCGCTCGGCCACGCCGGGCCGGGTGGCCAACAGCTCCCCCAGCTTGGCCGCTGCCGCTTGGCCCGACTGGTAGGTCGTGTAGAGGTGCACCAGCTGCTGGACCGGGGCGAAGAAGGTGGCGAGAAACAGCAGGAAGGCGGTGAGCTCACCCACGCTCAGCTGGCCCCGCAGCACCCGCTGGCCGCCGACCACCAACAGCACTGCCTGGCCGACGGTGGCGACCAGCTCGGTGCCCGGCGAGTACCACGCCCCGACCGTCCCGGTGTAGACGTTGGCGTCCCTATATCCGTCGAGCACCTCCCGGTGGCGCTCGACGTTGTGGTGCTGGCGGTTGTGGGCCGCCACCAGCCGGATCCCGGCCAGGCTCTCCTGCAGGTCCGACAGCACGTCGGCCAGCCGGCGACGCACCTCGCCGTAGCCGCGGTCGGAGCGGGTGCGGAACCACAGGGTGGCCCCGGTCATGGCGGGGACGACCACCGCCAGGGTGACCACAGCCAGGGCGACGTCGTAGCTGAACAGCACCACCGACACCACGGCCACGGTGAGGGCCTGGACCACGAGGTTGACCAGCCCGTCGTGGAAGAGGGCCGACAGGGCGTCGATGTCGCTGGTCATGCGGGTCATGACCCGCCCCGCCCGCTCGTTGGTGAACCACCCGAGTGACAGCCGTTGCAGGTGGGTGAAGACCCGCACCCGCAGGTCGAGCAGCAGCCGCTCGCCCACCCGGCCGGTGAACGCGATGCGAGCCGCCCCGGCGCCGACGTTAGCGGCCACCGCCACCAGGTAGCCCAGGGCCGCGGCCACGAGCATGGTGACATCACCCTGGCGCACGCCCTCGTCAATGGCGACCTGGGTGAGGACGGGCCCCACCAGCCCCGTCGCCGTCTCGACCACCACCAGGAGCAGCGTCGCCAGCAGTGAGCGCCAGTAGGGAGCGACGAAGCGGCGGAGGCTGAAGGGCCGGTGCTCCGCCGGCGGCAAGACGGCCGGGAAGACAACCGCCCCTTCGTCGAGGGGGAAGTCGGGTTCCTCGGCCACCAGCTGGTCGTAGCGCTCTCGCAACTCGGAGGGCACGCCGGCGAAGGGAAGGCCGTCCAGGTTGCCCCGAAAGCCCCCGTGGCCTCCCTGGCCGTGGTGGTGGCCGCCGCCTCCGATCATCATGGCGTTCGAGGAGGCGCAGCTCGGCCCGCCCCCGCCAGCGCTGTCAGCTCGGGGCCCGAGCCCCCCGGTCGGTGGTCGGGGCGGTCGTCGTGCAGCGAGCTCAGCACCTCGCGGTAGCGGGGCTCGATGGCCAGCAGCTCCTGATGGGCTCCCTCGGCGACGGCTCGGCCGCCCTCCAACAACACGACCCGTTCGGCGAGGGCGATGGTGGACAGACGGTGGGCGATGACCAGGGTCGTGCGCCCGGCCATGAGGGTGCGAAGCGCGTCGTGAATCTCCTCCTCCCGCTGGGCGTCGACCGCGCTGGTGGCGTCGTCGAGCACGAGCACGGCGGGGTCGAGGAGCAGGGTGCGGGCGATGGCGACCCGCTGGTGCTGCCCGCCCGAGAGGGTGTAGCCCCGCTCGCCCACGACGGTGTGGTAGCCGTCAGGGAGGACGGTGATGAAGTCAGCGGCGCCGGCGGCCCGGGCGGCGCGCTGCACCTCCTCGAGCGAGGCATCGGGGCGCCCGTAGGCGATGTTGGCGAACAGCGTGTCGGAGAACAAGAAGGGTTCGTCGACCACCACCCCCACCGCCGACCGCAGGCTGGCCAGGGTGAGGGAGCGGACGTCGTGGCCGTCGACGAGCACGGCGCCGCCATCGACGTCGTAGAAGCGGGTCAGCAACCGGGCGACGCTCGACTTGCCTGCGCCGGTGCGACCGACGAGCGCGACTCTCTCGCCGGGAGCAAGGTGGAGGTCGAGGCCCCGCAGCACGGGCACGTCCCGGCCGGGGTAGGCGAAGTGGACCCCGCGCATCTCGACGTCGCCCTGCGGGTCGGCGAGCTGGGCGGCGTCGGCGGCGTCGGCGATCTCGGGCTCGGTGTCGAGCACCTCGTAGATGCGGGCGGCCGACGCCGCCGCTCGCTGGCTGAGCATGAACAGGAAGCCGAGGCTGCGGAACGGCGCCTGGAGCATGACGACGTAGCTGCTGAACACCACCAGGTCACCGACGGTGACCTGGCCGTCGATGGCGAGGACCGCGCCGTACAGCAGCACCAGGGCCAGCCCGACGCGGGGGAGGTTCTCCATGAGCGGACCGAAGCGGGCCCGGGTGCCGAACTGGCGCACGCTGGCCCAACGCAGCCGGCGGGCGGCCCGGTCGAGCAGGGCGATCTGGCGGCGTTCCCCTGAGAAAGCCTTGACCACCCGGGTGCCGGTCACGTTCTCGTCGACCACGGTGGCGACCTCGGCGAGGTGCGCCTGCACGACCCAGCTCAGTGGGAACAGCTCCTTTCGCATGCGGGCGCCGAGGGCGTACACGCCCGGCAGGGCGGCGACGGCGACCACGGTGAGCCCGAGGTGCACCGTGACCATGAGGGCGATGGCGGCAGCGAAGCTGGTGGTGGTGACGGCCAGGGCGGGGGCGTAGGCCAGGTACATCTGAACGGACCGGACGTCGGAGTTGGCCCGGGAGACGAGCTGGCCGGTCTGGACCCGGTCGTAGAAGGAGAACGAGAGCCGGGTCAGGTGCTCTTAGAGCAGCGAGCGCAGGTCGTGCTCGATCCCGAAGGCGACCCGGGCGAGACCGTCACGGGCCACGAAGCCGCAGGCGGCCCGCACGACGCCGAGGGCGAGCATGCCCCCGACGAACGGGGCCATGGTCGACGCCGGCACCGGGTTGGTCGCCGCCGCCAGGGCCTCGTCGATCGCCTGGCCGACCACGACAGGGATGGCGAGGGAGGCCAGCACCCCGAGCCCCGAGGCCACCAGGGCGACCACGAAGCGGCCCCGTCGGGCCGCCAGCAACGGCGCCACCCGGCGCAGCCACCCGAGCGAGCGGTCGGGGTCGATGGTGACCGACTCGTCCGCAGTGCGCTCAGCGATGCCGGGCACGGCTCAGGCGACGGGCAACGGGGCTCCGCGGCGCGGCGCCGCCGACGGCCACAGCGACAGCGACATCTCCGTGAGCACCGGCTCAGGGTAGCGATGGCTCCCGCTGTCCGGCTCGACGCTGCCTCCTGGGTGATGCGGAACGAGCCATCGTTCGGCGCTTCGGCCGGTGCTCGCTCTGGGGGCGCCGCTGTCGGCGCCACCTCTATCCTTGCCGGTCCGTGGGCGCCCTTGCCGCCGCTCTCCTGGCCCTGGTGCTGATCCTGCCGGCGGCACCGGCCCACGCCGAGGGCGAGCTCGACGATGCCCGACGGGAAGCGAACGCCCTGGCCGCCGCGCTGGCCGCGTCCCAGACCCGTCTGGCCGAGGTCGAGGCCGAGGTTGCCCTCCTCGAGCACCGGGCCACCGACGGGAACGCCCGGCGGGAGGCGCTGGAGGGCGCCCTCCGGGAGATTGCTATCGACCGGTTCATCCGCGGCGGGCCCCCCGCCATCCCGGTCTTCGCCGAGGACCTGCACAGCGTCGTCCGGGCCGAGGCCCTGGCTCGCTTCGTCGTCCGCGACAACGTCGACGCCGTCGACGAGTACCGCCGAGCCGGACAGGACCTCGAGCTGGCGGTGTCAGCGCTGGAGGGGACGCGGGCCCGGGCGTCGCAGGCCCTGGGCGACGTTCGCCGACGCACCGCTGAGGCCGAGGCGACCCTCGAGCGCCTCGAGCGCCTCGACGCCCAACGCCGGGCTCAGGAATAGGCGGCCCGGGCCGCGGCGGTCGAGCGGGCGGTGACCAGGCCGAGCCCCGGAGGTTCTCCTCCCACCACACCCACGCCTCGCCGGGCGCCCGCAGTGGTCACGCAGAGCGGCTGGCTGTGCCCGGTGCAGGGGGCCAGGGCCTTCACCAACGACTGGGGCCAGCCCCGCTCCGGGGGGCGCCGCCACCAGGGCAACGACATCCTCAGCCCGCGGGGTACGGCGGTGGTCGCCAGCGTGGCCGGCACCGTGCGCCCCCACCAGTCCCAGTTGGGCGGCGCCTCGTACTACCTGAAGGGCGTTGACGGCAACACCTACTTCGGCACCCACCTCGACACCCTGAGCGGCGCCAGTGGGAGGGTCGTGCAGGGAACGGTGCTGGGCACGGTGGGCAACTCGGGCAACGCTGCCGGCGGCCCCACCCACCTGCACTTCGAGATCCATCCCGGAGGCGGCGGGCCGGTGAACCCGTACCCCACCCTCGCCCTCCACTGCTAGGCGCTGGCGCCCGGAGGTGGGCGCGCTCGTCGGGCGGCTCACCGGCACGGCGACGGAGAAGGGAGCGCGTGCGTCACCGCACCCGGCCTCGATGCACCGTCACCGCCAAGCCTGCCGCCGGCGCCAGGAGATGCCCTACTCGGCGGTGGCGACGCCGACGGCGTGGAAGCCGCCGTCCACGTGCACGATCTCACCGGTGGTTGCCGGGAACCAGTTCGAGAGCAGGGCGACGCACGAGCGGGCGACGGGGTCGGCGTCGTGCACGTCCCAGCCCAGGGGTGCCCGTGTCCCCCAGACCTCCTCGAAGGTGGAGAACCCGGGGATCGACTTGCCGGCCATGGTGCGGATGGGCCCGGCCGCCACCAGGTTGACCCTGATGCCTCGTGCCCCGAGGTCCCGCGCGAGGTAGCGGCTGGCCGACTCGAGCCCGGCCTTGGCCACGCCCATCCAGTCGTAGGCCGGCCAAGCCACCGAGGCGTCGAAGTCGAGACCGACGATGCTCCCGCCGGCTTCCATCAGCGGGAGGACGGCTTCGACGAGGGCCTTGAGCGAGTAGGTGGAGATGTGCAGAGCGACCGAGACGTCGTCCCAGCCGGCGGCGAACATGCCCGAACCGAGGCAGGCGGGAGGGGCGAAGCCAATGGCGTGCACCACCCCGTCGACCCGGTCCCAGCCGAGGTCGCGCAAGGTGGGGGCCAGCCCCAGGAGGTGGGCCTCGTCGGTGACGTCGAGCTCGAGCACGGGGAGCTCACCCCCGAGCTTGCGGGCAGTGCGCCGGGTGAGGGCGAGCCCCCGGCCGGCCCCGGTGAGGGCGAGCTCGGCCCCCTGTTCCTGGGCGCGCCACGCCACCGCGTAGGCGATGGAGGCGTCGGTGAGCACCCCGGTGACCAGGACCCGCTTCCCCTCGAGCAGCATGGCCGGACTCTATTGCCTCGACCGCCCTCGTTCCGACGCCAGGAACGGGCGTCGAGCTGGGGTCGAAGAGGCATCGTCTCGTAGGCTGCGTCCCGTGAATATCGCCGTGCTCGGAGGGACCGGCCCTGCCGGGCGCGCCCTCGCCGCTCGCCTGGCCTCGGTCGGATTCGACGTGGTCATCGGCTCCCGCTCGAAGGAGCGGGCCCTGGAGGTCCGCGACCAGCTCGTGGTTAGGTGGCCGGACCGGTCGCTACCGATCGATGGTGCCGACAACGAGCAGGCGGCCGACGCCGACGTGGTCGTGGTGGCCACGCCCTGGGACGCGGCAGCGACCACGGTTCGCTCCGTCGAGCGCCAGCTGCACGGCAAGGTGGTGATCTCGATGGCGAACGCGCTCGCCAAGGTCGGCCACGAGTTCCAGCCGCTGGTGCCGCCTCGAGGTTCGGTGGCGGCGAGCGTGCAGGCGGCCGTGCCTCACGCCAAGGTGGCGGCTGCCTTCCACCACCTCCCTGCTCGCGAGCTGGGCGCCATCGACCACGACATCGAGTCCGACGTGCTCATCTGCTCCGATCACCCGGTGGCCACCCAGACCACGGCCGAGCTGGTCCGCCGCATCCACGGCGGGCTGCGCCCCCTCGATGCCGGCGAGCTGTCCAACGCCGCTCCCATCGAGGCCTTCGCCGCCGTGCTGTTGCAGCTCAACGCCCGGTACCGCACGCGCGTCGCCATCAAGCTCACCGGCATCGCCGACCCCGGCTGATCGTCGCCGTGCGTCTCTACGACACCGCTCGCCAGGACGTCGTGCCCTTCGAGCCCGGTCCGGTGGTCAGCGTGTACACGTGCGGCATCACCCCGTACGACTCGACCCATCTGGGTCACGCCGCCACCTACCTCACCTACGACGTGCTGGCCCGGCGCCTGCGCGACCTCGGTCACGACGTGCGCATCGTGCGCAACATCACCGACGTCGACGACCCCTTGCTCGCCAAGGCCCGGCAGCTCGACGTCCACTACCTCGATCTGGCGGCGGCGGAGACCGCTCGCTTCCAGGCCGACATGCGCGACCTCGACCTGCTGGCGTGCGTCAGCGAGCCTCGGGCGACGTCGGCGATCGCCGACATCCGCGGCTTCATCGGGATGGTGCTCGACGCCGGCCACGCCTACCAGGCCGGCGGCGGCGTCTACTTCGACGTCTCGACCTTCCCCCGCTTCGGCCAGATCAGCCACCTCGACGAGGCGACCATGCTCGCCCTGGCCGCCGAGCGCGGAGGCCGCCTGGACGACCCCCACAAGCGCCACCCGCTCGACTTCGTGCTGTGGCAGCCGTCGGGCGACGGAGAGCCGGCGTGGGATTCGTTGTGGGGTCGCGGGCGGCCCGGCTGGCACATCGAGTGCTCGACGCTGGCCCTGCGCGAGCTCGGCACCGCCATCGACCTGCACGGGGGCGGCACCGACTTGATCTTCCCCCACCACGAGTGCGAGGCGGCGCAGTCCGAGGCGGTCACCGGGGAGCCCTTCGTGCGCCACTGGATGCACACGGCGATGGTCGGTCTGGGTGGCACCAAGATGTCGAAGTCCCTCGGCAACCTGGTGTTCATCAGCGACCTGTTGAAGGACTGGGAGGCGGCGGCCATCCGCCTGGCCATCACCGACCACCACTACCGCACCGACTGGGAGTGGACCGACAACCTGCTGGGCGTCGCCGCCGCCCGCCTCGATCGCTGGCGGGGCGCTGGCCCCGGTGACGGCGCCCTTGGTGACGTCCGGGCGGCCCTCGACGCCGACCTCGACACCCCCGCGGCCATCGCCGCCATCGATGCCGCCGCCTCTTCGGGCCGCGGCGTCGACGCCGCCGCCGGCCTGCTCGGCATCACCCTCACCCCGTCGCCCTAGATCGTCGTTCGTTCGTCGCCTGTCCCACTACGCGCGGTGGAGCATGCGAAAAGAACAGGAGGGGCCGGGTGGAGGCCGCCCGGTACCATCGGCCCGATGGCGGCCCCGATCAGCGTGACCCTGCCCGACGGGTCAGCGCGCACCCTGCCGCTGGGATCGACGGCAGCCGACCTCGCCGCCTCGATCGGTCGGGGCCTGGCCAAAGCGGCGGTGGCCGCCACCGTCGACGGCGCTCCGGCCGACCTCACCACGCCTCTGCCCGACGGTGCCGAGGTCGCCGTCGTCACCGACGACACCGAGGCGGGGCGGGCGGTCCTGCGCCACTCGACCGCTCACGTGCTGGCTCAGGCCGTGCTCGACTTGTTCCCCGGGGCCAAGTTCGCCATCGGCCCCCCGATCGACACCGGCTTCTACTACGACTTCGAGCTGCCCGGCGGTGCCAGCTTCACCGACGACGACCTGGCACGCATCGAGGCTCGCATGCGCGAGATCGTCGCCGACAACCAACCCTTCGTGCGCGAGGAGCACAGCCGTGACGAGGGCCTGGCGCTGTTCGCCGACCAGCCCTACAAGCGGGAGATCATCCAGGGCGTCGACGTCGCCGAGGGGGCCGGTGGGTCGGCGGTGAGCGCCTACCGCAACACGGATCGCTTCGTCGATCTGTGCCGGGGGCCCCACGTGCCCAGCACCGGGCGACTGGGTCACTTCAAGCTCCAGAAGGTGGCCGGCGCCTACTGGCGGGGCGACGAGCACCGTCCGATGTTGCAGCGCATCTACGGCACCGCGTGGGAGTCGAAGGCGGCGCTCGACGCTCATCTGGAGCAGCTCGCCGAGGCCGAGGCGCGCGATCACCGCAGGCTCGGCGCCGAGCTCGACTTGTTCAGCTTCCCGGACGAGATCGGTAGCGGCCTCGCCGTGTTCCACCCCAAGGGGGGGACGGTGCGCCGGTTGATGGAGGACTACTCCCGGCGCCGGCACGAGCAAGCCGGGTACGAGTTCGTCTACACCCCCCACATCTCCCGGGCGTCGCTGTTCGAGAGGTCGGGGCACCTGCAGTGGTTCGCCGAGGGCATGTACCCCCCGATGGAGGTCGAGGGCGGGGCGTACTACCTCAAGCCCATGAACTGCCCGTTCCACATCCTGATCTACCGGTCCCGGGGGCGCTCCTACCGGGAGCTGCCGCTCCGGCTGTTCGAGTTCGGCACCGTCTACCGCCACGAGAAGTCGGGGGTGGTGCACGGGTTGACCCGGGTGCGGGGCCTCACCATGGACGACGCCCACATCTTCTGCACCCGGGAGCAGATGGCGGGCGAGCTCCACGAGCTGCTGTCGTTCGTGCTCGACCTCTTGCGCCACTTCGGCCTGGGCGACTTCTACGTGGAGCTGTCGACCAGGCCCGAGGGCAAGGCGGCGGGCACCGACGAGGAGTGGGCGGAGGCCACCGAGGCGCTCCGCAAGGCCGCCGAGGGCATGGGCTTCGACCTGGTCCTCGACGAAGGGGGCGGTGCGTTCTACGGCCCGAAGATCTCGGTGCAGACGCGCGATGCCATCGGGCGAACCTGGCAGATGTCGACCATCCAACTCGACTTCCAGCTTCCGCAGCGCTTCGACCTCACCTACGTAGGCGCCGACAACATCCGGCACCGGCCGGTCATGATCCACCGGGCGCTGTTCGGATCCATCGAGCGCTTCTTCGGGATCCTGGTCGAGCACTACGCCGGCGCCTTCCCTACGTGGCTGGCCCCGGTGCAGGTTCGGGTGCTGCCCGTGCGCGACGACCACCAGCCCTATGCCGCCGAGGTGATCGAGCGCCTCGGTGCCGAGGGCCTGCGGGTGGAGCTCGACGACGCCAGCGACCCGCTCGGGACGCGGATCCGCCGAGCCAAGCTGGAGAAGCTGCCATGGGTCCTGGTGGTGGGCGACGACGACGTGGCCGCCGGAACCGTGGGGGTGAACCCCCGCAGCGGAGGGGTCGAGCGGGGCGTGGCCGTGGACGAATTCGTGGCCCGGCTCCACGCCGAGGTCACCAGCCCGACCGGCTGAGGTGCCCCTCGAGCGCCTGTGGGCGGGCTGGCGGGGCGAGTACGTCGACAGCGGCCCTGGCGGGGGCGAGGCCTGCGTGTTCTGCACGATCCTCGCCAGCGGCGAGGACGACTCCGCCACCTTCGTGCTGTGGCGGGGTGAGTCGACGGCAGTGGTCCTCAACGCCTTCCCCTACACGAGCGGCCATGTCCTCGTGCTGCCCCTCCGCCATGTCGCCGACCTCGAGCAGCTCAACGGCCCGGAGACGGCCGAGCTGTGGTCGACGGTGACGGCGGCGGTGGTGGCGATCAAGGAGGCGTACCGTCCCGGGGGCCTGAACGTGGGCTCCAACCTCGGGCGATCGGCGGGGGCGGGCGTCCCCGGCCATCTCCACGTGCACTGCTTGCCCCGGTGGAACGGGGACACCAACTTCATGACCTCGCTGGCCGAGGCGAGGGTCCTACCCGAGGCGCTGTCCACCACCTGGCGCCGGCTGCGGAGCGCCTGGCCGTCGCCCTCGTAGCCGGGCCCGGTCGGGACCCGTTCTCCTCGGCGCCCACCTCGAGGGGACCGAGCCCTCGACGGGAGGTAGTGCCCGGGAGGTGCCCCGCCTACGCTCGGCGCCGATGCCCGAGCCCGTTGGGGATGCCGAGGTTCGTGACGCCCTGCCGGAAGACCTGGACGCCTCGGGGCTCGCCGGTCCCGTCAGCTTCCCCGACAACTCCCGCCGCCGCATCCCCGGCCTGCTCTATCTCGGGGTGGCAGCAGCATGCGTGCTGGTGTGGGCCGGCGCCGGCGACGCCGTGCTGGTCAACGACGGCTTCCTCTACGTCGCCGTGGCCCTCGCCGGCTTCGGCGTCTACTGCCTGAGCGCGGGTTGGCAGCTCGGGGTCGACGCCACCGAGGCGCTCGTCCAGGCCACCCGCCACGTCGGCTTCCCGGTTGGCCACGCCTCGGCGTCCATGGGGTGGCGAGGGCTGCGCAGCCGGCCGACGTGGCGGATCCTCGTCTACTCGGCCGAGGAGCCTCCAGCCCAGCGGGGCCTGGTGCTGGTCGACGCCGTCGACGGCCGGGTCCTCGAGCACTTCGTCGAGGAAAACCCCGAGGACTGGTCGCAGTACTCGACGTCGTGGTCCACGTCCAGCGATGTCGACTCGTCGTGATGGTCACGTTGCCCGACCTGTCGTTCCTCGAGGCAGGCACACCACTGGTCCCCAGCCTTTGGCACTAGCTGCCACTAGACCCCAGGGATCGGCGAGCGCTAAGTTCGTTGCCTTGACTGAGCCCGAAGGTTCGAACTCCTCTGGCCTCCGCATCGAAGTGGAGGTATGGCCCGACGACAAACCGGCAGACGTGGCGATGCATGACCGACCGGTGGCCGAGGTGACCGAGGTCCTCGAGACGGTGAGCGAGAAGCTGGCGAGCCTGCGGTCTCCGTCCGAGCCGACCTACCGCTGTCGGGTGGTGGTGAACGGCACGGAGATGTTGATGGACGTCGTAGACCCGACACCCGAGCTGGCGCCACAGGTGGTGTCGGCGGTGACCCACGTCCTGCTCACCTACACCACGCGCCAGATGATCTGACCGTTCGTGGACAGGTCGGCAAGAGCCGGTTCTTCCTCGGTCGGCTTCTGCGGTCACCCGTCGGCGACTGAGGCTGTCAGGGCCCGACGCGCGGTTCGACCTGCTGTCTCCCGCCATCGACAGGTTCGGCTCCTAGAAGTTCCGGAGCAACTGGTCGCAGCTGTACCAGGTGAGCGTGGCGGCCGAGCTCAGGCCAGGGCCGGAGCGGCCAAGCGCTCGACCAGGTGCGCCGGCATCACGTCGTAATGGTCGTGCACGGCGCGGAAGCGCCCTCGCCCGCCAGTGAGCGAACGCAGGTCGATGGCGTAGCGCAGCGTCTCCGAGGTGGGAACCATGGCGGTGACCTCCTGCTCGCCCTCGCCCACCGGCTCGGTGCCCTGCACCCGTCCTCGGCGGGCGTTGAGGTCGCCCATCACGTCGCCCAGCTGGACGTCGGGCACGGTCACGGTTAGCAGCGACACCGGTTCGAGCACCACCGGAGCGGCCTTGGCCAGCGCCTCTCGGAAGGCGAGGGAGCCGGCCATCTTGAAGCTCATCTCCGAGGAGTCGACCGGGTGGTACTTCCCGTCGAAGCAGGTGACCTTGACGTCGACCACCGGAAAGCCGTGGGCTCCACCCTGAGCCATGGCTTCGAGGACGCCGCGCTCGACGGCGGGGATGAACTGGCGGGGAATGGCACCGCCCACGACGGCGTCGACGAACTCGAATCCCCCGCCGCGAGGAAGCGGCTCCACGCGCACGTCGGCGATCCCGAACTGACCGTGGCCGCCGCTCTGCTTCTTGTACTTGCCCTCGGCCTCGGCAGCGGCGGTGATGGTCTCCCGGTACGCCACCTTCACGTCCTCGGTGTCGAGGTCGACGCCGAACTTGCGCCGCAGTCGATCCAACGACAGCTGCAGGTGCGCCTCCCCCATGCCGAGGAGCAGGAGCTGATGGGTGTCGGGGTCGCGCCGCACCCGCAGGGCCGGGTCCTCCTCGCCCAGCCGGTGCAGGGCCCGGGCCAGCTTGTCGTCGTCGGCCTGGGTGCGGGGCTGCACGGCCACGGCCAGCACCGGCTCGGGAGGCTCCAGCGGAGGCACGACGACCGGCATGGTCCGCGGGGCCAGGGTGTCACCCGTGACGGTGTCGCCCAGCTTGGCCACCGCCGCCAGGTCGCCGGCCACCACCGCTCTGGTCTGGAGCTGCTCCTTGCCCCGCAGCGAGAACAGCGCGTGCAGCCGCTCGTCGGTGCCGGTGCGAGGGTTGCGCAGGTGGTCGTCGGGGCGGATCGTCCCCGAGAGCACCTTGAACAGCGACAGGTGACCGACGTAGGGGTCGGCGATGGTCTTGAACACGTAGGCCAGCGGTTCGGCCCCAGGATCGGCCACCACCTCGACGTCGACATCACCTCCGCACACCCGGTGGCGGCGCTCGAGAGGAGAAGGACCGATCTCGCAGATGAAGCTGGCCAGGCGGTCGACGCCGATCAGAGCAGTGGCGGCGCCGCACACGACGGGGAAGACTCGGGCCTCGGCGATCCCCTTGGCCAGGACGCCTTCGAGCTCCTCGAAGCTCGGGACGTCGCCTTCGAGGTAGCGCTCGAGCAGGTCGTCGTCAGCCTCGACGATGCCCTCCACCAAATGCTCGTGGACCTGGTGCTCGAGTGCTTCCATCTCCTCGGGGATCTCGCCCGAGACTGGCGTCCCGGCGTCGTAGCAGTAGGCGGTGTCGGTGAGCAGGTCGGCGACGCCGTGAAAGGCGGCGGCCTCTCCGATGGGCAGCTCGAGGGGGGCGATGCCGGTGCCGAAGGTCGAGTGCAGTTCGTCGAGGGTGCGCTCGAAGCTGGCCCGCTCGCGGTCGAGCTTGTTGACGAACACCATCCGGGGCACCTTCCGTTCGGCGGCGAGGCGCCACACCGCCTCGGTCTGGAACTCGACCCCCTCCACGGCGCTGACCACGAACACGGCGAGGTCGGCCACCTCGAGGGCGGCGAGCACGTCGGCGACGAAGTCGGCGTAGCCGGGGGTGTCGATCACGTTGATCTTGCAGCCGTCGAGCTCGAGCGGGGCCACGGCCAGCGACAGCGACATGTGCCGCTCGAGCTCCTCGGGCTCGTGGTCACACACCGTGGTGCCGTCGTCGACCCGGCCCAGCCGGGAGATCGCTCCCGCTCGGAACAGCAGTGCTTCGGCAAGGCTGGTCTTGCCCGCTCCGCCGTGGCCCACCAGGGCGACGTTGCGGATCTTCGCAGGTGAGTAGTCCTGCATCAGGCCCCTCCCCGGCGACCACCGTACCCGACCCGTTGCCGGGTGCTCGGTGGCGGCTGTGTGATGGTGGAGAGTAGCCATCGCCTGGACCACGTGCTCGGCCCCGTGCCCCCGGTTGTATCCTGGCCCGCGCGGCACCTTCCGGGGGTGCTCGGTCACCAGGAGCGACCATGCTCGACGGACGGTGGAAGAGCGACATCGAGCGACGGCTCCAGCCGGTCGGCACCGACTTGAGCCGAGCCGGCCTCACCGCTGATCATCTGACCCTCATCGGCGTGCTCATGGCTGTCGCCGCCTCCCTCGCCATCGCCAACGGGGCGCTACGAGCGAGCGTTCTGCTGCTGGCGGCCAGCGCCTTGCCCGATGCCCTCGACGGCGCCGTGGCCAAGGCGTCGGGGACGGCCTCGCCACGGGGCGCGTTCTTCGACTCGGTGGCCGACCGTTGCACCGACGCCCTGCTCCTCGGCGGGGTGGCGTGGTACCTGTCGTCGACCGGCGGTGGGCGCCTCGTCCTGCTGCCGTTCGCCCTGCTCGCCGCGTCGATGCTGGTCTCCTACCAACGGGCCAGGGCGGAGTCGCTCGGCTTCGACGCCCGGGGTGGGGTGATGGAGCGAGCCGAGCGCATCGTCATGCTCGGCCTGGGGCTGCTGTTCGAGTGGGCGCTCGTACCCGTGTTGTGGGTCATGCTGGTGCTCACCGTCTTCACCGCCGCCCAGCGCTTCGTGAAGGTGTGGCGCCAAGCGAGCGTTCCCGCGCCTCCGCCGGCAGCTGCGGTCCCCGCTCGCCCGTGGCGTCGGCGCCACGCTCGTCCGAGGGCTTCGGCCTGGCGTCAGCGGGCCGGGTCGCATCGCCGTCGCCCCTGAGGCGCCGGCCTCGTCCCGGTCGAGGATCGGGCGCCGGCTCTCGCCCCTGTTGTACCGCGCCGGCTCCTGGGTGGCCCAAGCCCTGCCGCCCCACGCGGCGGTGTCGGTCACCGCTCCCCTCGGCGCCGCCCTCGCCCTGGCCCTCCCCGCCCGGCGACGGGTGGTCGCCCGGCATCTCCGCCGGGTCCACGGCGGTGCTCCTGGGCGGGGAGCGACCAGGCGTGCGTTCGATTCCTACGCTCGCTACTGGATCGAGTCGTTCCGCCTGCCGGGGCTCTCAGGGGCGGAGATCGATGCCGGCATGTGGGCGCAGGGTCTCGACCACCTGCGGACGGCGCTGGCGGCGGGCAACGGCGCCATCCTGGCCCTGCCGCACCTCGGAGGTTGGGACTTCGGCGGCGCCTGGCTGGCCCGACGTGGCCATCCCCTCGCCGTGGTGGTCGAGCCGGTGGAGCCCCCCGAGCTGCTGGCCTGGTTCAGCGACCTGCGTGCCGGGGTCGGCCTCACCGTCATCCCCCTCGGGCCGTCCGCCGGACCGGCGGTTCTGCAGGCGCTGCGAGCCAACCGCGCTGTGGCCCTGCTGTGCGACCGAGACATCGGTGGCGGGGGCGCGGAGGTCGAGTTCTTCGGCGAGCGGACGACCTTGCCGGCCGGCCCGGTGACCCTGGCCCTGCGGTCCGGGGCGGCCGTCCTGCCCACCGCCGTGTACTTCGAGGGACGCCACGGCCACCGAGGAGTGGTCGGCCCGCCTCTGACGATGGAGCGACGCGGCCGGTTGCGCGACGACGTCGACCGCCTCACCCAGGACCTCGCCAACGAGCTCGAGTCGCTCATCCGCGCCGCCCCCGACCAGTGGCACGTGTTCCAGCCGAACTGGCCCTCCGATCCCGGATATCGAGCGTGACCCAGCACCTCTCTCTCACCCGGAACCGTTGTCACCGGCCAGATGGAGTCCGCGCTGGGCGACGGTGCCTCGCCCGATCCAGTTGACGGTTGTTCCCACCGGCGGTTGCCCACCAGATCTCTACGGGCCGTCGATGACGGGCCGATCTCTTGGTCAGAGCCTTCGAACCTGGACAGGCACAGGGGGGCGTCGACCCGCTCCACGGTGAGCTCGCGGAAGCCGGTGACGCTGAGCGCCTCCTCGAGCACGCCGGGTTGGCCGAGGCTGAACGGTCCCGGCTGTCCGGGGAGCGGAGGCGAGAGCTGGGCCCGGCGGCGGGTGATCGACACAGGGATCGAGAAGAACTGGTCGCGCTCGGGCGTCGATAGACGATCGCTGCCATTTCGCCCGCCGTCGCGCTGTGCCAGACGACCTCACTCGACGCCTCATGGTCGAGCTCCACCGCCGCCGTGCCGCCGGATCGCCTTGGCAACGGCATTGGCCGGCGCCCGGTCCGCGGTCGAGGGCGAGCTGGGAACCTCGGATCCTCGCATCTACGCCGCGACCAGCTTCACCTGCTTCGGCGCTGGATGACCGGCCGGCGATGGGGGAGCCCAAGCTTCCGGTCGACTCGGCGTCCTCGACTCCTCCCGCCAGCGGCTACAGCGCCGGGAGGCGCTGGTGGCGCCCTAGGACTTCCTGTCCGCGGGATGAGGTTGCAGGTCCACCAGGTGGTGGGCCCGGTGA
>JADDQY010000029.1 GCA_016781135.1 Actinomycetota bacterium
GGTCCACCAGTCAGCCGCGTCACCAACCTCCCGAGAGAACACACCTAGACGGGACGTACGTCGGAACCGCGCCCCGCCGTAGCCGTAGACGGCGAGAAGCCCGGCGCCAGCGGCAACACTGGCATTGCGGACCCATTTCGCCAGGCGTACCGCTCGGGCACTCACCGGGTAACCCGCGTTCGCTCGCCCTGCCGCACGCCCTCGGGCTGGGCCGACACCCCGTCGGCGAAGCCGGCGACGAGGGAGGCCAGCTGGCGGGGGGCGGAGAAGACGATCGTGTGGGCGACACCGCCGATGACCGCCAACGGCGCTCCACCGAGGCCGGCGCGGACCTGCTCGGCCCATGCCGCGGTGGCCACCCGGTCGTGCTCGCCGCGAACCACCAGCACGGGCACTCCGGCGGATCGAAGCTTGGCGAAAGACGGGTCGCTCGCCGCCGCCCGGGCGGTAGCGAGCATCCGCCGGGGCCCCACGCCGAGCAGCTCACGCACGGCAAGGGCAGTGAAGGCCAGAGGCTCGCGAGGGGCGGTGGCCAGCCAGCGACCCCAGAGGCCGAGCGCGGTGCGCACCGTCGGATCTCCGGTCGGCCCAGCGAGCACCAGCCCGCGCACGGCAGCCGGGTGCCGGCGGGCCAGTTCGACGGCGACCTGCGCGCCGATGGAGTGTCCCGGCCACGATCGGGCGCTCGACACCCACGGCCGCCAGGGCGGCCCCCGCCCCCTCTGCCAGCTCGCCGATGCCGAGCGGTGGTCGCCCGGAGGGGCTGCGACCGGCGCCCGGCAGGTCGACGGCGGCCACACGACGGCTCCGGGCCAGGTACTGCGCCGTGGGCAGCAGAAAGCGGCTCGAGACGACCCCGTGCAGCAGCACCACGAGAGCAGCCCCGGCCGTGCCGCCTTTCGCCACCCAGACGTGGACGCGGGAGCCCGAGACTTCCGCCCAGATGCTCTCCAGGGCGCCCTGGCGGGCGGTCTGCCGGGGTCGACGGACCCTGTTCAACCCCGAAGCGGGCTCTGCAGCGCCGCCGTAGGGTCGCCGCCGGGCTGCCCAGTGGACGCCGGCGTGGCCTCGCGCCCAGGTGTGCGGGCCTTCCTGTCCCGGTCGCCGTCGTCGGCGGCGGAGCCCTTCGGTGGCCACACGACCCACGCCGCGGCGGCCACGACAATCCCGAGGGCTCCTCCGACCAGCACGTCGGAGGGGTAGTGCGCCCGCTTGCGGACCAGCGACCAGTGCACGGCGGTGGTGGCAACCGACAGCGGCAGGAACAGCGGTGGAAGCTCTTGTGACGCTCCGAAGGCGAAGGCCAGGTCAGCGGCGGCATGTCCCGACGGAAACGATGACGTGAACGGTCCGAGCTGGTGCAGCGCCGCTCCGGGGGGATGCCTACGCCCCACCGCCGCCTTCAGCGGAAGGTGGGCGGCGGCCGCGGTCAGGTAGCACAGGCTCCCCCGCAGTGCCGCCCGACGCCCCCGCGGTCCCACCAGGCACAGAGTTCCGGCGATGCCCGCCCACGTAGGCGGGCGCTGGATCACGTCGCCCGCCCTACTGAAGGGGTTCGAGCCCTTGCGCGACCCCCTACCGACAACTCGCGAGACCAGCCCGTCCTCGCCTGATCGACCCCGCAGCAGCATCGTGCCTCCCATCCTGTCACGCCCGTGTAGGCCGCCTCATTCCGTCGCCCTCCGCCGACCCTGCGAGGGTCGCCCCCCCCTCGCCGCGCACGCCGCCGATGTCCCTGTCACGTCCCTCTCCTCCGGTTCCCCGAAGGCCTCGTCGGCGGTGCCGATCTTGCGCACGAGGGAGAGGTGGCCGCCGAGGTAGCCCCCGACGAAGGCCACGACCCCTCCCCCGAAACCGAGGGCCACCCCGACCTGCGGCGCGCCCCGCCGCCGTGCCGCCCACGAACCCCCGTAAAGAAGCGTTGCCGTGGAGTTCACCGCGGCATGGGTGACTCCCACCCGCCGCACGACTCCGTTGGTCGCCTGCCACTCCGCGAGTCCCGCGGCGGCGGTCGGCACGGCGGCCAGGAGGCCAAAGCCGACGAGGCGACGCGAGGCCCGACTCGTCGCGTCCCCGCCGAAGAGATCCAGGAACGACGCCGCCATCCACGCTCCGAGGGGGAAGTCCGTCAGCAGCGGGTGCAGCGCGTGTCCCGCCCACGTGCCGCGCAGACCGTCCACCACCCGGGGGGGAGCGCGGAGGCGATCGGCGATACGCCCGAGCACCGCCACCGGCACATCGACTCGCTCGCTGTCCTCCAAGCGGCGCACCCAGGCCACCAGCCAATGTGGCGCACTCCCCGGCGCCGACTGCTGGTGGGCGGCGGTGGGCGACGCGTAGCCGTGGGGGTCGCGGGCGGGGGCCCGCTGATTCCGAGCCGGTCAGTTCGCGTTGGTCAGGGCCGTCCCACCCTACGCCCCGGCGTGGCGGCGCTTGGACACCGCCAGTGCGACCAGCCCGGCTGCGAGCAGCCCGACGGCCAGCCCGGTGTGCAGCAGGTTGTCGGCGGTGTTGATGGGCAGGAAGTTGGCGTCTGAGTCCTGGTCGATGAGGAAGCCGTCAGCGAGACCAACACGTAGGCGATGCCTCCGCTGATCAGGTACACGAGCGACCAGCTCTCCCGAGCGGCGGCGATGAGCCCGACACCGAAGAGCAGGTGCACGATGTTGTGGAAGATGCTCACCCGGAAGACGTGAAGTAGCTCGCCTTCGGGGTCCGTGCCGAGGAAGCTCAGCTCCTCGAACGGTTCGGTGATGCCGGGGATGAACCCGGCATCCCGACGAGCATGGTCCGTCGACGAGCCTCCGAGGAGTCTCGGCGGTGACGTCCACCTAACTTGCGATCATCTGGGGGTCGACCGACCTTGGGCCCGCCGGCGCCGTGACGTCGCCAAGAGCACGACACCCAGTGCTGTCGCGGCCTGTGTCGCTGGCTGCGGTACGAACCGATCCCGGTGCCGCCCTGTCTCCAAGTGCCCGAAGGGCAGGCCATGTGTAGCGCCCCACACCTTCATGGCCCACTCGGCAGCGGACCGACCTGTAGGGGCCAGGGCTGAGCATAGGGTCCTGTGTTGTCCACCACCAAGGAGGAGCAATGGTCCATCCGGTTCCAGAGGAGTTCGCGAACCGCCTCGTCCCCT
>JADDQY010000013.1:0-36247 GCA_016781135.1 Actinomycetota bacterium
TTGAACTCCCGACCTCTTGACCCCCAGTCAAGCGCGCTAACCAAGCTGCGCCACAGCCCGTACGTCCTAGCCTACCCTCCCCCTCGGACGAGGGTGGCAGGCTCGGTCACGTTGGTGGGCGCCTGGAGCGGCCATGCGCCCACGAAGTCGGGCGAACAGGGTGGAGCTCAGACCACCCGCGTGATCATCTGGACCGCCCGCCAGGAGAGGTAGACCACCACCGCCGCCACCAGAAGCTTGAAGTGCCACGGGGCCTTCTCGTCCTCCCCGCCGACCCCTTCCGGAAGGGTGGCGCCGCAGGACGGGCAGCTACGGTCGTGGGGCAACGCGTCGGTGGTCCAGAACCGGCTACAGCCGTCGCACCAGGGCACCCGCCCAGGGTAGGACCGGAAGGCGGGCTCAGACCCGGCGTACGGCGAGGATGGCGATGTCGTCGGTCACCGGGGTGGTGGCGAAGTCGGCGGCCGCTTCGACGAGGGTCTTGCAGAGCACGTCCGGATCGACGTCGGGATCACGCCGCAGGTGGGCAGCGATCCGCTCCTCGCCGAAGAGCTGCTCGCCGTTGCGGGCTTCGGCCAGACCGTCGGTGTACATCAGCACGAGGTCGCCGCTCTGCATGGGGACCTCGCTGCTGGTGTAGCTGGCGTCGGGTTGCAACGAGAGCAGCGGGCCCGTCGCCCGCAGCGGGCGCACCTCGCCGTCCTGGTAGTAGAAGCTGGCCGGGTGGCCGGCCGAGGCGTAGCGGAGGGTGCCGACCTGGGTGTCGAACACGACCACGCACATCGAGATGAACTCCTCGCCCCGGTCCATGGCCGAAATCTGGCGGTTGAGCTCCTCCAGCGCCTGCGCCGGATCGCGGTACTGGCGGAGGAACACCCGGAGCAGGTGCTTGGCCTGGAAGGCGCTGATCGACGGCTCGATGCCGTGCCCGGCGACATCGCCGATCACCGCCGCCACCCGGGTCGGCGCCACCCGGAACACGTCGAAGAAATCACCCGCCATCATCCCCGTCCCCGCCTGGTAGACGGTGCCGAGCTCGAAGCCGGCGAACTCGGGCACGTTTTCGGGGGCGAGACGGGCAGCCCAGCGCTTCGGGGCCAGCGCCTCTTGCACCAGCACCTCCTGGGCGCGCTGCTCCAGCTGGCTGCGGCTCTCGGTGAGCCGGACGTGGCTGAGCAACTGCTGGGCGTAGCGCAGCGACAGGGCCACCGGCACCAGGAGCACCACGCTCACCGCGTCGGACCACCCCGACATCGACATGGCTCCGGCGGTGGCGGCGAGAGCGACGGCGGCGTAGAGCATCGCCGCGTGGGTGTCCTTCAGCAGGGCCGCCCTGGCGACCTGGGCGGCTTCGGAGTGGGGGCCCGAGCTGGTGTCGATGCGGCGAGACAGACGGAGCAGACGTCGGGCGGAACGCCCCCACACCGAGGCGGCGAGGACGGCACCGACGGCGACGATCCCGAGGATCGGGCGATCGATCATGGTCGCCACGAGCGTACACCCGCGTACGACCCCGACCCCGCGATCAGCCGCTGCGGCGACGTACCCGCAGCTTGATCGGCGTGTTCCCGAACCCGAAGTGGTCCCGCACCGCTCGCTCCAGGTAGCGGAGGTAGGTCGGCGGTAGGTCGCGGTTGGCGAAGAGCGTGAACGTCGGCGGCTCGATGGCTCCCTGGGTGGCATAGAGGACCCGTCCTCCGGGCGACGGGTGCGAGGCCTGGGCGGCCTGGAGCACCTGGTTGAGCTCACCGGTGGGTACCCGCCGCCGGTAGGCGTCGACCGCCTGGCGGAGGGCGGGCAGCACCTTGTGGACGGACTTTCCGGTGAGCGCGCTGCCCTTGATGACCGGCGCGGTCGACAGGAAGTGGAGCCGGTCGGCCACGTCGAGCTCCACCTGGGCCCGAGCCTCGGCGTCGAGGGTCTCCCACTTGTTGAGCAACACGACCGTCGGGCACCCAGCGGCGTCGATGCGCTCGGCCAGGCGCTGGTCCTGGTGGGTGACCCCCTCGGATGCATCGATCACCAGCACGGCGAGGTCGGCGGCGTCGACCGCCTGCAGCGCCCGCACCAGCGAGTAGTACTCCGTGCCGCTGTCGATGCGTGATCGACGGCGCATGCCGGCGGTGTCGACGAAGCGCACGCGGCCCTCGGGGATCTCGACCTCGGTGTCGATGCTGTCGCGGGTGGTGCCGGCCAGGTCGTGGACCACCGAGCGCTCGTCGCCGATGAGCCGGTTGAACAGCGTGGACTTGCCGACGTTGGGGCGCCCGACGATGGCCACCGCCGGAACCTTCTCCCCGCCCTCCTCGCCAAGAGGCGGCACTCCCACCTCCTCGTCGTCGCTCGGGTCGGGCAGCAGGGCCACCACCTCGTCGAGCAGGTCGCCGCTCCCCCGGCCGTGGAGGGCGCTGACCGGGTGGGGGTCACCGAGGCCCAACTTCACCAACTCCCACATGTCAGGCTCGCGGTTGGGTCCGTCGACCTTGTTGGCCACCACCAGCACCGGGTTGGTGCCGCCTCGCAGCTTGCCGGCCACGGCGGCGTCCTCGGGCGTCAGCCCGACGGTGACGTCGACGACCAGCAGCACCACATCGGCCTCGGCCCACGCCCGCTCGGCCTGGCGGCTGACCGAGGCGTCAAGGGGATCGCCAGCAGCGGACCAGCCTCCGGTGTCGACCACCAGAAAAGGGCGGCCGCACCAATCGGCCTCGACCGACTTGCGGTCGCGGGTCACCCCGGGGCGCTCCTCGACGATGGCCTCCCGCCGGCCCACGATCCGGTTGAGCAGGGTCGACTTTCCGACGTTGGGGCGGCCGACGATGGCCACCGTCGGCAGCCGCCGGCCGGCCTCGGCGTCGCTCATACCCCACCTGGACCGGGCCGCGCCCCGAAGGGGTGGGCGGAGGCCTCTGGGGACCAAGTCGCCACGCCGATCGACAGGGCGCGGCGCAGGGCCAGCCCGTCGGTGGGAACCACCTCCACCGGGCGAGGCAGATCGCACGGTGCGGTCCCGTCGAGGAACCGCCCGTTCGACAGGCACACGTCGGGCAGCAGGTAGCGGTGGCCGGCGGGCTCGGCGGCGAGTACCCGGGCGAGATCGTCGCCGACCAGCAACCCGCTCACGCCGATGTTGCCCCCGAAGAAGCGGTTCTCGACCGGGATCACCCGCACGTCGGGGCGTCCGACCGACGCCACGAGCGGAGCGATCACCAGGGCACCGTAGGTACCGGACAGCACGCCCACCGGGGCGCTCGGGCGAGGCCCGAGCGTCACCGGCGTGGCCCCCGATGACCCGGTCCTGGGGGAGCGGTACCCGGCGGCGGGCGCGCCGTCGACCCACGCGAAGAACCCGGGGCGCACGCCGGTCGCCTCGTCCCGACGCCCGAGGAACTCGGCTTCGAAGGTGCGGGCCATGCCGATGCCGTCCTCGTGCATGGCGAAGCCCTCGTAGGTCTCGCCGGCGGGGAAGGGACGACCAGCGAGGAGGTAGTACTCGTCGGCGGCGTGGACGAGACGCCGTCCGAGGAGGCGTGAGAACACCCCTTGCCAGTCGTCGACGAGGTCGACCACCGATTGGGCCTCGGCCCGGGTGTGCGGCCGGAGGCGCTCCTCGGTTGAGAACCGGCTGACGCCGAGCGGGACCACGCACAGAGATGCCAGCTCGGGGTACTCGTCGAGGACACCGACCAGGGTGTCGGCCAGCACCTCAGCGTCGTTGATCCCGGGGCATACCACCACCTGGCCGTGCACCACGACCCCGTGGTCGAGCAGCGCTCGCAGCCAGCGCAGGCTCGACGCACCCCGGCGGTTGCGCAGCATCTGCGCCCGCACCTCGGGGTCGGTGGCATGGATGCTGACGTTGAGGGGGCTCAGGCCCTCGCTCACCACCCGCTCGAGGTCGGCCTCGGTGAAGCGGGTGAGGGTGGTGAAGTTGCCGTAGAGGAAGCTCAGGCGGTAGTCGTCGTCCTTCTGGTACAAGCTGGTGCGCATCCCTGGTGGAAGCTGGTGGATGAAGCAGAACTCGCAGTGGTTGTCGCAGGTGCGGACCTGGTCGAACAGCGCAGAGTGCACCTCGGCACCGAGCGGGTCCCCCGCCCCCTTGAGCACCTCGACGCTGCGCTCGAGCCCCCCTCGGCGCAGTTCCACCTCGACGTCGGCCTCGTCGGCCAGCAGCTGCCACTCGATGACGTCACGAGGAGGCTGGCCGGCGAGCGAGACGATCTCGTCGCCGGGGCGCAGCCCGGCGTGATCGGCCGGAGATCCCG
Organism: Actinomycetota bacterium; assembly: GCA_016781135.1. Classification (GTDB taxonomy): domain Bacteria; phylum Actinomycetota; class Acidimicrobiia; order Acidimicrobiales; family CADCSY01; genus JADDRA01. The sequence goes on from JADDQY010000013.1 coordinate 4,266, forward strand.
GCGCGACGGCGACGATGCGGGGCAGGACCACCAGTGGAGGATACGGGTGGCGTCAGCCGCCCGAGTCCCACCAGATGGTGACCAGCTCCCGGGTCACCACCTCGGGCTCCTCGTCGAGCAGGGCGTCGATCTCGGCGTCGCGCTCAGGGCCGACGCAGAGCTGGCGCCGGAGGAAGGCCACGACCTCCTGGCGCGGCACCTCCCGCCACAGCGGGGCGGGGTGGCGATGGCGCTCCACCCCGACGTCGAGGCCCATCTCCTCGAGCACGGCCACCGCGTCGGAGGCGACGGGCTGGCTCGGGCGTTCGAGGCCGTGGAGCTCCCGCCACAGCCAGTTGGTGCGCGCCCGAGGGTGCTCGGCAGTGAGCTCGACCACGACCCGCCGGCGGGCATGGGTGGTCAGCGCCCGGGCGAACGGGACCAGCTCGCCCACGTTGTAGACGACGTGGTGGCACACGACCACGTCGGCGAGGGCGACGGGGCCGGCGACCTCGGGCCAGCGGCCCAGCACCTCGGCGTGGTGCACGCCCCTGTCCTCGGCGGCCCGAGCGAAGGCGGCGAGCATGTCGGCGCTCTGGTCGACCCCGGTCAGGCGTCGCGCCGGTGGCGCCAACGGCAGGCTTGCCGCACCACCGCCCACCCCCACGTCGATCACGCTGCCGCCGTCGTCCAGCGCCTCCAGCGCCAGATGCCGCGACGGGCCTCCACCGACGTCGGCGAGTGCCAGCTCGGCCGCCCGAGCGAACACCGCCGGCGGCAGCGCCCAGGGGGAATCGGGGGCGGCGGTCAGGATCTCGTCGGGGATGGCCCAGGACGCGAGGGCCTCGCTCCAGTACCGGGCGGCGTCGTCGGCCATGACCCCGGTACCGTAGATCGGTGCACGTCGAGCGGGTGCTCCTCGCCGCTCCCCGGGGCTTCTGTGCCGGGGTGGAGATGGCCATCAAGGCGCTGGCGTGGATGGTCAGGGCCTTCGACCCGCCGGTCTACTGCTATCACGAGATCGTCCACAACCGCCTGGTCGTCGACCGCTTCCGTGACCTCGGGGTGATCTTCGTCGACGACATCGCCGACGTGGCGCCCGGGGCAGCAGTGATGCTGTCGGCACACGGCTCGGGCCCCGAGATCGTCCGTGCGGCGAGCGAGCGGGGGGGCTACGTGGTCAACGCGGTGTGCCCCCTCGTCACCAAGGTCCACCATGAGGTCAAGGTCAGGGCGGGCAAGGGGTATTCGGTCGTCTACGTGGGCCACGCCGGCCACGACGAAGCCGTCGGCACCATGGCGGTGGCGCCCGAGGCCATCCACCTGGTCGAGACCGAGGACGACGTCGACCGGCTCCCGCCCACCGACGAGCCGGTGGCCCTCCTGGCCCAGACCACGCTGAGCCACCACGACTGGGCCGGCGTGCTCGAGGCCACTCGCCGGCGCTTCCCCGACCTGTGGATGCCCGGCCGCAGCGACCTGTGCTTCGCCACCACCAATCGCCAGTCGGCCCTGGTGCAGATCGCCGAGCGCTGCGACGCGGTGGTGGTGATCGGCTCGGCCAACTCGTCCAACACGGTGGCCTTGGAGAAGGTGGCGCTGGCGGCCGGGTGCCCCCGCGTGCTGCGGGTCAACGGCGCCGACGAGCTGCCTGACGACCTGGGCGGGACGGTGGGCGTCACTGCCGGCGCGTCCGCCCCCGAGGAGCTGGTGCGGGCGGTGATCGCCCGCCTCGGTCCGGTCCAGGGCATCGAGGAGGTCGCCTACACCGCCGAGGCCGAGTACTTCCCTCCGCCGCGAGAGCTGCGGGACCTGCTCGTTGCCATCGACGCCGTGGCGTCGTTCGCCCTGGCCGCGCCCTGCACCCCGCGCCGAACGGCCGACCGTGACCTCGCCGCCAGCGACGTCCTGGCCACCCTGCGCCGGTGACATCGCACCGGCGGCACCACCCGCCGCTCAGCGGTCGCCGGCTCGGACCCTGGCGCCGTCGAAGACCACCTGGAGCTCGGCGGCGAGGCGCTCGGTTAGCTCCTTGACCGCCCGACGAGGCGCCGAGTGGCCCCGCTCGAGCACCTCGGGGACGATCGGCTCACCGACCACGACGCACACCTTCACCGGCCGGAAGAACTTCGCCCCTCGAGGCATGGCTCGGATCGACCCACCGATGCCGACAGGGATGATGGGCGCCCCCGTGCGTAGGGCGAGGTGGGCGGCGCCGTCGTAGAGGTCCTCGACCACCGAGCTGCTGCGACGGGTGCCCTCGGGGTAGACGACCAGCGGCTCGCCGGCTTCGAGCGCCAAGCGGCACCGGCGCATGGCCTCGCGGTCGACGCTGTCGCGCTTGACAGGGAACGCGCCGAGGGTGTCCCACAGCCACGCCGACCAGCGGTACTTCCACATCTCCTCCTTCCCGAGGTAGCGCATGTAGCGGTGGGTGAGAGTCGACATGATGGGAGTGTCGATGTTGGATCGGTGGACGGGAGCGAGGATGAACGCGCCGGTGGCAGGCAGGCGCTCGGCGCCGTCCACCTCGAGGCGCCAGTAGATCGCCGCGAACCCGGCGATGAGTCCCCGGACCACCGCGTAGAAGCGCCGCCGGAATGTCGGCGACGACGGCCAGCTGGCCGGGTAAGTGGCGACCACATCCCCGCTTGGTGGGCTCACGCGCTGCCGCTCCCGAGCTTCTCCAGCAGCTCCTCGACGATGGCCTCGACGTCGCGGTCGCTGGTGTCGACCCGCACGGCGTCGTCGCTGCACAGCAGCGGTCCCTCGACCCGTTCGGAGTCGAGGGCGTCGCGTCGCGCCATGTCGGCCGCCACCGCCTCGTAGGCCAAGTCGCCTACCTCCCGGTGACGGCGCCCGGCGCGCACGTCAAGCCGGGCAGTCAGGTAGGCCTTGAACGAGGCCTCGGGGAACACGACGGTGCCGATGTCGCGACCCTCGACCACCGCACCGCCCCGGGCCTTCACCCAGGCCCGCTGGCGGCAGATGAGCTCGGTGCGCACCGACGGGTTGGCGGCCACGGCGCTGACCGCCCGGGTGACTTCCGGGCTCCGGATGTCGATGGTGGCGTCGACGCCGTCGACCCGCACGTTCGTACCGTCGAGGTCGATGTCCAGCTCGCGGACCATGCGGGCGACCGGTCTGAGCTCCTCGGGGTCGAGGCCCCGCCGCAGCGCGGCGAAGGCCACCGCCCGGTACATGGCGCCGGTGTCGAGGTAGGCGAGGTCCAACCGCTCGGCCAGGCGACGGGCAACGGTCGACTTGCCCGAGCCCGCCGGTCCATCGATGGCGATCACCCGCATCGGTGCGGGACGCTACCCGGCAGCTGCGGCGGAGCGCCGCAGCCCGTCGACGGCGGCGAAGAAGCCGGGGAAGGTCTTGGCCACGCAGGACGGGTCGGCGATCTCGATGCCCGGCTCCCGTAGCCCGAGAAGGGTGAAGCTCATGGCCATGCGGTGGTCGTGGTAGGTCTCGATGCGCGCCGGCCGAGGACGGCCGGGCCGCACCGTGAACCCGTCGGCCTCCTCGATGGCGTCGATCCCGCAGCGGCGAAGCTCGCCCACCACCGCAGCGATGCGGTCGGTCTCCTTGCGCCGAATGAACCCGATCCCGCGCACCCGCGTGGGGGACGAGGCGAACACCGCCACCGCCGCCAGCGTCTGGGCGACGTCGGAGCAGTCGGCCATGTCGACCTCGACTCCCCGCAGGTCGTCGCCGGAGCTGACCTCGACGGCTCCCTCCTCCCAGCGAACCCGTGCCCCCATGGTGTCGAGGATGTCGACGAAGGCCAGATCGCCCTGCGCCGACGCACGCCCGAGACCCGGTACTCGCACCCGGCCCCCGCAGATGACGGCAGCGGCGAAGAAGTAGGACGCGGCGCTGGCGTCAGGCTCAATCCGGTAGCGCCGACCGCGATAGCGGCCGGCGTCCACGGTGACCCCAGACTCGACGTTGCCGGCGACCTGGGCCCCGAAGGCCTCCATGACCGCGAGGGTGAGCTCCAGGTACGGCCGTGACACCGTGGGGGGCTCCAGCTCGAGGTGCAGCCCCTCGGCCATGGCCGGCGCGCTCAACAGCAGTCCGGAGGCGAACTGACTGGACGCTGATCCCGGAACCCGCACCGTCCCTCCCTTCAGTCCCGAGGCGACCACGCTCACGGGGAGGTGGCCGGCCGCCGCCTCCTCCTCGACCACGGCGCCGAGCCGGCGGAGGGCGCCCAGGGTCGGACCCATGGGCCGGTGCCGCAACGGTGGAAGGCCATCGAGCCGGTAACGACCCTGGCCGAGCGCCAGCACCGGCAGCACGAAGCGAGCGGTGGTGCCCGACAGCCGGGCGTCGAGCTCGACCGGTCCGGGGTCGAGCCGGCCCCCTCGACCCTCCACGGCGATCTCGCTCGCCGAGGTGTCGATGCTGACCGGTATCCCGAGGCGGACCAGGGAGTCGGCCATCGCCTCGGTGTCCTCGGCGCTGAGGGCGCCTTCGAGTGTCGAGCACCCCTCGGCCAGGGCGGCCACCACCAAGGCCCGGTTGGTGATGCTCTTCGACCCCGGGACCACCACCGCGGCGTCGAGGGGTCCCTCGATCGGCTCGACCAACTGCACCGTCACCGCCGTGCCCGCCAGGAGGCCGGTGTGGACCAGATCCGCACGTCGGCTGACTGGCGGAGGCCTGCCGGCGCCTTCACACCAACCTCCTCGAGGGGTGGTAGCCGCGAGCGCCGAGGGCCACGGCCAGACGCTCCACCACCCCGGCATCGACCAGGAGGATGGCCACACCGGCTTCCCCTTCACTGGAGTGGGCGATCTCGAGGTCGTCGATGTTGACGCCCAGCTCGGTGGCCAGCGTGGTGATCTCGGCCAGCACGCCGAGACGGTCGGGCACCGGCACCCGCAGCTCGGCCATCCGCCCAGGCTCGGCGACCCGGGCGGGAAGGTTCATCCGGGCGGCTCGCGCCTGCTCGAGGGCGGCCAGCAGCCCGGCTCGGTCGCCGGCCGCCACCAACGCCCGCACCTCGGCCAGCGCCTGCTCCAGCGACCCGAGCAGCTCAACGATGGCCGGGGCGTTCTCGGCGCAGATGTCGGGCCAGATGCCCGGATGACCGGCGGCCACCCGGGTCATGTCGCGGAAGCCCCCGGCGGCCAGGCGCAACAGCACCCCGTGCTCATCGGCCCGTCCGCTGGCCAGGCGCATGAGGGCGGCGGCGGTGAGGTGGGGCACGTGCGACACCATGGCCACCAGGCGGTCGTGGTGATCGGGCGCCAGCTCGACCACCTCGGCGCCAAGCGAGGTGACCACCGAGCGCACCAGCGAGTGCCCCGCCGGATGGGTGGTCGTCACCGGGGTGAGCGCCCAGACCGCACCGGAGAACAGCGATGGGTCGGCCCCGGCGACACCTTCCTGCTCACTGCCGGCCATCGGATGGCCACCGACGAAGCGCGGGTGGTCGACCGACCGCACGATCGACGCCTTGGTGCTGCCGACGTCGGTGACCACGCCCGGCCCCTCGAGCGCCACCGCCGCCTCGGCGGCCACGGCACCGACGGGGGTGGCGACGAAGGTCACCTCAGTGTCGGCGTCGGTGCCGACCTGGTCGAGCGCGCCCAGAGCCAGCGCCTGCGCCGCTCGTTCCGGGTCGCGGTCACGCCCGGTCACGTGCCACCCCCGAGCCCGCAGCGCCATCCCGATGGACGCTCCGATCAGCCCGGTGCCGACCACCGTCGCCCGGCGGCGGGGCTCGTCAACCGGAGAGGTCATCGCGCAGGGTGCTGGCCCCCTCGAGGTAGACGTGACGCAGCTCCGCCCGGCTCCTCGACGTGTCGAAGTGCATGAGCACCCTGATGCAGCGGGGCGTCGCGTCGACGATCGAGAGCTCGCGGGCACACAGCATCGGAACGTCACCCAGTCCGATGGTGCGAGCGGCGGTGGCGGGGAAGGCGGAGTTCAGGTCGTCGGTGGCGGTGAAGACGATGCTCACCAGGTCGTCGTGGTCGATGTGGTTGCGGAGGAACATCTCCTCCAACAGCGCCACCACTCGGGCACGGATGTGTTCAGGCGTGTCGTCGTCGACCGTGGTCGCTCCTCGCAGCGCCCTCAGCACACGCCGATGCTAGAGGCCACGGTCGACGCGTCTCCGGTTCTTGTCGCCGGTGGCCGACCCACTCGGCCTTGGTCGCAGGCTTGCTTGCGCTCGTGGGCGGAGACGATCTCGAACGTGGTAGCCCTCGCCAATGCCGGGGCGAGTTCCCCCGATCGGGACGTCACCGAGGAGCAGCGCTGCGCTGCTCACCGGCGGCCGCCGCCTGCTCGAGGAAACGCACCTCTGCAGGGGTGAGCGGACGCCACGTCCCCGGGGCCAGCGACGGGTCGGCCAGGGGCCCGATGCGGAAGCGGGCCAGGCGCACCACGGGATGGCCCACCGCCTCGCACATCCGTCGGACCTGGCGGTTGCGCCCCTCGTGGATGACCAGGCGCAGCAGATCGGGCGGCGTGAACACCACCCGGGCGGGGCTGGTGGGGCCGTCGTCGAGCTCAACCCCCTCCCGGAGCCGCCGTAGAGCGGCGGGCGACGGCGTCCCCTGGACCTTGGCCAGGTAGGCCTTCTCGACGCCGATCGAGGGATGGGTGAGGCGGAAGGCGAGATCGCCGTCGTTGGTGAGCAGGAGCAGACCCTCGGTGTCGGCGTCGAGGCGCCCCACCGGGAACACCCTCGGCTCACGCGGCACCAAGTCGACCACCGTCGGCCGCCCCTGGGGGTCCGACGCCGTGGACACCACCCCTGCAGGCTTGTTCAACAGGTAGTGGACCACCCCTGGGCGCACCGCCAGCGGCACCCCGTCGACTGCCACCTCGTCGTGGTCGGGGTCGATGCGTCGGCCGGCGATCGCCACCTCCCCGTTGACGGTGACGCGGCCGGCGCTCACCAGCGCGTCGCAGACCCGCCGGCTGCCCACGCCCCGGCGGGCCAGGACCTTCTGGAGGCGCTCGCCAGGATACTCGGCCGAGGTCATGGGATGGAGGCAGGAGGAGGTCGTAGCCCCTGTTCGAAAGCTTCCACGGTGTCGGGGCCGGGGACGAACTCGGCGAGGGGCGGTAGCTCGCTGAGCGAGTCGAGCCCGAGCTTCTCCAAGAACATGGTGGTGGTGCCGAACAGCGCCGCCTGGCCTGGTCCGGGGTCCCGGGCCACCTCCTCGACGTAACCCCGCACCTGGAGGGTGCGCATGACCCCGTCGACGTTGACGCCTCGGACGGCGGCGACTTGGGCGCGGGAGATGGGCTGCTTGTAGGCGACGATGGCCAGGGTCTCCAAGGCGGCGGCCGAGAGCCGGCTCGATTGACCCTCGAGCACGAAGCGCTCGACGTAGGCATCGAGGTCGGGCGCGCTCTGCAGCTGCCAACCCCCCGCCACCCGCACGAGGACGAACCCTCGCTCGGTGGCGGTGTAGTGGGCGGCCAGGCGCCGGCAGACCTCGTCGACGTCTGGCGGGGCCAGCTCGAGGAGCTGGCCCAGCTGTGCCGGCGTCACCGGGCTCTCGGCCACCATGAGGACCGCCTCGAGGGCGCGGCGGGCTTCGGCGCCCGAGGACGAGGGTCCGAGGGACGCTTCGCTCACCCGTGGACGGCGGCTGCGCCAACCAATCGGGGACCGTCGGCAGGAGACGGACCGATCCAGGTGACCACGATGTCGCCGAAGCGGTCGGCCTGGTCGAGCTCGATCAGGCCGGACTTGCACAGCTCCAGCAGGGCCAGGAAGCGCACCACCACGGCGAGGCGTTCGCCGAGCCCGGCGGTGAGCGATCGGAACGTCGTGCGCCCGGCGCCGGGAAGCGAGCGGGAGAGTTCGGCCACCGTGTCGCTCACGCTCTCTCGCACCATGGCCAGGTGGGCGGTGGGCACCCGGGGTACGGGCTTGGGCGCGCTCGCCCGCAGGAACGCCGACCGCACGTCGTTGGCACCGACGCCGGCAAGGAGATCGGGAGCCAGGGCCGAGAAGCGCTCCCCCGGACCGGTGCGCCGCGGCAGCGAGCGTCGAGCCCGGTCCTCGAGGGCCGCCAGCGCGGCGGCGGCGTCCTTGAAGGTCTTGCACTCGAGCAGCCGAGCGAGGAGCGCGTCGCGCTCCTCCCACACGCCCAGCTCGTCGTCGACGTCGACCTCCGAGGGACTGGGGAGCAGCCGCTTGGCCTTGAGCTCGACCAGGGTGGCGGCGATGAGCAGGAACTCGGTGGCCACCTCCAGATCAACCGCGAGCTGGTCGTGGCGGAGCCGTTCGAGCTCGGCGAGGTAGCCGTCGACGATCGTCGACAGGGACACCTCGTAGAGGTCGAGCTCCTCGCCGAGGATCAGGTGCAACAGCAGGTCGAAGGGCCCCTCGAACACCGGCGTGCGGACCTCGTAGGGCACGCCGCCAGGGTAATGGCCCCCTGCCGCAGGTCGGTGGACCTCTACGATCGCCCGGTGGCGCGCGTTTTCTCAGGGATCCAGCCGAGCGGTGACATGCACCTCGGCAACTACCTCGGCGCCCTACGGCAGTTCGCCTTCGACCAGTACGACCACGACGCCGTCTTCTGCATCGTCGACCTCCACGCGCTGACCGTGCCACAGGACCCGGGCGAGCTGCGACGTCGCACGCTGGAGGCGGCTCGAATCCACATGGCGGCCGGGCTCGACCCATCCGTCTGCACCCTGTTCGTACAGAGCCACGTGCACGAGCACGCTGAGCTCTCGTGGCTCATGGAGTGCACCGCCAGCGTCGGCGAGCTGCGTCGCATGACCCAGTTCAAGGAGAAGGCTGACAAGGCGAGCGACCAGGAGTTCGTCGCCGCCGCCTTGTTCACCTACCCGGCGCTGATGGCGGCGGACATCCTCCTCTACGAAGCCGACCGAGTACCGGTGGGTGCGGACCAGCGCCAGCACCTGGAGCTGGCACGGGACCTGGCCTTACGTTTCAACCACCGCTTCGGTGACACCTTCGTGGTCCCCACCGCAGCCGTTCCCCGGGTCGGGGCACGGATCATGGACCTTCAACGGCCGACGGAGAAGATGTCGAAGTCGGTGATCTCACCCCAGGGCACGGTGGGACTGCTGGAGGACGCCGCCTCCATCGTCCGCAAGATCCGCCGGGCGGTCACCGACACCGAGGTCGAGGTCCGCTACGACCCACAGGCCAAGCCCGGGGTGTCGAACCTGCTGACCATCCTCGGCGCCACCACCGGGGAGGACCCCGAGCGGCTCGCCCGGCGCTACCACCAGTACGGCGAGCTCAAGGCCGACTGCGCCGAGGCGGTTGTGGCCCTGCTCGAACCGATCCAGGCCCGCTACGCCGAGTTGGCTGCCGATCCGGCCGGCACCGCCGCCGTCCTGGCCGAGGGGGTGGGCAAGGCCCGAGCCGTCGCCGCCCCTGTCCTGGACCGGGCCCGCGCCGCCGTCGGCCTTCTTCCCCGCTGACGGCGATTACCCCCCGCCGGGTTCTACAGCAACCGGGAGTAGAGGTCGATCGCCGGACGGAAGACGCCCGCCAGGGTGCCGGGCAGGGCGAACACGATCAACAGCAGCACGCCGAACGACCACTGGCGGAGCTTCAGCCAGGTGGGCCACCAGCTGGTAGGAAGCACCCGCTCGATCATGGCCGAGCCGTCGAGCGGCGGGATAGGCAGCAGGTTGAACACGGCCAGGACCACGTTGATGAACCCGAAGAAGAACACGATGCGGGCCCCGAGCGACGGCTCGATGGCGACGCTGCCGCCACCGAAGCGCCGTACCTCGAAGAAGCTCCGGTACACGACCACCGCCAGCAGAGCCAGGACGATGTTGACCGCCGGTCCCACCAGGCTCACGTAGAGCGAGTGCTGGCGGGGGTTGCGCAGACGGCTGGGCTGGACCGGTACGGGCTTGGCGTAGCCGAACGCTCCGAGCCCGCTGAGGGCGAGCATGGCGGGGAGGATCACGGTGCCGAACGGGTCGACGTGGCGCAGCGGGTTGAGCGTGAGGCGGCCCGCCTCCTTGGCGGTGTCGTCGCCGTACCACAGCGCCACCACGCCATGGGAGACCTCGTGGAGGATGACCGACGGCACCAGGACACCCACCACCAGGGCGACCTGCACCCAGTCGACGTTCACCCGGTCAACGTCGGGAGGCGCAGTCGATGCAGTACCGGGTGGCAGGCATGGCCTCGAGCCGCGCCTCCCCGATCTCGACATCGCACTGCTCACACCTGCCGTAGACGCCGTCGTCGAGCTTTTGCAGGGCTCGATCGACGTCGGTCAGGGCATCCTGCAGGTTGTTGGCCAGCACCTGGTGCTCGCCCTTCTCGGCCGCCACCTGACCCGAGTCGGCGAAGTTCTCGTCGAAGGCCATGCCCTCGCCGCCCACCCCCAGATCGGCGAGCTGGCGGCGCAGGTGGTCGCGCTCGTCGCACAGGGCGGTGCGGAGGTTGCGGAGCGCGTCGCTGGTCAGCACTCGTTCAGGGTAGCTGTGGTCCCGCCCCCCGACGACCCGGTCGCCCTCGCGCACGGGGATGAGCGGCTTCGTAGACCCGCCGTAGGCGCTCGGTCGACACCAGGGTGTAGACCTGGGTGGTCGACAGCGAGGCGTGCCCGAGCAGCTCCTGGACGACGCGGATGTCGGCTCCGTGATCGAGCATGTGGGTGGCGCAGGAGTGGCGCAGCACGTGAGGGGTGAGGCGCTCACCCATCCCCGCCCGGTCCCCGTGACGGCGGACGATCCCCCACGCCCCCTGGCGTGACAGCCGCCCTCCGCGGGTGTTGAGGAACACGGCCTCGGCGTCCCCCCTGCGGGCCCACTGTTCGGGGACCAGGCGCTCGCGCCCCGACGGCGAGAGCCAGGCAGCGAGCGCCTCCTGGGCCATGCCCGCCACCGGGACCAGGCGCTCCTTGGTCCCCTTCCCCGTGGCTCGCAGCACACCCTTGTCGGCGTCGAGGTCGGCGAGCGACAGACGCACCAGCTCCGAGATGCGCAACCCCGCCCCGTAGAGCACCTCGAGGATGGCCCGGTCGCGGCGGGCCACCGCGTCGTTTCCCACCACCGCCCCGATGATCGCCGCCACCTCCTCCTCGCTGAGGGCCTTGGGGAGGCCCTGGGGGACCCTCGGCACCTCGACACCGAGCGCCGGGTCGGTGCCGAGGTGGCCCTCCTGGGTGAGGAACCGGTGCAGCGACCGCACCACCACCAGCGCCCGGGCCACCGACGCCGGTGCCCGTCCGAGCAGCCGGAGGTGGGCCACGTAGTCCTCCACCGTTTGCGGGGTGACGTCGGCGAGGGTCATGCCGCCGACGTGCAACCAGGCGAGGTAGGCGCGCAGGTCACGCCGGTAGGCACCGAGGGTGTTGGCCGACCGGCCCCGTTCGGCTCCCAGCCATGACAGGAACTCCTCGGCCTCGAGCGGTAGCTCGATGGCGGCCGGGGGAGCAGGCGACGGGGCGTCGGTGCTGCTCAACCGCTCACTCCCGGGCGAACAGGGCGAGGGGCTCGGTGGCCGAGCATCCCAGCGCCTCGGCCACCACGGCGTTGGTGACCTGGCCGGACACCACGTTGACCCCGCCAAGCAGGGCCGGGTCGGCGGCCACCGCCTGGGCCACCCCCCACTGGGCAAGCTCGACCACGTAGGGCAAGGTGACGTTGGTGAGGGCGTAGGTCGAGGTGTGGGGGACCGCTCCGGGGATGTTGCCCACGGCATAGTGGAGCACCTCGTGGCAGGTGTAGACCGGGTCGGTGTGGGTGGTCTCGCGGATGGTCTCGATGCAGCCTCCCTGGTCGATGGCCACGTCGACCACCACCGACCCTCGCTTCATCCCGGCCACCATGGCCTCGGTGACCACCACCGGTGCCCGACCTCCCGGTACCAGCACGGCGCCGATGACCAAATCGGCCTCGGCCACCGCCCGCTCCACCGCCCCCCGGTTGGACCCGATCGTCATGATGCGGCCCTTGTGGATCTGGTCGACCCAACGCAGCCGGTCCACCCGCTTGTCCAAGAGCACCACCTCGGCCTCCATGCCGGCGGCGATCCACGCCGCGTTCCAGCCCACGTTGCCGGCGCCGAGCACGACCACCCGAGCCGGTCGTACGCCGGGGGCGCCGCCGAGCAGCACCCCGCGCCCGCCGTTCTCGGCTTCGAGCCAGTGGGCGCCGATCTGAGGAGCCATGCGCCCGGCCACCTCGCTCATCGGGGCGAGCAGCGGCAGCTCGCCGCTGGCCAGCTGCACGGTCTCGTAGGCCAGGGCGGTGGTGCCGGCGGCGAGAAGGGCCTCGGCCACCGCCGGGTAGGCGGCCAGGTGCAAGAAGGTGAGCAGGACAAGGTCGTCTCGCAGGCGGGCGTACTCCTGGGGCTGGGGCTCCTTCACCTTGACCACCAGCTCGGCGCCCCAGGCGGCGTCGACGTCGACCAGCTCGGCGCCGGCGGCTGCGTAGTCGTCGTCGCCCAGGGCGGAACCCTCGCCGGCCCCGCGCTCGACGAGCACGCGATGGCCGTGGGCGGTTAGCTCACGCGCGCCCTCGGGGGTCAGGGCCACCCGCCGCTCGGCGTCCTTGACCTCGGCCGGCACCCCCACGAGCACCCGCCCCACGCTAGACCCCCGTTCTTGCCGGAACGTCTGTCGGGTTCGGTCGAAGGAGAACGGGATCGGTCGGGATCAGCCCCGGCTCAGGCGCTCCCGAGCCAGGGTCAGGCCGATGATGGTCTTGGCGTCGGCCAGGCGGCCGTCGGCAACCATGGCCGGCACCTCGGCCAGGGCGACGTGCTCGACGGCGAGGTGGCGCTCTTCCACCCCCTGGGCCGAAGAGGGGCATGGCTCGAGGTCGGAAGCGACGAACACCACGGAGTGCTCGTCGCAGAACCCGGGGGAGTTGTAGAACTCGGCCAGGCGCTCCAGGCGGCCGGCTCGGTAGCCGACCTCCTCCTCCAGCTCCCGGGCGGCGGCGGCCGCCGGCGCCTCGCCGTCGACGTCGAGCTTGCCGGCGGGGATCTCCAACAGCAGGCCCTCGATGGCGCTGCGGTACTGGCGGACGAGCACCACCGTCTCGCCGTCGTCGAGCACCGGCACCACCGAGACCGCCCCGGGGTGGCGTACGACGTCGCGCTCGAACTCCTGGCCGTCCGGGCCCACGAAGGTCGACTCGGCCATGGTCACCACCTGGCCGCGGTAGATGACCCGCTCGGCCAGCTTGGCGAAGCCGCTCACCCTCGGGCCGGCACCACCGGTGGTGCGGCGATGTCGTCGAGGTCGAGCAGACGGGGGCGCCGGCCCTCGGCCCGCTGCAAGGCGGCACCCACCAGCTCCCGGAACAACGGCGAGGGACGGTCGGGCCTGCTCTTGAACTCGGGGTGGGCCTGGGTGCCGACCCAGAAAGGGTGACCGGCGAGCTCGACGAACTCGACGAGGCGGTCGTCGGGAGACACCCCCGAGCACACCAGCCCGGCTCCTTCCAGGCGGGAGCGGTAGCGGGGGTTGAACTCGTAGCGGTGGCGGTGACGCTCGTAGACCAGCTCACGGCCGTAGGCCCGAGCCACAACCGAGCCAGGCGTGAGCCGAGCCGGGTAGACCCCGAGGCGCATCGTGCCCCCGAACTCGACCACGTCGCGCTGGGTGTCCATCAGGTCGATCACCTTGTGGGCCGACGTGTGGTCGAACTCGCTGGAGTTGGCACCGACGAGGCCCACGACGTTGCGGGCGAACTCGATGGTCATCACCTGCATGCCGAGGCACAGGCCCAAGCAGGGCAGGTCGTGGTCTCGGGCGTACCCGGCGGCCGTCACCTTGCCCTCGATGCCCCGCTCGCCGAACCCGCCGGGGATGACGATGGCGTCGAGGTCGCGCAGTCGCTGCTCGGCCAGCAGCCCCTCGACGTCCTCGGCCTGGATCCACTCGATGCGGACCCGGGCGCCGTGGTCGTAGCCGGCGTGGTGCAGGGCCTCGGCCACCGACAGGTAGGCGTCGGGGAGGCTGACGTACTTGCCGATCACGCCGATGCGCACCGGTCGCTCGGAGGTGTCGACGCGGGCCACAAGCGCTTCCCATGCCGACAGGTCGGCCTCGCCGGCGAGCCCGAGGATGCGACAGACCTCGTCGTCGAGACCCTCGTCGTGCAGCACCAGGGGGATCTCGTAGAGGTGCCGGGCGTCGACGGCGTTGACCACGCCCCGCAGGGGGACGTCGCACAGGTTGGAGATCTTGAGCTTGAGCGACTCGGGGATGGGCCCGTCGCTCCGGCACACGATGGCGTCGGGCTGGATGCCTCTGCTGCGCAGCTCGGTGACCGAGTGCTGCGTGGGCTTGGTCTTCTGCTCTCCGGAAGGCCCGAGGTACGGCACCAGGGTCACGTGGACGTAGCAGACGTTCTCCCGGCCGACGTCCTTGCGGAACTGGCGGATGGCCTCGAGGAACGGGAGGATCTCGATGTCGCCCACCGTGCCGCCCACCTCGGTGATCACCACGTCGACCTCGTCGGTGGCCAGACGGGTGATGCGGCGCTTGATCTCGTCGGTGATGTGGGGGATGACCTGCACGGTCCGCCCGAGGAAGACACCCCGACGCTCGGCGGCGAGCACCGCCTGGTAGATCGACCCGGTCGTGGCGTTGGAGTCCCGGGAGAGGTTCTCGTCGATGAAGCGCTCGTAGTGCCCGAGGTCGAGGTCGGTCTCGCCTCCGTCGTCGGTGACGAAGACCTCGCCGTGCTCGAACGGGTTCATGGTGCCGGGGTCGACGTTGATGTAGGGGTCGAGCTTCTGGATGGTGACCCGCAGGCCCCGGCACTTCAGCAGCCGCCCCAGCGACGACGCGGTGAGCCCCTTGCCGAGCGAGCTGGTCACCCCGCCGGTAACGAAGATGTGCTTGGTCATCGGATCATTCCGATCACATCGCTCCCCGAGTCAGCCCCACCATGCTCGGGAGCCCACCCTACCCGGGCGCTGCACGCGGACGGGGGATCCGAGCACTCGCGCTCGCCCGACGTGCTCGGTGGTCATCGCTGTGGTCGCGGTCACGGTCGGGCCCAGGAACGCCGGCCCGAGGACGACCTATCCCTGGGAGCGGCGACGTCCGGCCCGGTCGACCGCCCGCAGCAGGGGCACGGCGTCGATGACACGACTGAACGAGACCGCCTCACCGGCCGCGTTCAGGACCGCCACCCCCGCCAGCACCGCCAGGCGCGGCCCCGGGTCCGAGGCCAAGACCACTCCGAGGCCGAGCACGGCACCGAGCGCGTTGGCTCCGGTGTCGCCGAGCATGAAGCGCTCCTCGAGGTCGCCGGGGAGCAGGGCGAGCCCGGCGCCCACCACCACGGCGACCCCGGCCAGCGCCGGCGGCAACCCGGTGGCCACCGCCAGCACGGCGAACGCCGTCGCGCCGACCTTGAGGGTCCGACCCGGGGCCCGGTCGAACAGGTTGGCGAGGTTGGCGGCCAGGGCGACCAGGGCGGCGTCGGCCACCAGGACCAGGGCACCGCCGTTCGAGACCGGGGCGCAGACCGCCAGCGCCAGCGCCGCCCCCCCCACGAGCTTGACCACCCCGGTGGTCGCCCGACCTCCGGCCAGGGCACCGAGGTGACCCCGGAAGCCGCGCCCGTCGTCGCCTCGCCCCACCAGGTCGTCGACTAGGCCGAGCAGGGCGAAGCCCACCACCACGGGCAGCACGGCCCGGTGGGCTTCGACCGGCCCGACGTCAACCCCGGCGGCGCCACCCAGCGCGACCGCCGCCGCCGCCCCGACCGCGGCCGCCACCAGCACCAGGCCGGCGCCGGTGGGGATCACCATGCCGCCGTGGTTCGTCCGAGCGAGCACGGGAGCGTCGAGCAGCGCTCGTAGGGCCCTCCGGCTCACCCAGCCGAGGAGGACACCGGCAAGCACGCCGACGAGCACCCTCACCGGCGATCGGCGACGAGCTCGTAGACCACGGCGAACACCGAGGCTGGGGGCTCGGGCGATGTCGGCTCGGGGATCGGACCCATCACCCGGGCCAGCTCGGGCTGCCCGTCGAGGTGACGGCGGGCCGCCTCGCAGTGGAGGTCCATCAAGCGGTACCACAACAGGTCGTCGGGCGTCGCCGAGGGGCGGGGGCAGACCACGACGACGTGCCCTTCCCGCTCGAGATCACCGACCAACGACGCCAGCACCGTGGCCACGTTGGCCTGGCGCATCCGCTCGAACACGTCGCGCCAGTCGGCCACGGTGGGGTCGCGCACCACCCCGGTGGGATCGGCGTAGCGCAGCGCAGGACCGAGCTCGTAGTGCAGGAGGGGTACCTGTTCCATCTGGCTCGACAGCACCACGTCGCCGGGGCGCACCACGCCGGCGAGCTGGGTTGCGACCGCCTCGACGTTGCTCTTGGGCTCGGCCCGCCCGACCGGCACCAGCCCGAGCACCACCACTCCAGCCAGGGCGGCGACACCGGTCCGGCCGCTCCGGGCCAGCGCCAGGGCGACGAGCACCAGCAAAGGGCCCAGGAAGACGCCGAAGTATCGGGCCGACCACGCCGGCTCCACCCGGGAAGCAACCCAGGCGGCCACCACCGTGGTCAGCACCATGATCCCGAGTGCGACGGCAGCGAGGTGCTCGGGGGCTCGCCGGTCCCGCCACACTGCTCGGGCGAACGGCACGAGGGCGGCGAGCACGACGAGGGCCACGAGAGGGCCTCCGAGCACCGACCCGAGGGCCACGGCCATCGACCCGGCAGCGGGGCGCCGGGACCACGGTGCGGCGGTGTGGGCGGTCTGGTGGAGCAGGGTCGGCAGCCACGGCAGCCACACCACGACGGCGGCCCCGAGACCGAGCGCGGCATCGACCAGCCGGCGCCGGCGCTGGTCGCCGGCGGCCACGGCGCACCACCCTGCCGCCACCGCCGCCCCGGCGAGGAGGAACAGCCCCCAGTTGTGGGTGAGGACCAACAGGGCGTTGCTCGCCACGAACGCCGGCAGCCATCGGCGCCGTCCGAAGACGAAGACGTGGACGAAGGTGGCGGCGCTGGCCAGACCGAGCACCGCCACCAGGGTGTACATGCGTGCCTCGCGGCTGTAGAGGGTCAGGTAGGTGCTGGTGGCCGCCAACGCCGCCGCCGTCCACCCCACCCGCCGACCGAAGAGGCTGCGGCCCGACCAGTAGGCCAGGGGGATCGCGGCGAGGGCGATCAGCAGCGACAGTGACCGGATGGCTGGTCCCGAGGAGCCCCACCACCTCATCCACTGGTGGAGGACCACGTAGTACAGCGGCGGCGACCCGTCCTGGCCCAGCAGCGCGGGGATCTCGACCAGGGGGTGGGAGGCGATGCCAACCGAGAGCGCCTCGTCCGACCACAGCGGGAACCCCTGCCCTTCCCGGCGCAGCAGGCCCGACGCCACCACCAAGGCGGCCAGCGCTGCCAGCGTCGCCGGCCATCGGCGAGGTGATGGGCACGGCACGGGCGCGCCCTCCCCCCGGTCCGAGGCGATGCCACGGGCGGCGACCGCCGACGGGCTCACCGCTGGGCCATGGTCAGCACGGTCAGATAGGGCAGGACCACCGCCATCATCATCGCCGGCACCGCCACCCCCGAGTCGTTGAAGACTAAGCCCACCGCCCCGAGCACGAGGGCAGCGATCAGGCCTGCCCGCAAGCCGGGCACCCGCTGTTCGAGTCGGAGGAGCGAGCCCGGTCGTCGTCCGAAGAGCATCAACGCGCATCCGGCGAGGAGCACGGGGACCAGCATCGCCCACGGCGACGACGTGAGGATCTCGAGGTTGGCCCGAGCCTTGCGCTCGACGATGGTGGCGAAGGAACCGTCCCCGAACAGGGTGGCGGCGGTACGGGCCAGGTGGGTGCGAGCCTCGGCCGGGCGGGTGAGGTCGACGGCTACGAAGGCGCCGAGGACGGCCACGGTGACGGCGCCGACGACGCCGACGAACCTCGGGGTGAGCCGCCACCCGCCCAACGCGGCCACCACCACGATCGTCGCCGGTACCAGCGCCAGCACCCCCCCCACGTCGGCGCCGAGGGCGGGGTGGCCGACGGCGACCACGACGACCGCCAGCACCGCCGCCACGGCAGCCAGCCGGGGCCGGCGGCGGCAGTCGGGAGCGCCCCGGACGAGGGCCGCCACCGCCCAGGCCCCGGTCACCACCACCACGGCGCTGGCCCCCACCAAGGCGAAGGCCAGGTTGCCGTAGCCTGAGAAGCGCCCGGCCACCGTGGGCGAGTACCCGAAGACGGTGTTGAGCTGGAGCCGCGCTCCGGTGGCGACGTCGACCACGAGCACGACGAGGCCGAGGCCGACCAGCACCAGCGGCGCGACGAGTCCACGGGCCGGGCCGGTGCGTCGGGCGGTGGCGGCGGCCCCGGCCAGGGCGAGCGCCGCCAGCGCCGACGCTGCGGCCAGGAGGGCAGCGACGTAGCCCACGATCCCCAGCGACGGGTACGGCACCAGGCCCGACAAGAACGCCAGCGACGGCAGGGCCAGGGCGACCAGGGCCAGGAAGGCCGCCCCTGGTCGCAGCCTCGGCCAGCGGGACGCCGCCAGCGCGCCCAACGCGGAGGCGAGCAGCAGCAGCACCACGAAGGCCACGCTGACGGGCCCGACGGCACGGTCGCGGAAGGTGACGAGCTCGTTGGTGTCGGCGAGCGTCTCCATGCGCGCCGCCGTCGTCGTCGCCTGCGAGGCCTCGGCGGACATGATGGTCGTCCCCGACATGGTCGCCGGTCGGGGCAGGGCGAGCCCCGCCAGCACCGTGGGTGCCACGTCGGGGAGGGTGACGTAGCCGGCCCGGCCGGTGCTGGCGCTCGTCGCCAGGCCGGGGGAGATCCCGGGTCCGGCGACAGCAGCGACGGTCAGCTCCTCGGGCCCGGACCCCGCTGAGGTGGGGGCCACCACCATCACCAGGTGGCGGTCGAGGTCGACGTCGGCCAGCATCGTGGCGAGGAGATCGTCGGCTCGAGCGAGGGCGGTGCCCCGGGCCGTGCTCAGCGCCTCGGCCGTGGGCGAGGGCGTCGACGACCTCGACCACCGGTCCACCCGCGCCAGGTCGCCGGCTTCGACCAGCACCACGTCGGACTCGGCCCAGGCCCGGGAGAAGGCCGCCTCGGCGACGTCGACGGCGGTGCTGGCTTCATCGGACACTGGCTGGTCGCCGGCAGTCAGCTCCGCTGCCACCGCTCCCCGCGCCACCCGGCCCTCGACGTCCATGAGAGCGAGGGCCGCCTCGCCGTGGTCGGTGCTCACCGCCGGCGTGGGGCCGCCGCCGGCCACCACCGCCGTGCGCTTCCGCCCTGCCGCCAGGGCGGTGCCCAGGGCGCCCGGTGTGGCCTCGTAGAGGAGGGCGTCGTTGGCCGCACGGACCCCGGCCGCTCCGAGGTGGAGGAGCCCCCAGCCGTCGAGGTCACAGCCGCAGCCTGCTTCGAGCCCGGCGGCGCCGGCCCCACCCCCGGAGTCGTCGACCATGACGGCGTCGCCGGCAACGGCCTCCTCGACGGTGGCCCGGTTGCCCGCTCCCATGGTGGCGTAGCCCTCCCCCGCGGTGGTGTCCGGCCCGACCGTGCGCACGCTGAGCGAGGCCACGGCGCTGCGGGCGAACAGGCCGATGAGCGCCGGCGGCTGCTCCTCCACCACCGTGCCCCACCCGAGCCCGGGCACGCTGAGCACCAGCACCTTGTCCACCGTCGCTCCCGCGCCGGCCGCGGTTCCCCCCTGCGGGATCAGCGAAACGACCACCAGGGCAGCGAACAGTGCCGTGGAGAAGAGCCGCACCCCCCTCACCGGGCTGCAAGGGCGTCGGCGTAGACCGCCTCCACCTGGTCGACGAGCGCGTCGGGCGGGTAGCGCTCGGCCACCAGCCGGGTGCCGGCCCGAGCCATCACCCCGGCGGCGACGGGGTCGCCGAGCACGGCCCCGATCGCTTCGGCCAGCGCCAGGACGTCGCCGGGGGCTACGAGGACACCGCTCACCTGGTCGAGGACCATGTCGGGCACCCCACCCACGGCGGTGGCCACCAGCGGCCGACCGAGGTGCAGCGCCTCGGACACGACCAGGGGCCAGCCCTCCCACCGCGAGGGGACGACCACGACGTCGGCCGCCGCCAACTCGTCCACGGCATGCGGGCTGGGCCCGGCGAAGATGACCGTGCCGTCGAGGCCCAGCGCCGAGGCCTGGCGACGCAGCTCGGCCTCGAGCGGTCCCTCGCCCACGATCACCACCCGGAGACCGGGCAGGCGTCCTCGGAGCACAGCGCTGGCCCCGAGAAGCACGTCGAGGCCCTTCTGGGGGTGCAACCGAGCGACGCACACTGCCAGCGCCTGGCCCGGCTCGACCCCGAACCGGGCTCGGGTCTGGGCAACGGGGCGGGTGGGAACCTGGGCGGGGCTGGCCGGGGCGATCACCCGCACACGACCGGCGCCACGGACGCCGGTGAAGCGCCGGGCCATCTCGGCGGAGACGACGATGGTGTGGCCGGCCCGCTCGGGCAGGCGCGCCTCCAGCGCTCGCAACACGGGGGTGACGGCGCCTGCGGCCTCGGGCAGGACGAGGTTGTGCACGGTGACGACCAACGGCGGCCTCCGACGCAGGGAGGCCGCCACCCACCCCGCTTTCAGCCCGTGGGCGTGGATCAACCCGACGTCGCCGACCAGCGCAGCCAAGGCACAGCGGGCCGACCGCACCGCGGGAAGCAAGACGGCGCCGGACGCCTCCACACCGGGTACCTCGACGACGTGGTCGAGCGGGCGCAGGCCGTCGAGGACCGCGGCGGGACCGGCCACCGCCACCGGCCAACCACGCTCGGCCAGGCGATCGGCGAGGTGGGCGACGTGGCGTCGGATGCCCCCGGTCGAGGGACCGAGGAGCTGCAGCACGGGGGGCGGTCGGGTCACGGCGCGCCACACCACCGGTGACGACGAGGGAGGGGACCTCGGCGGTCAGCCATCGCCAACCCGCAGCAACCGGACGACGGCCCCCGGACGGGTGCCGGTCAGCACCACCTGGGCAGCGAGGTACACGGTGGCGCCGGCGGCGCCGGCCACGGCAACCGCGGCCAGGGTGGGGCCGGGACCGCCGCCGGGAAGCCACCCGTGCACCGCCCACGTGACCCCACCCCCGGCCCCGGCGGCGGCGGCACCGCCGAGCAGGGGCAGGGCCAATGACGGCCGGGCACCGGCAGGCATCCGGCGCAGCACGTGAGCACCGAGCACCACGGCACCGAGCACGTAGGCGCCGGAGTGGGCACCGGCCAGGGCGGCTACCCGGCCGGCACCGGGCACAGCACCGCCGGCCACCACCATGACCACGCCGGCGGCGGCCACGACCCCGAGGTGCACCAGGGCAGGGGTGCGGGCGTCACCGAGGGCGTACAGCGCCCGGGTGAGGAACACGAAGGCGCCGTAGCCCACCAGCCCGGGGGCGAAGGCCACCAGCGCGGCCGCCACCACCCCGGTCTCGCCCCGACTCTCACCGAACAGCAGCAGCTGGGCCAGGGGCTCGGAGAGGGCGGCCATGGCGGCGACCGCCGGCAGCGCCAGGAACACGATCACGCGCAGCCCCGCGCCGAGGGTGCGGACGTAGGCGACCGCGTCGCCGGACCCGGCGTGCCGGGCGAGCACGGGGAACAGGACGGTCAGCACCGGCAGGACCAGCAGGGCGTGGGGGACCAGGAACACGGTGAAGGCCACCTGGTAGGCCACCACCCCACCCTCCACGGCGTTGGCCACGATCAGCACCACCGCCACCAGGAGCTGGGTGCCGGCGACGTAGCACCCGGCCCAACGACCGAGACCGAGCACCCGGCGCACGTCAGGGTGACGCAGGTCGAGCCGGGGCCGCAGCGCCGTGCCGCTACGGATCGCCGCCAGCACTGGGATGGCCGACAGGGCGAGCACCCCGAGGGTCGTGCCCAGGCCGAGCACGAGGGTCTGGGCGAACGACAGGTCGAGGCCGGGAGGCCTCCCGTCGCCCAACACCCAGAACAGCCCGCACATGGCGACCACCACGACGTTGTTGGCGATCGGGGCGGCGGCCGGGGCGGAGAAGCGGCCCCGGGCGTTCAGGATGGCGGTGCCCACCATTCCGGCGGCGTAGAGCATCACCTGGGGCAGGAAGAACCACAGCAGCACCGTGCCCAGCCGCACCTCGGCGGCGCGCACTTCGGCCGATGCCACCCCGGCGACCAGCGTCCGCATCAGCCACGGCGCCCCCAGCATGCCGACCACGGCGAGGGCGCCCAGGACGGCCAGGGCCAGCCCCAGCAGTGAGCCGGCCAGGTGCTCGGCGCCGGCGTCGTCGCCCCGGTCGAACCGCTCCACCAGGGTGGGGATCATCACCGCCTGGAGCGTGCCGGCGGCGAACAGCTCGAAGACCAGGTTGGGCACGGTGTTGGCGCTCTGGAAGGTGTTGCCCAGGAAGGTGGTCCCGAGCACGGCGGCGATCACCAGCACCCGGACGACACCGGTGAGGCGCGACACCAACGTCAGCCCGGTGACGACCCCGGTGGCACGGGCCACGTCGCCACGAGCCGCAGCCTCCGGTGGCCCTTGGCGTGGCACCGATCGAGACGGTGGAGCGCTCACCCCGGAGCCGGGATGAGGCGCTGTGCCCCTCGGCCGTAGTGCCCAACGCTCCCCTCGCCGAGGTCCTGGATGGTCAGCACCGCCGCCAGCCGACCGGCGAAGTCGTCGATGTTGTTCACCGTCGACAGGCGCATCGACAAGACGTCGTCGGTCCGGAGGGGCTCGGTGAACTCCGCGCGTTCCGGGTCGCCGGCAGTGAAGGCCTCCACCGCCAGGAGCGGCACGGCGGACGACGAAGGACCATCCCCCACCAACGCCTTGGCCACCGGCCGGGCCCACAGGCCGTCGTCGACCACGGCGGTGGGTCCCGACACCAGCACCACCCGGGTCCCGGGCACCACCAGGCTCGACGTCCGGCCGGGGTCGTCCGGCGGCGGTTCGAAGTCGAGGAAGCCCGCCTCGCGAAGGTCGGCGATGGTGTCGGCCGGCGCACCGGACGCCTCGAGCGCGGGCCCGACGCCGGGGGGGAGTTCCCCACCGGGAGGGGTCACCGGCGTGGCACCGCCGGTCAGCGCCTCGGCGACCCGGTCGATGGTGAGCTCTCGCAGCGCGGGAGCCGCCAGGCTCTCTCGCTCACCGAGGGCCCGGGCCAGGTCGCGCCGCTCCTCTTCGTTTGCCAGGCCGAGCCGTGCGGTGAACCACAGGGTGCCGGCGTAGTCGGCCCCGGCGGTGCGCAGCAGGGTCACCAGGTCGTCGAGGCCCTGCGACTCCACCCCCCGGACCGCCAACACCAGCACGGGCACATCGGTCAGGGTGGCGGCCAGCAGCCGCTGGCTGCCCTCGTCGGCCAGCTGCTGGGCGCGGCCCTGCAAGTCGTTCAGGTCGTCCTGCAGCGCCCGGTTCTCGGCCACCACCTGTTCGACCCGGCGGGCGATGACATTCTGCTGGTCTTCCAGGTTGTCGACGAGCGCCCGGTCGATCACCGCCGAGCCCATCACCACGCCGATGCCCAGAGCAAGGAACACGGCGACCAGCGAGATGATGTGGTAGCGAAAGTTGACCATCCGGGATCCCGAAAGAGCTTACGGCCGAGCTAGGGCCAAGCTCAGGCAACCCCGGGGCGAACGCGGAACGGGAGCTCGGGGCCGCCGGCCAGGATCGCCGACGGAGGCGAGCTGGCGTGGCTGGCGAGGCGAGCGAACCCACGCCGACGGGTGGTCAGCGCACAGGGACGCCGGCTTCGCCGCCGTCCCCAGCGCCACCGGCTCGCCAACCCCTAGTCCGGGGGCGATCACTGAAGGCGCAGCGCGTTCCACAGGTTCTCGAGGAACAGCCGGGCGGGCTGGCTCACGGCGGTGACCACGATGAGTGAGAACAGCGCCGCCACCACCAACAACATCAGGTCTCCCTTGCGGACGCGGGACTGGTAGAGGCGGCTCACGCCCTTGGCGTCGACCAGCTTGGGCCCCACCTTCATGCGCACGAGGAAGGTCGACGCCATCCCCGCCCGGCCCTTGTCGAGGAAGTCGGCCATGGAGCTGTGGGTGCCCACGGCCACGATCAGCTCGGCCCCACCCTCGTAGGCGAGCAGCAGGGCGATGTCCTCGCTGGTGCCCGGCGCCTCGAACACGCCGTAGTCGAGACCGAGGGCCGCCAGCCGCGACGCGCCGGGAGCGGGCCCGCCGGGATAGCCGTGGACCACCAGGGCGGCGCCGCAGCGAAGCGCGATCTCGGACACCGAGTCCATGTCCCCGATGATCACATCGGGGGTGCGCCCCATCTCCAAGAGGGCGTCGGCGCCGCCGTCGACGCCGACGAGCACCGGGTGCATCTCGTCGATGTAGCGGCGCAGGGCAGCGAGGTCGTCCTTGTGCTCGTGGCCGCGGACGACCACGAGCACGTGGCGGCCGGCCAGGGCGACGCCGAGGTCGGGCACTGGGAGGTCGCCGAGCAGGAGGCGGTGCTCGCTGCGCAGGTACTCCAAGGTGTTGGTGGCGAAGCGCTCCAGCTCGTCGCTGAGCGAGGTGCGGGACGCCTCCACCAACCGTTCCAGGCTCAGCATGTCCTGGCGGGTCCCCCGCCCCGACCACGTCCCCGATGCCAGACGGTCACCCTCGATGCGCACCTCGGCGCCGTCCACGAGTGCTTCCATGACCTCGGCGCCCACGCCGTCGACCAAGGGGATGCCGGCGGCGGCGAGCAGCAGCGGTCCGACGTTGGCGTAGCGTCCCGAGATCGACGCCGCCGCGTTGACCACGGCGGCGGGACCGGCGAGGACCAACCCCTCGGCAGCCACCCGGTCGAGGTCGAGGTGATCGATCACGGCGACGTCCCCGGGCCGCAGCCGACCGATGAGGTCCTTGGTGCGCCGATCGACCCGGGCCGGGCCACAGATCACCGTGGTGTCGCTGGGTGCTGCCATCACCGCTCACCGCCGCCGGCGCCAACGACGGTCCCGGTTCGCGAGCGACGGTGGTCGGCGGCCACCGAGAGGAGCTCGGCGGCATGCCCCTGGGCAGCGTCGCTCTGCGGGTGGCCCGACAGCATCCGCGACACCTCGACCACTCGCTCGTCACCATCGAGCACCCGGGCGCTGGCCACCGTCCGGCCCCCTTGATCGGCCTTCGACACCGCCACCTGGGCGTCGGCGAAGGCGGCGACCTGAGGCAAGTGGGTGACGACCAGCACCTGGGCACGGGCGCCGAGGGCCGACAGCGACCGCCCCACCGCCAGCGCCGCCTCACCACCAATCCCGGCGTCAACCTCGTCGAACACGAGCGTCTCTGCCTCTGCGCCACCGAGGGCGAGGCGCAGGGCGAGCATGGCGCGAGACAGCTCCCCGCCCGAGGCCACCTTGGCCAGGGGAAGGGCGGGTTCGCCGGGGTTGGCGGCGAGGAGGAAGCGCACGTCGTCGGCCGGGTCGTCGCCGTCCACCTTGATCTCCATCACGGCGTGCGGCAGCGCCAGCGGGCGCAGGCGACCCTGCACCGCCGACGCCAGCTCGGGGGCGACACGGCGGCGGGCGAGGGCCACCTGAGCGGCGGCGGTCGCGACCTCGCCCCGCGCCTGCTCTCGGAACTGCTCCAGCTCGACGGCCCGCCGGTCGTAGTCGTCGAGCTCTTCCAGCCGAGCGGCACTGCGCTGGCGAACGGCGATGAGCTCGGCGAGGCTCGGGGCTTGGTACCGGCGGCGGAGCTGGCGCAGCTGCTGCAGCCGGCTCCGCACGACCTCCAGGCGGCCGGGATCCTCTTCGATCACCTCACCAGCGCGGCGCAGTTCGACGGCGGCGTCGGCCAGCTCGGCCAGCAATCCCCGCAGCCGTGCCTCGATCTCGGCGAAGGGCGGCCGCCCGGCCAGGGCCGAGAGCGCCCGGCTGGCGGCGTCGACCGCGCCCCCCTCGTCGACGAGGACGCCGTGGGCGAGAGCGGCAGCGTGGCGATGAGCGGAGGCGTCGGACAACAGGGACTCCTCGGCCTCCAACGCCGCCTCTTCGTCCGGGTCGCTCACGCCGGCGCGATCGAGCTCGGCCAGCTCGAAGCGCAGGAGATCGGCGAGCTGCGCCCGATCGGCGGCATCCCCGCCCAGGGCCCGCATCGACGACTCGATCTCGGCCACCCGGGATCGGGCTCGACCCAGAACGTGGCGGTCGATGCCACCGAAGCGGTCGAGGGCAGCTCGCTGGGCGGCGGGAGCGAGCAATGACTGGTGACTGTGCTGGCCGTGGAGGTCGACCAACCCGGTCCCGAGCTCGGCCAGCGCCGACACCGGGGCCAACCGACCGTCGACGTAGGCCCGGGAGCGACCCTGGGCCGGGACCACCCGCTCGAGGACCACCTCCTGGCCGCCCCGATCGACGAAGCGACCCCCGACGCGCGCCTCGCTCGCTCCAGGGCGCACCACGGCGGCATCGGCCCTCCCCCCGACCAGGAGCTCGATGGCGGTGACCACCAGCGTCTTGCCCGCCCCCGTCTCACCGGTGAGGGCGGTCATGCCCGGCCCGAGCAGCAACGACAGCTCGCCAATGACCCCGAGATCGGAGACCGCCAGTTCGGCCAGCATCCCTACGAACCTGGGGACGAGGCGGCGATCACCGCGCCAGGTTAGGGCTCGCCTCCGGGGCCATGGCGTCCACTACCGTCGTTGAGCCCGAACTTGGCCTTGAGGATCCCGAGGAAGCCGCGGGACTCGAAGGTCACCACCCGCGCCGGCGATGAAGCAGCGGTGCAGGTGACCACGTCACCGACCTGCAGCAAGCCGAGGCTGCGACCGTCGACCGACAACACCGCAGCCCGGTCGGCGGCTACCTCCAGGCGGATGCAGGATGTCGGCGGCAGCACGAGGGACCGGTCGAAGAGCATGTGGGGGGCCACCGGGGTGAGGAGCAGGGCGGCATGCGACGGGGCCACGATGGGGCCGCCGGCCGACCAGGCGTAGGCGGTCGACCCCGTAGGCGTGGCGACGATGATGCCGTCGGCGGAGTAGGTGGTGAAGCGCTCGCTGTCGACGTCGACCTCGACCCGAACGATCTGCCCCGTTGGGGTCTTGCCGACGACCGCCTCGTTGAGGGCGGGGTACGAGCGGGGGGTGGCCTCGGGGTCGGAGCTGAGGGTCACCTCGACGGTGAGGCGCATGCGCTCCTGCACCTCGTGGGAACCGGTGAAGAAGCGGGTGAGGGCCAGGTGCAGGTGCTGGGGCTCCACCTCGGCCAGGTAGCCCAGGTGCCCGAGGTTGACCCCGATGACCGGGACGTCGTCACCGGCCACGAGGTCGACCGCTCGCAGCATCGTCCCGTCGCCGCCGAGGCTCACGGCCAGGTCGAGCCCGGTGGTGAGGGCTTCTGGGGCGCAGCCCAGCTCGGCCAACCCCGCGTGTTCGGCGTCGGCTCGCGGCAGACGCACCTCGTGACCCTGCTCGAGCAACCACGCCGCCGCCCCACGGGCCAGCTCGACCGCCTCCGGATGGCGGTGGTGCAACAGGAACGCAACCGTGGCCACCGCTACCCCACCCCGTGGAGCCGGGTGGCGTCGGCCACGACCGCGTCCAGGTCGACCGCCACCGACGGGGACGCCCCTCCGCTCACCAGGGCGTGCACGAAGAACTCGACGTTGCCTCCGGCACCGGTGAGGGGCGAGACCATGGCGCCCACGATGACGGCCCCGCTGCCTGCCAGGGCGGAGGCGACGTCGCCGAGGACGCGCCGCCACACCAAGGGGTCGCGCACCACGCCGCGTCCCCGACTCGCCTCTCGGCGGCCGCACTCGAACTGAGGCTTGACCAGGGCCACCAAGGAGGCCCCCGGAGCACCGAGCGCGATGAGCGCGGGCAGGACGGTGCGCAGCGAGATGAATGACACGTCGGCGACGACGATGTCGACAGGTCCGCCCACGTCCTCCGGGCCGATCGAGCGGATGTCGGTCCGCTCGAGCACCACCACCCGGGCGTCGGCGCGGAGCCGCTCGTGCAGCTGTCCGTACCCCACGTCGACGGCCACCACCTGGACCGCTCCTCGTTGCAGGAGACAGTCGGTGAAGCCGCCTGTGGACGCCCCGGCGTCGAGAGCACGGCGTCCGGCGACGTCGAGGCCGAAGTGCTCGCACGCACCATCGAGCTTCTCGCCCCCCCGCCCCACGAAGCGCGGCGCCGGCCCCAGCACCTCGATCGGCTGCACGGTGTCGACCATGGTGGCCGCCTTGGCCGCCGGCGCTCCGCCGACGAGCACTCGCCCGGCCTCGATCTCGGCCAACGCCCGGGACCGGGTGGGGACCAGGCCCCGACGCACCAACTCGGTGTCGAGCCGGCGGCGCACGGTGGCGAACGCTAGTGCCGAGTTCCCACCGGGGTAACCTGCCTCCGGTGATCCCGCTGCGGGACCAGAACCCGACCCGCCGGGTACCGGTGGTCACCGTCGCGCTCATCCTGCTCAACATCGGGATCTACCTCCTGGTGCAACCCCAGGGTCAGCAGCTCCTCGGACAGGTCGAGACCGACATGGCCGACCCTGACGCCGCCGATCGCGACGCCACCCGCTTCAACTTCGAGTACGCCGCCATCCCCTGTGAGGTGATCACCGGCGAGCCGCTTTCTCCCGACGAGCTGCCCAGCGCCGCCGGCAGCGACGTCTGCTCCCGGGATCAGGGACGGGGGGCCGACGAGCCCATCTTCCCGAACAAGCAGGTGTGGCTGGCCGTGCTGTTCTCGATGTTCTTCCACGGGAGCCTCCTGCACCTGGGAGGGAACATGCTGTTCCTGTGGGTCTTCGGCAACAACATCGAGGACCACCTCGGGGCTCTGCGCTACCTGGCGTTCTACGTGCTCGCCGGGATCGCGGCCACCGCTGCCCACATCCTCGTGCAACCGCAGAGCACGATCCCGATGGTCGGTGCCTCGGGGGCGGTCGCCGGCGTGATGGGGGCCTACCTGGTGTGGTTCCCCAACGCCCCGGTGCTGACCGCCTTCTTCTTCATCATCGTGCTGTTCCGGGAGATCGCCGCCAAGTGGCTGCTCGGCTTCTGGTTCATCTCCCAGTTCTTCGTCAACCCCAACGCCGGGGTGGCGTGGATGGCCCATGTCGGGGGGTTCGTGTTCGGGACCCTGGTCGGCCTGTTGGTCCGCTCGAGCAGAGCGGCCCGGAAGGCGGCCTGGCGCCAGAAGTACCTCGAACCCACCACCCCCGACCCCTGGTTCAGTGGCCGCCCGGGCCCTGACCGCTGGTAGCGACCGCCCAGCAACGAGGAGGACGGCCGCTAGCCGAGCGCCTTCTGGGCAAGCTCGGCGGCCACCAGGGCACCGAGGTCGTCGGCGATGCGGTCGGGGGTGAGCTCTTGGCTTTCGAGCGCCTCGGCGGTGGTGACACCGCTGAGCACCAAACCGAAGCGGGCGCCGAGCTCGGAGGCGAGGAGGCCATCGGTCGACGGCCGGTCGCCCACCAGGACGTAAGGTCCGTCACCGGCCAGGGAGCGGACCAGGGCCGCCATCGGCGGGAACGGTTTGCCCGCCACCTCGGGCTTCACCCCGGCAGCGGTGGCCACGGCGGCGAGGATGGAGCCGGCACCGGGGATGGGGCCGTCGGGGGTGGGATAGGTCGGGTCGTCGTTGGTGCCCACCAAGCGTGCTCCCTGCCACGCCGCCCGGTGCGCCGCCCGTAGCTTCTCGTAGTCGAAGTCCTGGTGGAACCCGACGACCACGGCGTCGACCGGCCCTTCGGGACGGATGGTTATCTCGCGGGCCTCCAGCGCCTCCCGGACGCCCGGCCCACCACACACCAACGCCGTCGAGCCCACGTCGAGGATCGACGCTGCCGCAACTGCCGAGGTGATCACGTCGCCCTCGGCCTCGATCCCGACTCCGGCCAGCTTGGCCTCCTGGTCGCCCAGACGAGCTTCAGAGTTGTTGGTCACGAACACGACCCGGTGACCCTCGGCCCGCAGGCGGGCCACGGCGTCAGCTGATCCCGGGATCGGCTCCCGGCCGAGCCACACCACTCCGTCGAGGTCGATCACCCAAGCCATGACGGCACGGTACGCCGGGGCGTCGGCTCGATCCGTATCGCTTGGTGGATGCAAGGAGGTCGTGTACGAAGTTCGATGTCGGGAGCGGGTCTGGTAGGAAGCGGTCGTGCCTCGCTTCGAGCCCTTTGCCGCCCTGCGGTATCGCGAGTCGATCGACCTCGATGTGGTCACCGCTCCGCCCTACGACGTGATCGACGACCACCAACGAGCAGTCCTGGCCGCCCGCAGCCCCTACAACGCCGTGAGGGTGGAGCTGCCGGTCGACGACGACGGGTGCGATCGCTACCAGGTGGCTGCCCGGCTCCTCGCCACCTGGATGGACGAGGGCGTGCTGGTGGCCGACGAGTCTCCCTCGTTCTTCCTCTACCGGATGGGCTTCACCGACGAGCACGGCCGGGTCCGACAGACCAGCGGGGTGATCGGTGCGCTAGAGCTCTCGGTTCCCGGGGAGGGCGACGTGCTGCCCCACGAACAGACGACCCCCCGAGCCAAGAGCGACCGCCTTGCCCTCCTGCAGGCCACCGGGTGCAATCTCTCGCCGATCTGGTGCCTGTCGCCGGCGAAGGGCCTGGCCCAGCTGGTGGAGCCGTCCGGGCCGCCACTCGCCCGCTGCACCGACGAGTCGGGAACCCATCACCGGCTGTGGGCGGTCAGGGCGCCGGCGCTCATCGGCGCCATCTCCGCACTGGTCGCCTCGGCACCGCTGGTCATCGCCGACGGGCACCACCGCTACGAGACCGCCCTGGCGCTCCGCCAGCTCCGGGAACGTGCGGGCGCCGGCCCTGGAGCCCACGACCTGATCATGGCGTTGGTCGTCGAGCTGACCGAGTCCGAGCTGGCCGTTCGGGCGATCCATCGGCTCCTCGGCGGCCTCCCCCGGGAGGTCGACGTGGTGACGTCCTGGGCGCCGTTGTTCGAGGCACGGCCAGTCACGACCGGCCCGGCCGATCTGCTCGAGCTGCTGGCTCCGGCGGGTTCCCTCGGCCTCGTGCTCGCCGACGGGTCGTCCTGGCTGTTGCGCCCCCGGCCCGGTGCGTTCCCCGACGACCTCCCCGACCTCGACGCTGCCCGGGTGGAGCACGCTCGCCAGCTGCTCCCCCCCCACGAGGTGACCTACCACCACGACCACGCTGCGGCCGTGGCCGGCGTGGGGAGCACGGAGGGGGCGGTGACGGTGATGCTCCGACCGGCGACCGTCGCCCAGATCGCGGCCACGGCCGAACGGGGCGAGTGCATGCCGGCGAAGACGACCTACTTCCACCCCAAGCCTCGCACCGGCATGGTCTTTCGTTCAATCGACCCTCCGATGGGGTCGTTGTAGGGTTGGCTATGGCCAAGAAGAGGCAGCCATCTCGCGAGGAGCTCGAGCGGGAGGCGGCGGCCGAGCTCGAGCGCTCGATGCAGCGCTCGCGGACGCAGCAGTCGCCCTACCCCTCGCCGCCATCGTCCTACGGTGCCCAGCAGTCCGCTCCCCCTCCCCCTCCGGCTTGGGAACCTCCCGACACCGACCCCGGTTCTTCCGCCCGCTACTGGGAGGCTCCACGACTCTCGGCTGCCGAAGAGGAGGAGGCGGTCACCGAGCTGGCGCTCCAACAGCTGGCCGAGCGATGGGGCGGAGGCGGGTCGATCGAGGACCACGTCATGACCCGGATGCACCCGTCGCAGGCCGAGGAGGCCCGCGACCGGGCGCTGCGCGAGGCGATCGCCCGCCAGGCCCGGTTCGCCAAGCCAGTGCGTCGAGTGCCGATCTCTCAGCCCACGACTCGTGGCTTCGCCGGCACGTGGACCTCGACCTCGCCCCCGGCCGAGACCACCGAGCCCATGGCTTGGGAAGCCGACATACCGTCTGCTGCCCCCGCCCCACCTGAACCGGCGAAGAAGAGGGCGCCCAACAGGTCGGCGGCCAAGGAGGAGGGTCCAGCCAGGAAGAAGGCTTCGGCAACCAGGGCGGCGCCGGCCAAGAAGGCGGGGACCAGGGCGGCCAAGGAGGCGGCGCCGGCCAAGAAGGCGGGGACCAGGGCGGC
>JADDQY010000013.1:36378-43020 GCA_016781135.1 Actinomycetota bacterium
GGCACGAAGGTGACGCCGACCACCCAGGCGACGGGACCCGACGCCGGGAGGCGGCGCAGCAGGTGATCGGCGACCAACCCCAGACGGGAACCGGGGCCGGCCTGACTCGAATCGTCCACCACGTACGAGCGGTGGGCTTTGGCGACCGGACGAGCTACGAGGACGGGGTGCTCACCGTGGCACGCGACGACGCCACCGCTCGGGTGGCCCATCCCGCCCTGGCCGAGGTGGCTTTGTCGTGGGCTTCCCCCGGTGCACCGGTCCGGATCGTGAAGGTCCTCGATGCCGTCGAGCCCCGGACCAAGGGTCGGGGCGGAGGCGGGATCTTCCCTGGCTTCGTCGGACCCGCCCTCCCCCAGGGAGGGGGCGCGACCCACCTGCTGCGGGGGGCGGCGGTGGTCGTCGCCGGGCACCTGCCTCGTGCTCAGGAGGCGGTCGTCGACATGTCGGGTCCCGCCGCCGAGCTGTCGCCGTTGGCCGCCACCCACAACCTCGTCGTGTCCTTCACCCCGGCCTCCGGCGCTCCTTGGGAAGACGTCGACGACGCCCTTCGCCGAGGTGCGCTGCACTTGGCCGCCTACCTGGCCGAAGCGGCGCTGGAGGCCGCTCCTGACGCCGTGGAGGAGGCCCCACCGGACCGGACCGGGACGGCAACCACCCTGCCTCGCGTCGGTGCCGTCGTGAACCTGCAGACCCAGGGAGCGTTCAAGGACGTGTTCGTCTACGGCCGAAGCTTCGCCGGGGGGCTCCCCACCCTGCTCGGCCCGGCCGAGCTCGACGACGGGGCGGTGGTCAGCGGCCAGTTCGGGCACCCCGGCCTCAAGAATCCCACGTACCTCCACCAGAACAACCCGGTGGTCGCCGCCCTGCGAGCTCGTCACGGCACCGACCTGGAGCTGGCGGGGGTGGTGATCTGCCCGGAGCCGATCGACCAGGACCACAAGCAGCTGGTCTCGGCCCATGCCGCACGGGTGTGCGCGGCTGCCGGCTTCGACGGAGCGGTGCTCACCAAGGAGGGCGGCGGGAACGCCGACGCCGACGTGGCGCTGAAGATGGACGAGCTGGAGGCCCTGGGCATCGCCGCCGTCGGACTGTTCGCCGAGATGGCGGGGCCGGACGGCACCAGCCCGTCCCTCGTGGTGCCCCCCACCCGAGCCACGGCGATGGTCAGCACCGGCAACTACGACGACCCCTTGGTGCTCCCCTCGATGGAGGTGGCCTTGGGCGGTAGCACCGTCGAGCTGCTGGGGTGCCCCGCCACCGACGAGCTCCACTTGCCCACCGCCGTCATCTACTGCTCGCTGAGCCCGCTGGGATGGGGCCGGCTGCGGTGCGAGGATGCAGCATGACCAGGATGGCATCGGACGTCGGCTCGTGCACGGGCGTGGCATGACCCGGGTGGTGCACTACCTCAACCAGTTCTTCGTGGGCCAGGGTGGTGAGGACGCTGCGGGGTCCCCGCCCAACCGGATTCCGGGACCGGTGGGCCCCGGCCGGCGCCTCCAGCAGCTGCTGGGCGAGGACTTCGAGATCGTGGCCACGGTGCACTGCGGCGACGACGACGCCAGCGGCCGTCCCGACGCAATCGGCGAGATCCTCGCCTTGGCCGCCGAGGAGCATCCGGACCTCCTGCTCATCGGCCCGGCGTTCACCAGCGGCCGCTACGGGCTCGCGTGCGCCCGCCTCGCCGCCGCCGCCGCCGACGCCGGGATCCACGCACTAGCTGCCATGCATCCCGAGAACCCGGGGCTGGAAGAGGCCGGTTCTGCCCCAGTGGTGGCCAGCGGGCGCCAGGCCCGGGAGATGGGGCCCTCGCTGGAGGCCCTGGCCCGGGCCGCCCGGGTCGTGGCCGCCGGTGATGCCTTGACCGCGGCTGACGGCAGCATCGGCCGGGCCCGGCGGCGGGTGGTCAGGGCCAGCCAGCCGGCGGCGGTGCGCGCCGTCGACCTCGTGCTGGCTCGGCTGGGGGGAGACCGCGATCGTACGGAAGTACCGCTGCCCCGCTTCGACGCGGTCACGCCGGCGCCACCAGTGAGCGACCTGGCCGACGCCACCGTGGCCCTGGTGACCGAGGGTGGGCTGGTGCCGGACGGGAACCCCGACCGCCTCGAGTCGGCCCGAGCGACCCGCTGGCTTCGGTACCCCTTGCAAGGCCTCGACGAGCTGGGCAGCGGGGCGTACCGCTCGGTCCACGGAGGCTTCTCTACGGTGTGGGCCAACGCCGACCCCCATCGCATCGTCCCCCTCGACGTCGCTCGGGAGCTCGAGGGCGAAGGGGCCATCGGCCACCTTCACGACGAGTACCTGGTGACCGCCGGCAACGGCACGTCGGTGGGCAACGCTCGGCGCTTCGGGATGGAGTGGGCGGAGGATCTGCGCCGCAGTGGCGCTCGGGCCGCCATACTGACGGCGACGTGAGGGACAGGGACGCGTTGCGGGGCAACGCTGGCCAAGGAGCTGGAGCGGGCAGGGATCACCACCGCGGTGGTGTGCAACCTGGTGTCGGTGGCCGCCAGAGTGGGGGCGCCGCGCATCGTGCCCGCTCGCGGCATCCCGTACCCGACCGGCGACCCGTCGCTGTCGCCGGATCAGGAGCGCCGGTGGCGAAGGCGGGTGGTCCAGAAGGCGCTCGAGGTGTTGACCACTCCCGTGACTGCGCCCACCGTCTTCCCAATCGAAGGAGCCGACGTTGGCTGAGCTGAAGAAGGACCCAGTGGTGGTGGCGGCCACCCAGGTGCTCGCCCACGTGCCCGGCATGGCCCGTCACGGTTCCAAGCCCTCGCGCGAGCTTCCCCGCGATCCGGCGGTGGAAGCGGAGTTTCTCGGCTCCCTCCGCAGCTTCGACGAAGCGGTGGCCTACCCGCCGCACCAGGCCTTCGTGGGGGCGATCCACCCCCGGGCCCTGCCGGCCCGCCCCTGGACCGACACTCCTCCTGGGCAGGCCTCCCGGTGGGCACCGGGCGGCGAGGTGATGCCGGAGGAGGAGTTCCTGGGCCTCCTTGCCTCGGTCGACACCGCCGGGTTGCTGACCCTGGGCGCCGACCTCGCCGAGCGAGCGCTCGGCGCCCTCGGCGACCACCCCCTTGCCAAGCACTTCGCCCTCGGTCAGCTGGAGCGGGCCACGGGCGACGTCGAGGCTGCCGCCGACGGCGTCGCCGCGTGCCCCATCCACGTCGGGGCGGGCCCAATGGAGGCCTCCCTGCGAGCGGGCGACGATGTCGACCAGTCCCTGACCGGCGCCGTGCTGCTCGAGAACCTGGCGGCCAAGGCCACCGCCACGCTCGCTCTGCTCCACCTGCTCGACAAGGAGCAGATCGACCCGGCGTCGGTCGACTACGTCATCGGCTGCGGCGAAGAGGCGGTGGGTGACCGCTACCAACGGGGCGGGGGCAACCTCGCCAAGGCGGTGGCCGAAGCGGCGGGGTTGTCGGAGGCGTCAGGCATGGACGTGAAGGACTTCTGCGCGGCGCCGATCCCCGCACTTGTGGTCGCAGCCAGCCTGGTGAAGGCCGGCGTGTTCCGGCGGGTGGCGGTGGTGGCGGGCGGCAGCCTGGCCAAGCTCGGCATGAAGTTCCAGGGGCACCTGCGCAACCGGTTGCCCGTGCTCGAGGACGTGCTCGGCGGGGCCGCGGCCCTGGTGGAGGGCGACGATGGCGCATCGCCCACGCTGCGCCTCGACGCCGTCGGGCGCCACCGGGTGGCAGCCGGCGGGTCGGCACCTCAGATCATGGAGTCGTTGGCGATGGAGCCGCTCGTTCGCCTCGGTCTGACTACCACCGACATCGATGACTTCGCGACCGAGCTCCACAACCCCGAGATCACCGAACCCCAGGGTTCGGGAAACGTGCCCGAACGCAACTACAAGACCCTGGCGGCGCTGGCCGCTCGCCGCGGCGACATCAGCCGGGACGAGATCGCCAGCTTCGTGGAGTCGCGGGGGATGCCGGGCTTCGCCCCGACCCAGGGGCACCTGGCGTCTGGCCTCTGCTACCTTCCGCACGCCCTCGATCGCCTGAAGTCGGGGGACGCCACCAGATCGATGATCATCGCCAAGGGAAGTCTCTTCCTCGGGCGGATGTCGCAGCTGTCCGACGGGATGAGCGTGGTGTTGGAGCGCAACCGCCAGTAGCACTGACACGAGAGAGGAGGGTCCAGATGCTCGAGAACCGCTATGTCATCGCGCTCGGCGAGCGAGACGGTATCTCCGGTCCTGCCATCGCCGCCTGCGCGGAGGCGGCTGGAGCCAAGGTGGTCTTCGTGTCCACCGAGTGCTTCGTCTGAACGGCCTCCGGGGCCATGGACCTGGACAGCCAGGAGCAGATCCTGAAGCTGTCGGAGCTCCACGGACCATCGCAGCTCACCGTGATCATCGGTGCTCCCGATCCGGAGGCCGCCGAGATCACCGCAGAGACGGTGGTGCGGGGAGATCCCTCGTACGCAGGTGCCTTGGCCGGGGCCCAGTTGGGCCTCGACGTGTACCACGTGTTGGACGAGTCGATCAGCTCGGACGTGCCCAGCGATGTCTGGGAGGCTCAGATCGGGGTCATGGCCGATGTCCTCGAAGCCGACGCCCTGGTGGCGGCCGTGGCCGGCATGCGAGAACCGCCCTCCGAGCCCAGCTGAACCGGGCGGCGAGGAGGAGCAGGGCGGATTCACGACCACGCCTCGGCCTCCTCGCCGGCGCGAGCGAGCGCTGCAGCGACGGCGTCCGCCGCCCGCGCCCGGTGTCGCCCCGGCACCACCCGGTCGGCGACCACCTCGGTACGGCTCTGGGTGGCGCCCCCGGCACGAAAGAACCGACGGCGGACCCGACCGATGACGACGACCTCGTCATCGACGTCGAGATCGCAACCCGAGGCCGGCCCCGCCGGCCAGGTGACCGGCACCGTCTCGGCCCGATCACCGGCCCGGGGGACGGTGACCTGGTACGACACGAGGCAATCCCCTGACGGCAGGGTGCGGGACTCGGGCGGGCGGTTGAGGCGGCCCCGGATGACGACGACGTTCATTGGCACGTTCCCCTTCTCGACCAGTGAGCTTGGGGGAAGTGCCGCCGGGGCATCCCGGCACGTCGATCCTACGATCGGGCTGTGACAGCAAACCGGCGGGAAGGTGGCGCCGAAGCCGGCCCTCCGCCGGAAGATCAGCTGATGGAGCGGTAGCGCTGCCGGACGTCGGCGAAGTCAGGGGCGTGATCGACGAGCTGAGCGAAGAGCGCCCGGGCCCGGGGGACGTCTCCCGCCCGCTCGTGCAGCGCGGCCAGGGCGTACCAGAGGCGAAGATGGTGCGGCCGAGGCTTGCGCACCTGCACCGGGCCCTGGTCGAGAAGGTGGATGGCGGCACGCAGCTGGCCACGATCAGCAAGCGAGCCGGCAGCCACGATACGGCCCTCGGTGACCACGGCGGGTGCGGCGTTCGCCCGCCGCAGCTCCTCCCACAACCGGTCGACCTCACCGTGGTGCCCCAGCGCCCGGTGGCAGTCCGCCAGCACCGGGTGGTGTTCCACCCCCCCGGTCAGCCGCTCGGCGGCGCTGAGCTCGCCGATGGCCGCCTTCCAGCGACCGAGGCGGTACAGACACAGACCCTGCAGCTCCCGCACGGAGGCGACGCCGGACAGCCGGCGAGCCAACGGTTCGACGAGGTGAAGGGCTTCCCGATAGTGCTCCTCTCCGTAGGCCCTGGCCGCCTCGTCGAGCCGTCTGGCGTTGCGCTGGGCCTGGCCCGGCCCGCCGCCACGGGCGACCTCCTCGGCAACCTCGGGCGGAAGCCGCGCCCGCTCGTTGCGCCCTCCCGCGCTCCGCCGCTCCGCTCCCGAGGACCGCCGACCCTCCTCGACGGGCCCCCGATCCAGCCACTCGCCCGAATCGGACCGGGCAGCAGGCTCGGGGGCGCGGCGGCGCTCCTGATCCCGTGATGATCGACGGTCGCCCGCCGGTGCAGCCAAGGTGCGGGCCCCTCGGCGGGCGACGCTGCCCCACCCTCGCCCCTTGGGGTCACCGCTCGAGGCGGGGTCGGTCGGTTTGCCGGGCCGGGCCATGCATTCACCGTACCGGGGACGCGCCCGGCGAAAACGAGGAGAAGGGCCCTCAGAAGAGGGCCCTTCTCGTGGGAACATCCGGCGGCGACCTACTCTCCCAGGGGGTCTCCCCCCAAGTACCATCGGCGCGGGCGGGCTTAACTTCCGTGTTCGGAATGGGAACGGGTGTGACCCCGCCGCTATGGCCACCGGAAACCTCCGCTGCAACGAGGTGACCACGTCGTCTCCGACGTCGGACTCCTGTGAGCGTTCGATAGCGAGCACAAGCACAAATGTTGATTCAAGCCCTCGGCCGATTAGTACCGGTCGGCTGAACACGTTGCCGTGCGTACACCTCCGGCCTATCAACGTGGTCGTCTGGCCACGGGCCTTACCTGGTTACCCAGTGGGAGATCTCATCTTGGAACGAGCTTCGCGCTTAGATGCTTTCAGCGCTTATCCCTTCCGCAGGTCGCTAACCAGCAGTGCCCTTGGCAGGACAACTGGCACACGAGAGCTGCGTCCGTCCCGGTCCTCTCGTACTAGGGACAGCCTTCCTCAAATCTCCTACGGCTACGGCGGATAGGGACCGAACTGTCTCACGACGTTCTAAACCCAGCTCGCGT
>JADDQY010000099.1 GCA_016781135.1 Actinomycetota bacterium
GGCTTCGGGGCGCCGGCCTGCTCGGGTCGATGGGCAGTCGACAACTCCGTCGCCGAGAGCTTCTTCGCCACCTTCCAGCTCGAGCTGCTCGACGAGCACCAGTGGGAAAGCCGGGAGCAGCTGGCGCTGGGTCCTCCCAGGCTACGGCGGCATCCCACCGGCGGCGACCGCGGCCTCTCGGCCACCAGGGTGCGCTACCTGACGTCGTGTCGACACGGCCCTGTCGACGCACGGCCCGAGGGCCTGGTGGTGCGTGGCCGAAACCGGCGACCCATCAAGGCGCAGCCAGCGGGCGGAGAGGAAGAGCTGGAGCGCGGAGGAGGTGCGCGCCTTTCCCCCCCGGGCCCCTGGTCGCCGTCGCCGGTCGACCGTCGCGAGCATCGCTCCCGTTTCCCGACGGACATTGTGGTGGACGGCGGGCATGTTGTCGTCACCGGTGACCGGCCACCCAGGGCGCATCGCCGAATTGCTCGGCCAGCGCCCGCAACAGCTCGGGGTCCTTGCCGTTCGGAGTTGCAGCGCGGAGAGGGCGACGGCCTGCCTCCCCGCCCTCGGCGGTGGCTCGCAGCGCATCGAGCTGGAGTGCTTCGACTTCGTGCGCCGATCACGTCGAGGCGTACCCGCGTGCCTGGGGCTTCAGCCTGACACCCGGCGACAGATCAGCGATAAAGCCCGGTGGCGCCTTCAGCAGCGCCAAGCTGCGTCCTGCCCTGGTGCCCAGCTTGGTGCCGGGAGGAGCCCCGTCCCCGCCATGGCGGTCGGAGCCCGATGTCGGGCTACCCGAACATCACTGCGGCTTGTCCCGGAGCTCCTGGGCCACGTCGGCCACCGTCTCCTGGCCGCTGAACGCCTCGGTGCCCTCCGGGCGTCCCGGCGGGGCCGCCCTGGCCTGCTGGTAGTCGTCGCCGGGCACCTCGACGTCGCCCTCCCGGAGGGTGGAGACGGCCCCGCAGTGCGGGCACGTGACCCGGGCACTCACCAGGTCGTCGGCGTGCTGGCCCATCTCGCTCGGGAGCTCGTTCCCGCAGTCTGGGCACGTGTACTGGCTCATGCGCCCCCCTCTCGGTCGAGCGGGTACCCGGCCTGCTCCGCCGGCAAACGGCGGCCGGGCCCGCCGGCGCCAGCTGGCCCCATGCGACCGCTTACCATGGCTGATCGTGCCCCATCCGGCGTCCCCCGGCGAGGTCACCGCGCTGCTCCACCAGCAGGCCTACCTCGCCGATCGGGGATTGTCGACGGCGTTGTTCCTCGCCATCACGCTAGGCCGGCCGCTACTGCTCGAGGGCGAGGCCGGAGTGGGCAAGACCGAGGTCGCCAAGGCGGTGGCGGCGGCCTTCGGCGTCGAGCTCATCCGCCTCCAGTGCTACGAGGGCATTGACGCCGGCCAGGCCCTGTACGAGTGGGACTACGCCCGCCAGCTGCTGCACCTGCGGGCGCTGCCGGAGCGGGCGGCCGCTGGCGACGGCGCTGTCGAGGAGGTGTTCGACCCTCGCTTCCTGGTGGAGCGACCGTTGCTGCGGGCGCTGCGGGCGGGCGCCGGCGCCGTGCTGCTGATCGACGAGATCGACCGGGCCGACGACGAGTTCGAGGCGTTCCTCCTCGAGGTGCTCTCCGACTTCCAGGTGACCGTGCCCGAGATCGGCACCATCCGGGCCGAGCACCCGCCCGTGGTGATCGTCACGTCGAACCGCACCCGCGAGCTCCACGATGCCCTCAAGCGGCGGTGCCTCTACCACTGGATCGACTTCCCCTCGCTCGAGCGCGAGGTCGACATCGTGCGCATCCGTGCTCCCGAGGTGCCCGCCGACCTCGCCGCCAAGGTGGCCCGGGCGGTGTCGACCCTGCGGGGCTTGGACCTGGCCAAGCCCCCCGGGGTGGCGGAGACCATCGACTGGGCGCACGCGGTCCGGGCCCTCGGTGCCGACTGCCTCGGCGCCGAGGTGGCCGACGACACCCTGGGCACGGTCGTCAAGGACCACGACGACCTGGCCGTGGTGCGGGGGCGCCTGGGCGACGTGGTGGGCGGCGACCGGAGCGGATGACGGCGACACCCGCGCCGGGAGGGCTCCCTGGATCCGCCCTCACCGCCGGTGACGGTGCCCCACGGGGCGGCCGCCAGCTCGCCGGCACCGGGGCCGTACCGGGCTCCCGCCAGCTCGTCGGTGCCCTCGTCGGCTTCGCTCGGGCCCTTCGCCACGAGGGCCTGGTGGTCGGGTCGGGCCAGGCGCTGGACTTCGCCCGGGCGGTGGCCGCCCTCGATCCCGGCGACATCGCCGACGTCTACTGGGCCGGCCGGGCCTGCCTGGTCGCTCGTCGCCCTGACCACGCCGCCTACGACCAGGCGTTCCGGCGCTACTTCGCCGGCCACCCCGGCGTCGCCCTCACCGTCACCGGCGTCCTCCCCCGCCGTGCCTCCACCCTGGTGCCGGCCTTGCCCGTAGCCGCTCCGGCGCCCACGTCGGCGGAAGCCGACAACGAGGAGGATGACGGGGAGCACCTGGGAGCGACCGCGTCGAGCGCCGAGGTGCTCCGCCACAAGGACTTCGCCCAGTGCAGCGCTGAGGAGCTGGCCGAGCTGCAGGTGCTGATGTCGCGCCTGGTGCTCTCGCTGCCCGAACGCCCCAGCCGGCGGTCGATGCCCGCCGCTCGAGGCCGCCGGATCGATCTCCGGCGCACGATCCGTCGCTCGCTGAAGAGCCAGGGGGAGCTGGTGCACCGATGCTGGCGCACGCCCCGCGTCCACCATCGGCGCCTAGTGCTCCTCCTCGACGTCTCGGCATCGATGGCCAGCTACTCGCGCGCCCTGCTGCAGTTCGCCTACTCGGCCACCGCAGCGGCCCGGGCGCCAACCGAGGTGTTCTGCTTCGGCACCCGCCTCACCCGGGTGACGCCGGCCCTGCGCCACCGGCGCCCCGACCAGGCCCTGGCCCGGGCGACCGGCACCGTCGTTGACTGGGAGGGAGGCACGCGCATCGGCGACTCGCTGGCCGAGTTCAACCGCTCGTGGGGCCGGCGGGGGACGGCCCGGGGGGCGGTGGTCGTGATCTGCTCCGACGGGCTCGAGCGGGGCGACCCGGCGGTGGTCGCCACCGAGATGGCCCGCCTCGGTCGCCTGGCGCATCGCGTCGTCTGGCTCAACCCCCTCAAGGGCGACCCTCGCTACCAGCCGTTGGCCCGGGGGATGAGCGCGGCGCTGCCCTTCGTGGACGTCTTCCTGGCCGGCCACGACCTCTCCAGCCTCGACGCGCTGGCCGCCCTCCTGCCCGAGCTGGCCTGATCGGCCCGGCGGTCGGCGCCGGGGGCGGGCCGTCCTCGGCCCCGCTATAGTCCGGCCCTCGGCACCGAGGTCCCGCTACCAGGAGGGAACGAGGGCAGTGGACGCATCGCAGCGTGCGACGGTCGAGAGCGTGCCCGGTTGCTCACCGCCTGGCTGGGTGCCCACCACGTTCGCCCCGGAGCGCACAGGAGGTGCGGATGTTCCCCTCGGAGTTCGAGTACCTTGCCCCGGCCACTCTCGACGAGGCGCTGTCGCTGCTCGCCGAGCACGCTGAGGACGCCAAGGTGCTGGCGGGCGGGCAGAGCCTGATCCCGCTCATGAAGCTGCGCTTCGCCGCCCCGGCGATCCTCATCGACATCAACGGCCTCCCCGGGTTGAGCCACCTGCAGGAGGACAAGCGGGGGCGGGGGTTCCTGCGCATCGGGGCGCTCGTGCGCAACGCCGCCCTGGAGCGTTCCGAGCTGCTCAAGGCCCGCTATCCCACCATGGCCGCCGCCGCCCCCCTGATCTCCGACCCCATCGTCCGCAACCAGGGCACGTTGGTGGGCTCGCTGGTCCACGCTGATCCCCAGGGCGACTGGGGTTCGGTCCTGCTGGCGCTCGAGGGCGAGGTCGTGGCCAAGAGCGCCACCGGCGAACGGCGAATCCCCGCCACCAAGTTCTTCGACGGGCCCTTCACCACCGTGCTGCGGCCCGATGAGCTGGCCGTCGAAGCTCGGGTTCCCGCACCGGGGCCGCGGTCGTTCGGCACCTACCTGAAGCTCGAACGCAAGGTGGGCGACTTCGCCACCGTGGGGGTGGCCGTGTCGGTGTCGACCGAGCGAGGCGTGGTGACGCGCGCCGGCATCGGCCTGACCGGCGTGGGCCCGGCGAACATCAAGGCCGTCGACGCCGAGCAGGCCCTGGTCGGGCACCGCCTGACCGACAAGGCCATTCGCCGGGCCGCCGAGCTCGCCGCCGCCGCCAGCGAGCCCCGGACCGACGTGCGGGGCAGCGCCGACTACAAGCGCGAGGTGGTGCGGGTCTACGTCGCCCGGGGCCTCCACCAGGCACTCGCCGCCAAAGCCGCCTAGGAGGCTCGTATGCACCGATCGATCACCGTCACGGTCAACGGCCAGGCCCGCACCGCCGAGGTGGAGCCCCGGATGCTCCTCGTGCACTTCCTGCGCGAGGTGCTCGACCTGCGGGGCGCCCACGTGGGGTGCGACACGACCAGCTGCGGTGTGTGCGCCGTCCTGGTCGACGGCGTGCCCGTGAAGTCGTGCACCATGTTCGCGGTGCAGGTCGACGGCAAGTCGCTCACCACCGTCGAGGGGCTGGCCGGCAACGGCCAGAAGCACGCCCTCCAGGAGGGCTTCAAGGAGGAGCACGGCCTGCAGTGCGGCTTCTGCACCCCGGCCATGATGCTGGTGGCCTCGGCCCTGCTGGAGGAGAACCCGAACCCGTCGGAGCGCGAGATCCGCTGGGCCATCTCCGGGAACCTCTGCCGTTGCACCGGCTACCAGAACATCGTCAAGGCGGTCCAGCACGCCGCCGCCACCCTGCACCCCCAGCCCGCCGGGCGCACCGAGTAGGAGGTTCCCCCATGGCCGTCACCGAAACCGAGCCCTCCCCCGGATGGCTGGGAAAGAGCGTCAAGCGCAAGGAGGACGACCGCTTCCTCGCCGGGCGGGGCAACTACATCGAGGACGTCAAGCTGCCGGCCATGCTGCACATGGCCATCCTGCGCAGCCCCTACGCCCACGCCCGCATCACCTCCATCGACACCTCGGCGGCCACCGCCCTGCCCGGGGTGGTGGCGGTGGTCACCGGCGAGCTGCTGGCCCAGCACAACCTGGCGTGGATGCCGACACTGTCGGGTGACACCCAGGCGGTGCTGGCCACCGACAAGGTCCGGTTCCAGGGCCAGGAGGTGGCCTGCGTCATCGCCGAGGACCGCTACGTCGCCCACGACGCCCTGGAGCTGATCGAGGTCGACTACGAGCCCCTACCGGCGGTGGTCGACCCCTTCGCCGCCCTCGCCGAGGGGGCGCCACTCATCCGCGACGACAAGGACGGCCAGACCGACAACCGGATCTACCACTGGGAGGCGGGCGACCCCGAGGCCACAGAGCGGGCCTTCGCCGAGGCCGACCGGGTGGTGACCGTCGACACCCACTACCCGCGCTCG
Source organism: Actinomycetota bacterium (assembly GCA_016781135.1). Taxonomy (GTDB): domain Bacteria; phylum Actinomycetota; class Acidimicrobiia; order Acidimicrobiales; family CADCSY01; genus JADDRA01. The sequence goes on from JADDQY010000099.1 coordinate 5,448, forward strand.
CATCCCTCGCCCCTCGAGTGCTGCGGGTGCGTGGCCGACGTGAACCCCGCCAGCGGCCGGGCCACCATCTACATGACCTCGCAGGCGCCCCACGCCATCCGCACCGTGTTCGCCCTGGTCGCCGGCCTCCCCGAGCAGAACATCCAGATCATCTCCCCCGACATCGGCGGGGGCTTCGGCAACAAGGTCCCCGTCTACCCGGGCTACGTGGTGGCCACCGCCGCGTCGCTGCTGATCGGGCGCCCGGTGAAGTGGATCGAGGACCGCACGGGCAACCTCATCTCCACCGGCTTCGCCCGCGACTTCCACATGAAAGGCGAGCTGGCCCTCACCGACGACGGGCGCATGCTCGGGTTGCGGGTCAAGATGCTCTCCGACCAGGGCTACGCCTACGCCGACGCCCAGCCCAGCAAGTTGAAGGCCGGCCTGTTCCACATCGTCACCGGCTCCTACGCGATGCCGGCCGCCCACGTGATCACCGACGGCGCCTACACCAACAAGGCGCCGGGGGGGGTGGCCTACCGGTGCTCGTTCCGGGTCACCGAGGCGTCGTTCCTCATCGAGCGGCTGGTGCAGAGCGCGGCCTACGACCTGGGGATGGACCCCGCCGAGCTGCGCCGGAAGAACTTCATCCGCCCCGACCAGTTCCCCTACACCTCGGCCACGGGCTTCGTGTACGACTCAGGCGACTACGAGGCCGCGCTCGACCTGGCCCTGGAGAAGGCGGGCTACGAGGCGCTGCGGGTCGAGCAGGCCAAGCTCCGGGAGGAGGGGAAGGGCAAGCTCCTCGGCATCGGCATCGCCTCGATGACCGAGGCGCTGGGGGCCGGCCCGAGCCGCGACTACGACATCCTCGGCATCAAGATGTTCGACTCGGCCGAGCTGCGGGTCCACCCGACCGGCAAGGCCATCCTCAAGCTGGGCGTGCGCCACCAGGGCCAGGGACATGAGACCACCTTCGCCCAGATCGTGGCCCACGAGCTCGGCATCCCGCCCGACGACATCCTGGTGCACGAGGGTGACACCGACAACACGCCCTACGGCCTCGGCACCTACGCCTCCCGCAGCACCCCGGTGGCCGGGGCGGCCGCGGCCATGGTCGCCCGCAAGCTGCGGGACAAGTCCAAGACGATCGCTGCCCACCTCCTCGAAGTGGCCGAGGAGGACCTCGAGTGGGAGATCGGGAGGTTCTCGGTGAAGGGGGCGCCCGACCGTTCCAAGACCATCCAGGAGATTGCCTTCGCCGCCTACACCGACCACCCTCCGGGCATGGAGGCGGGGCTGGAGGGCGTGCACTACTACGACCCCCCCAACCTCACCTTCCCCTTCGCCACCTACCTCGTGGTGGTCGAGGTCGACGCCGAGACCGGGGAGTGGAAGCCCCGCCAGGTGGTCGCCGTCGACGACTGCGGGGTGCGCATCAATCCCATGATCGTCGAGGGCCAGATCATGGGTGGCCTCACCGAGGGCTTCGCCATGTCGGCCATGCAGCAGATCACCTTCGACGAGGACGGCAACTGCATCGGTGCCAACTTCATGGACTACCTGCTGCCCACGGCGTGGGAGACGCCCCACTTCGACCTCTACGAGACCTGCACCCCGTCGCCGCACCATCCCATCGGGTGCAAGGGGGTGGGGGAATCGGCCACCGTCGGCTCGCCGGCGGCCTTCGTCAACGCCGTGGTCGACGCCGTCGCCCACCTCGGGGTGCGCGACGTCGACATGCCGGTCACCTCGGGCGCGGTGTGGGAGGCCATCCAGGCGGTGAAGGGCGGAGGTTGACCCTCGACCTGGCCGGCGAGGAGAGCGCCCTGCGGGGCCGGCGGGAGGCGTACGCCCGGGTGACGGTGGTGTGGGCCCGCAGCCCGGTCTCGGCCCGAGCCGGCGACGCGGCGCTGGTCACCGTCGACGGGCGGTTGCAGGGCTGGGTCGGTGGATCCTGCACTGAGCCGGTGGTGGTCCACCAGGCGCTAGAGGCGCTGGCCGAGGGCCGTCCCCGGCTGCTGCACCTGGCGCCTCCCGACGAGCTCCCGCCGGCGCGCGAGGGCATGGTCAGCGTCCCGGTCAGCTGTCAGAGCGAGGGCTCGGTCGAGGTGTTCATCGAACCCCGACCGCCACGACCCCGGCTGGTGGTCGTCGGCCGTTCGCCCCTGGTGGAGGCGCTCGCCACCATGGCCGGCGCCATCGACTTCGAGGTGCTGGTGGCGGAGCGCGACGCTGCGCCGCCTCTGGGCCTCGCGGACGCCGGCGGAATCGCCGACCTCGACCTGGTGGGCGCCGGGGTGGGGGCCGACGCCTTCGTCGTGGTGGCCACCATGGGTCGCTACGACGAGGACGCGCTGGAAGCGGCGCTGGCCACCGGTGCCCGCTACGTGGCCCTGGTGGCCTCCGAGCGGCGGGCGGCGGCGGTCCGGGCGGTGCTCGGGGCCGCAGGCGTCGACGAGGAGGACCTGGCCCGGGTGCGCTCGCCCGCCGGCCTCGACCTCGGGGACCTCCCCCACCAAGAGCTGGCCGTGGCCATCCTCGCCGAGATCGTGGCCGAGAAGGCTGCGGGGGAGACACCGCCGGTCCCTGCATCCGGGGCCGGGGCGCCGGCCATCGCCCAGGAGGCCGTCGACCCGGTGTGCGGCATGACGGTCGACCCCGGCTCCGCCGCCGACCGCAGCGAGCACGGCGGGACCACCTACTGGTTCTGCGCCAGCGGCTGCCGGCGCCGCTTCGAGGCCGAGCCCGACCGCTACCTGGTCGGGGGCCACCGCCGGTGAGCGAGCTGGGCGACGTCCTCGCCGCGCTGGAAGCGTCAGGGGGACGAGGCGCGGCGCTGGCCACCGTCGTCGCGGTGGAGGGCTCGACCTACCGCCGGGCGGGGGCGCGCCTGGTGGTGCTCGCCGACGGCGAGCCGGTCGGCAACATCTCCGGCGGCTGCTTGGAAGGCGACGTGGTGGCCACGGCCCGGGAGGTGGTGGCCGACGGCCAGGCCCGCCTGTTGCACTTCGACCTCACCGCCGACGACGAGGCGCTGTGGGGCTGGGGCCTGGGCTGCAACGGCGCCATCGCCGTGTTCGTCGAACCGGCCGAGGGGGCACAGGCGCTGGTCGCCGCGCTGCGGGCGACGGCCGCCGGCGACCAACCCTCGGCGGTGGTCACGGTGGCCGAGGGCGCGGCGGCGGGCGCCCGGATCGTGATGAGTGCCGACGGTCGGGTCGAGGGCCGCCTCGGCCCGGACCACCTCGACGCCGCCGGCCGTCGGCTGGCCCTCGAGGCGCTGGCCACCGGCACCTCGGGACTGGTCACCGTCGACGGCGACCACCGGGCCTTCGTCGAGGTGCTCCGGCCGCCGACCCGGCTGGTGGTGTGCGGCGCCGGCGGCGACGCCGTCCCCCTGGTGGAGCTCGCGGCCGAGCTGGGTTGGCAGGTGGTGGTGGTGGACCACCGACCGTCGCTGCTCAGCGCCCAGCGCTTCCCCGGCGCCGCCCGCAGGGTCAGGGCCGAACCCCTCCGTGTCGCCGAGGAGGTCGGTGTCGACGAGCGCACCTGTGTGGTGGTGATGAGCCACAACTTCCCGCGCGACCGCGACTACCTGCAGGCCTTCCTGGCCCGGCCCCCGGCCTACCTGGGGATGCTGGGGCCCCGGGCCCGCCTCGAGCGCCTGGTCGACGACCTGCAGGCGGCCGGCGTGGCGGTCGACTCCGGCGCCCTCGACCGGGTGTACGGACCGGCGGGGCTCGACCTCGGCGCCGAAGGGCCCCAGGAGGTGGCGTGGGCGATCATCGCCGAGATCCTCGCTGTGCGCCGGGGGGCCGGCGGCGGGTCCCTGCGGGAGCGGACCGGTGCCATCCACGGCCCCGCCTCACTGATCGACGTCACCGCATGAGGCCCCCCATCCAACCCCCAGGACCGGCCGTCACCGCCGTCCCACTCAGAGGAGGAGCCTGATGCGCATCGAAGACCGTTTCACCGTGAGCATCCCGATGGCCCGAGCCTGGGAGGTGCTCCTCGACGTGGAGCGCATGGCCCCGTGCATGCCCGGCGCCCAGCTCTTGGAGGTGGTCGACGGCGAGTACCGGGGCGTGGTGAAGGTGAAGCTGGGCGCCATCACCACCCAGTACAAGGGCGCGGTGCGCTTCGCCGAGGTCGACGAGGACGCGCACCGAGTGGTGCTGAGAGCCGAGGGCCGCGAGACCAGAGGCCAGGGCAACGCCGCGGCCACGGTGACCGCCTCCCTCGAGGAGGCGCCCGACGGTGCCACCGCGGTGGCTATCGAGACGGACCTGAGCATCACCGGAAAGGTGGCCCAGTTCGGCCGCGGAGTGCTGGCCGATGTGTCGTCCAAGCTGCTGGGCGAGTTCGCCCGCTGCGTCGAGGAGAGCCTGGGCGACGGAGGGCCGGGGGAACCGCCGGCCGAGGTGCCCGTGCCCGCCGCCGGCAGCCCCTCGGTCCCGCCCTCGACGGACGCACCTCCCGCCGAGGCCACGGCGGCCGACACTGCCGCGGTCTCGCCGCCGCCGGCGGGGTCCACGCCCACGCAAACGGCCCCGCCCCGGCCGACCCGCCCGGTCGAGCCGGTCGACCTGCTGGCCATCGCCGGGCCCAGCGTGGCCCAGCGGGGCCTGCCGGCGGCGTTGGTGGTGGTGCTGGTGCTGCTGGCCGTGGTCAGGGGCAGGGGCACCCGCGTCACGCTGTCGCTGGTGGGGTCGGCGCTGGCCGCGGCGATCGCCCTCGCCGGCCGCTCGGGCTGAGCGGTGGCCGGGTGCGGGATCGTGCTCGGCGCCGGCGCGTCCAAGCGGCTGGGCCGGCCCAAGCAGAGCCTGCCCTTCGGCGACACCACCCTGCTGGGCTGGGTGGTGCGCGACCTCGAGGCCTCGGTCCTCGACCGGGTCGTCGTGGTGGTCGGCGGCGGCGCCGAGGAGGCCCGAGCCGGTCTGGCGGTGTCGAGGGCCGAGGTGGTTTCCAACGACGCCTACGCCAGCGGCTGCTCGTCGTCACTGCAGGCCGGCCTTGACGCGGCCGGTGACTGCGAGGCGGTGGTGCTGGTGCTGGGCGACATGCCCGGGGTGGACGCTGGCGTCGTCGATGCCGTCTGGTCCGGCTGGGCCCGGGAACGGCCCTGGGCTGCGGTCACCACCTACCGGGGCGAACTCGGCCACCCCTTCGTGTTCTCGGCGGCAGCCTTCCCGGCCCTGCGGGGCCTGCACGGCGACAAGGCGGTGTGGAGGATCCTCGACACCGAGGGGCACCGGGTGGGGCGGGTGGCGATCGACCGGCCGCTCCCGCTCGACGTCGACACCTGGGACGACTACCAGCAGGTGTGCCGGCGCTTCGGCTTCGCTCCCGACCGGGGCGAGCAGGCCCCGCCCAGCGCGTCCGGCGAGAGGCCCCCGGCGGGTCGACGAGCGGCCACCGGCCAGCGGTCGCCGTGAACCAGAGCTCGACCTCGCGGGCCGCTCAGCAGCCAGTGGCGTCGGCGAGGACTCGGCGCCCCTGAGCCATGCGCGCCGGTGACAGCTGGGTGACGAGCCAGCGCAAGGTCGCGCGGTCGATAGTGTGTGGATGTTGTCGAAGTTGAACGCAGTCGGTCCTTTGCTACAAGGGGCTATGGGAAACGTCCCTCGGCCAGCCGCCTCAAGAAGTCCTCATCGCCGTCGGCCAGAGCCTCGAGCATGGTGGAGCGGTTGTTGAGGACCACGTCGAGGGCCACGACGGCGCCCTGCAGGCGATGCACAGTGGCTTGTGAGGCAACCAACTCTCCGGTCTCTATGACAGCAAGAACACGTCCTAGCGCGTCCGAGAAGCAGACCCCCTCGGCGCGCTTCATTGCTCCGTCTTCCAGCGGCTGGACCGACCAGCATCTGGGACAGCGCAGCTGCGCAGGCGCCTTGCTTCTTCCGCACCGAGGCGGTAGCGGTCGATCAACAGTTCAGCGACCACGCTCGAGAGCACTCGATTCCCGATCTCAGGTGGCAGAGATAGCTGAACGAAATGCCGAGGTTGCGCTCGGCGGTTCGAAGGCTCCAACTTCGACGCTGTCGGCCCAACTTCAGTGACCGACCAATGTCGGCCGGAAGATGCGCTTGCCGTAAGTCGTCGAGATCATGCTCATGACCACCACCTCCATCAGTGTTGTCCATGGGTCATGCTGAGGAGGTGTTGTCCATCAGGTCGAGCGGCGCGCCGCCAGCTGATTGAGGACCTCGGCAGCCCGCTGCCGGGGATCCACGTGCTCGGGTCCTGGCTGTGACCGAACCTTGCTCGAGCCGGAGCTTGTCAATAAGATGCCGGCGACCATCGCATCGTGCTTCATGGCCTCGGGCGGAGCTTTGGCCCAGGTGACCTTCTTCCCCTCCTTGCCGACGTAGGCCGTGTGGGGTTCCATCCGATGGATCTCGACGCCGGCAGCTACATCGACACCAGTCGACAGACGGTGGCCAACTACCTCGACGAGTGGCAGAGGGCTAAGCGGGCTGGGCTGAAGCCGACCACAGCGGCTGCCTACGCAGACTCCATTCGCGCCCATGTGGTCCCACGCATCGGCGGCGTGCCGCTTCAGAAGGTAGACGGAGCGCTGCTCGACTCTTTCTACGCGGACCTCCTCGATCACGGCCGCCGTGATGGCCTCGGCGGGCTTTCCGCCAAGACGGTGCGAAACCTCCACGGCATCCTGAACAAGGCTTTCCGGGACGCCGTACGCTGGCGCCGGCTGGCGCGTAATCCGGCGGAGGCGGCATCACCTCCGGCGAAGCGCTCGCCGGAGACGCTGATCTGGTCGCCCGAGCAGCTCCGAACGTTCCTCGAGCAGGTCGCGAGGACCGGCACTACGCCCTCTGGCTGCTGGCTGCTACCACAGGCCTCCGCCGTGGCGAGCTGGCCGGGCTCCGGTGGTGCGACATCGACCTCGACCGTCGTCAGATCCGGGTGGTGGAGAGCCGGGTGATTGCTAAACACCAACAGGTAACGGGATTGCCGAAGTCGGAAAGGTCACGCCGCACCATCAGCGTCCACGCAGCGACGCTGATGGCGTTGCGATTGTGGAGGAAGTGCCAGGCTGAGGAACGCTTGGTCATGGGGCGCGGGCTGGCGGGAGAGCCAGCAGTGTTCACCGAGCCCACCGGAGAGCCGGTCCACCCGCAGCGGATGACTAGGCGCTTCAACGCCCACGTCATCGCGGTAGCTCCCACCGATCCGTCTTCACGACGTTCGCCACAGCTACGTCACTGCAGCGCTCTCCGCTGGCGAGCGGGTGGAGGTCGTCAGTCGGCGACTCGGGCACGCCAACGTGAGCGTGACGCTGAACATCTACGCCCACTTCACCGACGCCGACGATGAAGCAACCGCCGACCGGGTGGCAACCCGCATTCTCGAGGGTAACAAACGGGTTGCAACCGGTGCCGACCCAACGCTCTGACCAGCCACTTCGTTGAGGCGGCGCCGGGAATCGAACCCGGGTACAGGGCTTTGCAGGCCCTTGC
>JADDQY010000071.1 GCA_016781135.1 Actinomycetota bacterium
GGTCCGACGTGTCCAGCGCCAGCCCTGTGGGTAGGCGACGACCGTTCGATGCCCCTCCCACTGGCGTCGAGCAGCCGCGGCGCGACCGGCCTCGTTTTCCCCCGACGAGGTCGGTCTCGTCGTCGTGCACCACCTGAGCACCTCCGCGAGGAGACGCTGGCTCGGCCCTAACGTCCCGCCGTGGCCGACGCCCTCTCCCCAGCCCAGGCCGAGGTGCTCGCCCTCCTGCGCCAGCGCCACCGCCCCCGTCCTGAGGTCGAGGTGACTCTCGCTGCCGGTCTGCGCCAACGCATGGAGTCCGCCCTCGCTGCCCTGGCCGCCGGGTTGGTGACGCCGCTGTTCATCGGCAAGAGCCATCTGACCCAGGTCCACGCCTGTGAGGCCCACCACCAGGCGTTGCGGGCCCAGCCCTTCGCCTGGTCGATGGCGACCGCCCGAGGCAGCGTCGCTCACCGGGCGATCGAGCTCTCGCTGCACCGGCGCGACCGTGCCGCCCCGCTGGTGCTGGTCGACGACGCGCTCAATCGCCTCGAAGACGATCCCGGCACCTCCCTCGCCGACTTCCTGACCGGCCTCGACGAGGGAGCGCGAGCGGAGCTCCGTAGCGAGGTCAACGACCTGGTGGCGAAGTTCTGCGAGCTGTGGCCACCGCTCGCCCGGCAGTGGGCTCCCCGCACGGAGTCCCGAGTGCGCGCCGAGCTGTGCGACGACCGGCTGCAGCTCGGCGGCACGATCGACCTGGCGCTGGGCGCGGCATCGGGGATGACGCCCGGCTCGGTGCTGGTCGAGCTCAAGTCGGGGGCCAGCTCGAGCGTCCACCTCGACGACCTGCGTTTCTACGCGCTGTTGGAGACGCTGAGGGTTGGGGTGCCGCCGCTGCGGGTGGCCTGCTACTACCTCGACAGCGGGACCTTCACCGTCGAGGAGGTCGACGCCGACGTGCTCGACGCCGCGCTGCTCCGCACCGTCGGCGGCGCCCAGCGGATCCTGGAGCTGGCGCTCGGCCTGCGCACCGCTTCGGCGACCCCCAGCCGGGCCTGTAGCTGGTGCCCGCTCCGCTGTGCCTGCCCGAGCGTCTGGACCGCCGGGGGCGACGACCCCGAGCGCTGAGGGTCGGGCTGGACAGGGGCGCGTGGACGACGGGTCCTTGACGGAACCGGACGCCGGCATCCCGCCGGAGCCGAGCCGCTCAGGTCACTGCTGGTCGGCGGGTTGGAGATCGAGGGCAGCCGAGTTGATGCAGTAGCGGAGACCGGTGGGACGGGGGCCGTCGTCGAAGAGGTGGCCGAGGTGCGAGTCGCACCGGGCGCAGCGGACCTCGACGCGGGTCATCCCCAGGCTCCGGTCGACCACCCGGGCGATGCGATCGTCGGCGATCGCCGCCCAGAAGCTCGGCCAGCCCGTGCCCGAGTCGAACTTCTCGTCGCTGCGGAACAGCTCGGCTCCGCAACCACCGCAGCGGTAGACCCCGGGTTCCTTGGCGTCCCAGTAGGCACCGGTGAACGCCCGCTCGGTCCCGCCTTTGCGCAGTACCTGGTACTGCTCCGGGTCCAGGCGCTGGCGCCACTCCTCGTCGGTCGAGGGCAGCGACTGGCTCGACTGCTGATCGGTCATGCCCGAAGTCTACGAGGAAGTGCCGGCGACCCACTGGGAGAGGAGCTCCCCTCGGCGCTCGTGCCACTCCTCGGCGGTGATGGCGAAGCGGAGGTGGTCCTCCCACACGCCGTTGATCTCCAGGTAGCGCTCGGCCGTGCCTTCACAGCGCAAGCCCAGCTTCTCCACCACTCGGCGGCTCGGACGGTTCCTCGGGACGATGGCGACCTGGAGGCGATGGAGGTTCAGGTCATCGAAGGCGAAGCGGGCCAGCACCACGAGAGCTTCGGGCACGTAGCCGTTCCCGGCGTGCGCGGCGTCGATCCAGTAGCCCACGTAGGCGTTCTGGAACGGACCCCGCTGGATGCCGTTGAGGTTGATCTCGCCGCGGAGGCGGCCTCCGACGAAGATGCCGAAGCCGTAGCCCGCACCGAGCTGGCGTTCGCGGTCGCGGGCCTTGCACCGAGCGGCGAAGGCGGAGCGACTGCGGATGACGTCGGGCGACCCAGGCGGCCGGCGCGGCTCCCAGGGCGTCAACCAGGCGTGGCTGCGCAGGCGCACCGCCTGCCACTCGGAGAAGTCCTCGGGAGCCAGCGGGCGGAGCTGAACCCGTCGTCCTGCGAGGGTGACGGGCTCCTCGTGGGCCGCCGTCGACATCGGCCCGGATAGTAGCGACCTCGCTCGGCGAGCTCCCCTGACCCCCGTGACTCAAGTCGGCGAGGACGAGCGCCCGCAGCTCCCACCGCCGGCCGCACCCTCGCTGGCGGCTCCGACGCGCTTGCCCGCCATCGGCTGGTCGAACGGAGCGAGGGAAGCGAGCAGGGGCGAGGGGCTCACCTGGTCGGCGGCGAGCGGAACTCCCCGCCCCACAGGCCCATGGGCCGCCACGACCAGTCGAGGATCCACTCCGCCAGCTCCTCGTTCGACCACGCCCGGGGCGCTCGGAGCTCTGTCCGCCACCCCGGCGCTGGCTCCGGGCGAGCCACCAACGGTGGTGGTGGTGGCGGTGGTGGTGCCGGTGGCGGGGAGGCCTGGGGCACGGCGGGCGACCGGAGCCCCGGACGGGGTGGGGGTGGCGCTGGGACCTGGGCCAGGGCGGGCGACGAACGGAGCGCGGGCGGTGCCGGCGGCGGCGGGGGTGGTGGCGGGGACAGCGCGGGCGGTGCCGGCGGCGGCGGGGGTGGCGGTGGCGGTGGCGGTGGCGGTGGCGGAGGTGGCGCTGCTCGCAAGAAGTCGACGGTCACCCACAGCAGGCCCTCGGCGCTGGCGGTGCCGATCCCGACCTGGTTGTAGTCACCCAAGATGTTGTCGCGGTGGACCGCCGAGGCCATGAAGGCGGCGTGGATGCTGCTGGCGTCGGCACCGGTGCCGACGTTCTCCCCGAAGCCTTGCCACCCCGACCCGACACGGTCCCGAAGCTGCTGCTCGAGGCGGGGGTTGTGGCCGAGGCTTGCGGACGCTGCCATGGCGGCCGACCAATCCCCGGCGACGGCGGCCAGCCCCGAGTTCGACGCCAGCGGTGACAATCCCTGCGCCGAGCGCTCGGCGTTCAACAGCGCCAGGAACTCGCCCTCGGGGGAGCTCACCGCCACGACGGGAGCCGCCGCCAGCGTCTGGAGGCAGATCAGGAACGCGGCGATGGTCGCCGACACCGTTGGAGCTCGGTGACTCCGAATCGCTCCCCCCACCGCGCTCACCTTCCCGAAGGGCACCCGGTCGACAAACTACCCTTCTGGCGGCATCCAACGGCAGAGGTCCTACGAGCGGGGCTGGAACAGGAGGCTGCGGGCGAGGCCGTCGAGGATGTCGGCCTCCGAGACCAAGCAGGCGTCGAGCTCGAAGTAGCGCAGCACGGCCACGAGCACGCAGCACCCGCCGACGATGACATCGGCCCGCGCTTCCTCGAGCCCGGGGTTGTGGATGCGGTCGGCCCGGGCCTCGGTGGCCAGCGTGCGAAAGACGTCCTCGGCTGCCGCCCGAGTCAGCCGGAAGTGGTGGATCAGGCGACGGTCGTAGCGGGCGAGCCCCAACTCGACCGCGGCCACGGTCGTCACGGTCCCGGCCAAGCCCACCATGAGCGAGGCCTCACGGGTCTGGGGCACCTCGCGGACGACGTCGTCGAGGTAGGCCTCGACCACCGACAGCACGGCGCTGAGCTCCTCGGGGCGAGGGGGGTCGCCGCGCAGGTACTGCTCGGTGAGCCGGACGCACCCCATGTCGACCGACACCGCACCGTCGGGCTCGCCGCCGAACCCGACGGCGAACTCGGTCGAGCCCCCGCCGATGTCGACGACCAGGAACGGCCCCTCGGCGGGGTCGAGCTCGGCTACGGCCCCGAGGAACGACAGCCGGGCCTCCTCCCGGCCGGAGAGCAGCTCGGGACGGACCCCGAGCACCTCCTCGGCCCCGCCGAAAAGCTCTTCACGGTTCCTCGCATCTCGAGCCGCCGAGGTGGCGCTGACCCGCACCCGCTCGACACCGTGGCGGTCGATCGGCGCTCGAAACCTCCGAAGGGCGTCCAGGGTGCGCTCGATCGCCATCGGGTTCAGTGCACCGGTGGCGTGGACACCGGCGCCGAGACGGGTGATCACCATCTCCCGTTCGAGGGTCTCCATCCCGCCCTCATCCGAGCCCCGGGCGATGAGCAGGCGGGTCGAGTTCGTGCCGCAGTCGATGGCGGCGACGGTGGATGTCACCGCCGCTCGCCGCTCAGGCGGTCGGCCACCCAGCGGCCCACCGGGTCCTCGCCGCCGGCCAGGTACCAGGCGTAGTGGGCGTGTAGGCACTTCACCCCTCGCCGCGTCCCGCCGACGCCCCCCTCTGGCCGCGGCCCGGTGTGGTCGGGGGGCAGGGCGGCATCGCGTTCGGCGGCGTAGCGTCGATGGGCCTCCGCCACTGCGTCGGGGTCGATGGCGGATTCCGCCGAGCGGGCTCCTCCCGTCGACTCCAAGCGGCTGACCGCCTGACGCTCGTGGCGTCCGACCAGCCAGAACCGGGTGGGCATGGGCGTGGCGTCGCCGAGCAGCGGGGCGTTGCGGATCACCACCGGAGCCCCGTCGCCGTCTCGCACCACCACCTCGAACGCGGCTAGGGGCGGGCGCCCGAGCAGCGCGGTGACGGCGGCGACGTCGGCGACGGCCGACGTCTCGGACGACGAGATCACGGGTGCACCACGGTGGAGGCGGTGAGGACCGGTCAGGCTCAGGTGTGGAGCACCGAGTTGGTCTCGCCGTACTCGTTGACGTCGTGGGCATCCGCCTCGGGATCGTTGAACCACGTGCCGCCCTCGCTGAGGTACTTGAAGGCGTAGCGGCTGGAGGGCTCCAGCTCGACGGTGGCGCTTCGGGTGCCGTTGCTGCGCTTCTTGAGCGGGTGGGCCAAGGGATCCCAGCGGTTGAAGTCGCCGAGCACCGACACGGGCTCGGGCGTCTCCGAGAGTGGGAGGACGAAGCTGGCCTTGATCTTGCCGTTCTTCCCGGTGAACTTGATCATGGGGGGTTCCTTCCTTGTCGCCGGAGGTTTGCAACCAAGCTAGGAGGTCGGTGGGCTCCAGCGCGGGAGGCGCCTACCGGGGCGCCGGCAGGGACGGCGCCAACCCGGCTGCGGGTGGTGACGTGATCGGTGTGGCGGCAGAACCGCCCCCGTGTGCACCGGGCGTGCTCGACGTCCCTGCCGTGGAGGTCACGCCGGGCCCGACCAGACGTCGGGGTTGGCGAGGAAGCGCGGGCGGTGGCCGCTCAGGAGCGCCTCAACGTCGTCGATGATCATGGCGCAGTGACGGGTGACCACGTCATCGGCCGCCCCGGCGAGGTGGGGGGTCACGGTGACGTTGTCGAGCGAGAGCAGCGGATGGGAGCGAGGTAGGGGCTCGGTCCAGAACACGTCGAGGGCGGCCCCGGCAAGTCGCCCGTCGACCAACGCCGCCACCAGCGCGCCTTGGTCGACCACCCCGGCGCGGGCGGTGTTGACCAGCACGGCGTCGGGGCGCATGAGCGCCAGCTCCCGCTCGCCGATCATCCCGGCGGTGACCGGGGTCAAGGCGCAGTGCAGGCTGACCACGTGGCTCTCTCGCAGCAGCTGTTCGAGCGACACCGCCTCCACCGGCCACTCCACGTCGGCAACGTAGGGGTCGCTCACCAGCACCCGCATGCCGAAGCCGCCCACCGCCCGGCGGGCCACCTCCCGCCCGACGGCGCCGTAGCCGACCAAGCCGAGGGTGCGCCCGGCCAGCTCCGGTCCCCGGAAGTGGAGGTAGGGCAACTCCCCGTCGACGTCCCAGCCCACCCGGCGCAGGTGGTCCTGGCCGCGGGCCAGGGAGCGGCACTCGGCCAGGATGAGGCCGATGGTGAAGTCGGCCACCGAGGCGGCGTTGCGGCCCGGTGTGTGGAGCACCGGGATGCCTCGGGCGCTGGCCGCGACCAGGTCGACGTTGGTGGGCAGGCTCCGGGCCGAGGCGACGATGCGCACCTCGGGCAGGGCGTCGAGCACGGCCTCGTCGACCGCCTCGATCTCCACCACCACCAACTCTGCGCCGGCGGCGGCGGCGACGAGCGCGTCGCTGCCGAGCACCGAGCGGGTGGCGCCCCACCCGTCATGCACCACTTCGTAGCCGAGGGCTTCGAGCCGGGCCCGGGCGTGTCCGCTGAGCTCGGCGGTGACCAGCGCCTTCACCGGTCGGTCTCGGGGAGGTGGGCCCGCAGGGCGGCGTGGGCCCCGAGGTAGCGTCGGTAAGGCTCGTCGTAGGGAGCGGGGTCGCCGGCGCCGACCACCTCGCCGGCCCCGCCGGCGCTCGTGGCCTCCATGCCGGACGCCCGGGCCACCAGCACCGCCCCGGCGAGGGCGGCGGGCTGCGCCACCGCTGGCACCTCCACGTCCCGGCCCATGACGTCAGCCAGCAGGCGGGCGAGGGCGGGTTGGGCGCCGCCCCCGGTGAGGACCATCCGCGTGGCTCGGGCGCCGAGGGCCCGCTCGAGGTCGGCCACGTTGGCCCGGACCGCGTAGGCGTGGGCCTCGACGAAGGCTCGGGCGACATCGGCTGCGGTCGTGGCCGGGGTGGTCCCGACCACGGCGTTGGGCGCCTTCGTGGCCCATGCATCCTCGCTCCACACCGGTGCGGCCACCACCGCCGTCACCCCGCCGGCACCCGGGGTGCTGGTCTCGGCGCAGGCCCACACCCTCGCCGGGTCGCACCCCATGGCGCCCGACAACCATGACAGCATGGTGCCCGGGTAGCCGGCGTTGGTCTCCACCGCCCAGCGGTCGGGAGCCAGATGCGTCGACACCCACGGGTGGCGAAGGGGGTCGTCGGGGGGCGCCGAAGTCGCCGCCTGCACCGGTGTGCTGGATCCCGCCACCACCGTGATCACGCCCTCGGCGAGGCCACCGGCGCCCATCGCCGCCACCTGGGTGTCGCCTCCGCCGGCGACCACCGGCAACCCGACGGGGAGGCCCAGCCCGTCGTCGGTGAGCCGACCCACGACCGTCCCCGGTTCCACCAGAGGGGCCAGGCGATCGGTACCGAGGCCGACGGCGTCGAGCAGATCCCTCGCCCAGTCCCGTGCCGACACGTCGGCCATCTGGCCGGCACTGGCATAGGACGCCTCGGTGGCGACCTGGCCGCAGAGCCGCCACAGCACCCAGTCGTGCACGAACAGCACCCGGCGAGTGGCCCGCCACCGCTCGGGCTCGGCGTCGGCCAGGTGGAGCAGCTTGGGCAGGGTCAGCTCGGGGGCCGGCCAGTGCCCGGTGGTGCGGTACAGCGTCTCCACCCCCACGTCGGTGCGCAACCGGTCGAGGTGGCTCGCCCCCCGCCGGTCGCTGTTGAGCACCCCGGGACCGAGCTCGTCGGTGCCGTCGGTGAGCACGAAGCCCTGGCGCAGCGACGAGGCGGTGATGCCGGCGAAGCCACCCGGAGCCGGACCGGCACGCTCCACCGCCGCCCGCAGGGACCGGCGAGCAGCGGCCCACCACTCGCCTGGATCGAGCTCGGCGGCGTGGCGCCGGGGGCGCGAGGTGAACAGCGGCTCGGCGGCTTCGGCCACCACCGGACCTCCCACCTCGGCGACCCAGGCCTTGACCGCCGAGCCGCCCAGGTCGAGCCCGGCGGCCAGCGGGGGCCTCACCTCGGCGGACCCTGGCCACGGCCGGCCCAGGCGGTGCTCATGGTGGCGGCGCGTTCGCCGCCTCGGCCTCGAGCCGCCGCACCCGCTCGAGGTACGCAGGCGGGCAGACCGTGGCGGTGTCACCGAGCAGCAGGGCCCGGTAGGTGGCGGTGGCCGCCTCCTCGAGGTTGGCCGCCCGCTTGTGGGCGTCCTCGACGGTGGCGCCAACCACCGAGCAGCCGTGGTGACCGAGGATGACGGCGTCGGCGTCGGCCAGAGCGGCGGCGCCGGCCACGGCCAGCTCCTCGGTGCCCGAGGCGATGTAGGGGACGGTCGCCACCTTGCGGACGTAGTAGGCGTGGTCGATGGTGATGAGCCGGACACGGTGGCCGAGGGCGTCGAGCAGCACCGACAGCTGGGGGTGGAGGTGCACGACGGCGTTGACGTCGGACCGGGCCCGGTAGCTGTGGAGGTGCAGCGCCACCTCGCTGGAGGGACGGGGATGGCCGCCTCGCCGGGTGCCGTCGAGGGCGACCACGCTGAAGTCGTCAGGCCCCAACTCGTCGAGCCACGTGCCACTGGCGGTGACCACGCACTCGTCGGCTCCAGGGAGGCGGGCCGAGAGGTTGCCACCCGAGCCCAGGACCAGCCCCCGGCCGACCGCCTTGCGACCGAGGTCGATCAGCCGGGCGACGAGGTCGCCATGGTCACTCATCGGTGCAGCATTGGCTGGAGGCCACTTCCCTCGTCAAGCTCTGCCGCCGATCGGGGCGCCCGGAGGCCTGGTGGCAGCGGTGAAGGGCGACCGGGTGGGGCAGGTCGCCCTGGGCGGTGCCAGGAGCCCGCGGCGAAGCGGTGACCGGGACCGGGGCGGGGCTCACGGCACCAGGATGGCCTTGAGGCGTCCGGCGCCGGGCGCCTCCTCGACCGCGGCCCGCACGTCGCCGAGGGGGTGGCGGTGGGTGACGATGCGGGCGGCGTCGATCACGCCGGTACGCACCAGCTCGATGGCCTCGGGGAACGCCCCCGGGGCCAGATGGCCGCCCCGCACGTCGAGCTCCTTGTGCTCGGCCACGACGTTGAGGTCGAGCGTGGCCGGACGCCGGTAGACGCCGTAGAGCACCAGCCGGCCCCCAGGGACCAGGGCGGCCAGGCCGAGCTCGACGGCACGGGTGGACCCCGAGCAATCGACGAAGACGTCGGGGCCGGCGCCACCGCTGTGGTCGACTAGCGCCTCGACGGCCTCGGCCGGGGTGGACGACGACATGTCGACCACGGCGTCGGCCCCGAGGGCGAGCGCCAGCTCGCCCCGCTCAGGGGAGGTCACCACCGCCAGGAGCCGCCGGCAGCGACCGGTGGCAACACCGAGGGCAGCCGCGCCGACCGAGCCGATCCCGGCGATGGCGACCACGTCGTCGGGCTCGAGCGCCGCCCGGCGTACGGCGTGCACGGCACAGGCGGCCGGCTCGACCAGCGCCGCTGCCGCCACCGGCAGGTCGGCGGGGACCTCGTGCACCACGGCCTCGGGCGGAAGGGCCATGCGCTCGGCGAAGGCGCCGGGGAGACCGCTACCGAGGTGGGTGCCGAAGCGGCAGAGGTTGGTGCGCCCCGCCCGGCACAGCCGGCAGCGACGGCAGGGCACCATCACCTCGGCGGTCACCCGGTCGCCGGGTCCGACCCGCCAACGCTCGGCGCTGCGGTCGTCGATCGAGGCCACCCGCCCGAGGATCTCGTGGCCGGGGATGAACGGGAACGACAGCACCCAGGGGCCGTCACCCCGCCAGATCATCCGGTCGGCGGCGCACACCCCCGCCGCCTCCACCTCGATCACCGCCCCCGCCTCCGGACTCGGCGCAGCCACCGCCTCGATCCGGAAGTCGCCCGGCCCGTGGGCCACCACCGCCTTCACCGGGGACCTCCCCGCTCGCCCGTCACCGCGGGCCGGCCGGTGGGAACAGGTGGTCGACGCTCTCGCCCACCGCCTCGACCCCGGTGGCCACGCCGGCGCAGACGGCGCCGTAGAGGTCGAAGCTGGCGGCACCCAGGTAGCCGATCTGGTCGAGGGCGGCGGCGAAGGCGCCGAAGTGGTGGACCCGCCCCACCGGGAGGTCGTCGTCGGCGTTGCCCACCTCGGCGTCGCCCAGATGCACGTGCCACAGCCGCTCCCCCACCAACGCGACCACCTCGGCCGGATCCTCGCCGGCGGCGAAGGCGTGGGCGGTGTCGACGAGCACGCCGAGCCCGGGCACGGTGTCGCACAAGGCCAGGGCATCCGCCGCTGTGGCCACAGCCGTACCCGGCTTGTACTCCAACGCCACCCGCACCCCCCTCGCCGCCGCCGCCTCCACCACCTTGGCCAACCCCTGGAGCAGGCCCTCACGCTCCCGAGCGCCGCCCCGATCGTCGGCGCCGGGCCACAGCCCAATGGTGTCGAGCCCGAACCCGGCCGCCACCTCGGCCACTGCCGCCGCCTGGTCGGCCACCAGCTGCGCGGCGACCGACGACGACAGCGCGCCCTGGGGCCAGCGAGCGGGTGGCAGCGACAGCAACAGCATGGCCACCGGGACCCCAGTCTGCTCGACCAGACGGCGCACCTGCTCGACGCGGGCCGGCGCCAGCTCGTCGCCGGCTCGATAGACCCCGAGCTCGATGCCGGCGAGACCACGCCCGGCGGCAGCGGCCCAGATGGCGGCGTCGTCGAGCCCGTCGGGCCAGTGGTTCCAGTCGGCGTCGCCAACCTGCCACCGGTGACCGGCGCTCGCCGGGGAGCGACCAGGTCGAGGCGGGACGGCCGAGCTCACGGAGCCACAGTAGCGACGGGGCCGGAGCGGCGACCGCAGCGCTTCGACCGATGTTGGCGCGTGTTCAAACTGTCGTTGTAGCCTTTGGCGGGTGAGGATCGGGGTGTGCGGCGGGGTGTACTCCAACCCCTACGCCCTGCGGGCGTTCCTCGACGATGCCCGCCGGCGTGGCTGCCAACGCCTGTTCTGCCTGGGCGACCTCGGGGGGTTCGGCGCCGAGCCCGACGCCGTCTGGCCCCTGCTGGTCGACAACGGCGTCGAGTGCATCGCCGGCAACTACGACGTGGCCATCGGCCGGGGCGACGAGGAGTGCGGCTGCGGCTATCGCGACCCCCGTGACAACGAGTTCGCCCAGCTCATCTACGACTTCACCAAGGCCCACACCAGCGCCGACTTCGCGGCGTGGATGCGCTCGCTGGAGACCGAGCACCGCGAGACCATCGAGGGCCTCGACGTCCATCTCGTCCACGGGTCGCCGCTCGTGCTCAACGACTTCTTCTGGGAGTCGCTCGACGACGACGAGGTCCGCCTACGGGTCGAGACCAGCGGCGCCGACGTGCTGTGCTGCACCCACACCGGGCTGCCATGGCAGAAGCGGGTCGACGGCTGCCTGGTGGTCAACGTCGGGGCGCTCGGGCGCCCGGCCAACGACGGCCGTCGGGAGGTGTGGTACGCGGTCGTCGACCTCGACGACGGGCGGGCCGAGGCCGAGCTGGTCCCCCTCGCCTACGACTGGCAGGCCCACGCCGCATCGATGCGCGCTGCCGGGCTCCCCGAGCCGTTCGTGGAGACCGTCGAGACCGGCTGGTGGACCACCTGCTTGGAGGTGGTGCCCCCGCTGGAGCGCTCGCGCGGCCGCTACCAGCTCTACCGCAGCGCCGTGCCCCGGGGCTTCGCCGCCGACGGGGTGGGCTGGGCCGACCCCCCCGAGGTGGTCGACGACGGTCTGCCGGTGGTGCCGCTGTTCGGCTCCCCGCTGTTCCCGCCCCGGTTGTGGGTCTACACCAACTTCCACTGCAACCTGCGCTGCGTCTACTGCTCGGTGGCTTCGTCGCCCACGGCCCGGCGTCGCTCGATGGACCCCGAGCGGTTCCGCTCCTTGGTCGACGAGGCGCTGTCCGAGGGCTTCACCGAGATCTACCTGACCGGAGGTGAGCCGTTCCTCGAGGCGGACATCGTGGACAAGATCGTCTACGCCAGCGATCGCATCGACACCGTGGTGCTCACCAACGCCATGCTGTTCAGGGGGCGCCAGCTGAGCGAGCTGAGCCGGTTGGCGGGGCGTGAGCGGCTGGTGCTGCAGACCTCGATCGACGGCGTCCGGGCCGAGACCCACGACCGAAACCGGGGTGAGGGCTCGTGGGCCAAGGCCATGGAGGGCCTGGTCATCGCCTGCCAGCTCGGCCTGCCCATGCGGGTGGGCCTCACCGAGACTCCCGACAACGCAGGGGAGGTGCCCGAGCTGGCGTCCGTGCTCGCCGAGCTCGGCATCACCGGACGCGACTTCGCCGTGCGGCCGCTGATCAAGCGGGGCTTCTCCGGCAACGGCATCCACGTCGACGACACCAACACCGTGCCCGAGCTGTCGGTCTCGACCGACGGTGTCCACTGGCACCCCGCCGGTGCCGACATCGACACCAGCCCGGACATGCTCCTGGCTGCCGGCGAGGTTCCTCTCGCCGAGGCCAAGCGCCTGGTGGTGGAGCGCTTCCTGCGGCTGCGCCAGGGCGACGGAAGCCTCCCTCTCATCTACAACTGCGCGGTCTGAACCGCCAGCACCCTCGTCCCCTCGAAAGGAACCCGATGCAGCTCAGACGCCTCGCCCTGGCCGGCCTCGCCGTGCTCACCTTGGCCGCCTGCGGAACCACCGCCACCGGTGACCGAGCCGGTCCAGATGGGAGCAGCGAGGCCAGACCCCAGACGCTGCGCTTCGGGGTCGGCCCGCTCCTGCCCACCACCGAGGACACCGAAGCAGCGTGGCAGCCGTTCTTCGCCTGGCTCGCCGGGAGCTTGGGGGTCGACTACGAGCTCGACGCCACCACCGACTGGGCTGGCATCGCCGTGGCCCTGGCCAACGAGCAGGTCGACCTGGCCTGGATGGGGCCCTTCGGCTACGTGCTGGCTAACAACCGATCCCGCGCCGAAGCCATCGCCACCGTGAAGTACGACGGCAAGCCCACCTACCACGCCATCGTGGTCGGCCCCCCCGACTCGCCGGTGCGAAACTGGCCCGACGACGCCCAGGGCCTGTCGATGTCCTTCGCCGAGCAAGCGTCGACCTCGGGGTGGTTGGTGCCCACGTTCTTCCTGACCCAGCGGGGCATCGACCCCACCACCTACTTCGAGTACCGCGAGGGTGCTGCCCACCCCGCCAACGAGATCGCCGTGGCCAACGGGCAGGTCGACCTCGCCACCGACTTCGACCGCAACCGCAACTCGATGATCGAGTCGGGGACCCTCCCTCCCGACGCCACCAAGATCGTCTGGACGTCCGACCCGCTGCCCAACGATGCCATCGCGGTGCGCCCCGGGCTCGACCCCGAGCTGGTGCGTCGCATCCGAGAGCTGTTGGTGGGCATCACCCCTGAACAGGCAAGGGAGTTCATGCCGCCGCACTACACCGGCTTCGTGGCCGCCACCGACGACAGCTACCGGACGATCAAGGATGCGGCCAACAGCCTCGGCAAGCTGAGCTGACGGGGGCGTGACCGGAGGTGACTGACATCGTCGAGCGCCGGGACGACCTGCCCGCCGTGGAGGGCGACCGGGGCGGTGTCGGCAGCGTCGGTGAGCACCACCCGGTTAGGGGTCGAGCCTCGCCGCTGCCCCGGGTGCGCCAGGCCACCGTCGCCCTGGTGGCGGTGGCCGCCTTCGCCCTGTGCGTCCGCCTCGCCGAGGTCGACCCCCGGGCACTGCTCGAGGGCCTACCGAAGATGGCGGGCTGGGCCGTAGAGGCGTGGCCCCCGTCGACCCAGGGACTCCACGAGCTGCTGGTGCGAGCGGCGCAGACCGTCGCCATCGCCGTGGTCGGCACCGGCCTCGCCGTGGTCGCCGCGCTGGTGGTGTGCATACCTGCCGCCCGCAACCTCACCCCAGGGCGCGGCGTACGGGCGGCGGCGCGGTCGCTGCTCAACGCCTGCCGAGGCGTCGACTCGTTCGTGTTCGCCCTCCTCTTCGTGGCCGCCGTGGGCCTGGGCCCCTTCGCCGGCACCCTCGGCGTGGCCTTCCACACCTTCGGGAGCATGGGCAAGCTCTTCGCCGAGTCGATCGAGGGGATGCCTCGGGGACCGCTGGAGGCGGCCGAGCTGACCGGGGCGGGGCGGTTCCGCACCGTGAGCTGGGTGGTCTTGCCCGACGTGGTCCCAGGGCTCGTGTCGGTGGCGCTCTACATGCTCGAGTTCAACATCCGGGCCTCGATCGTGCTCGGGGTGGTGGGGGCGGGCGGCATCGGCCAGCAGCTCAAGAACGCCATCGACCTGCTCGACTTCCCTCGGCTGCTCACGATCATCATCATCATCTTCGTCATGGTGGCCGCGGTCGACACCGTGTCGTCGCGGCTGCGAGCCCACCTTCGATGAGCGAACCGGGGGCGCCCACCCTGCAGGTGCAGGGCCTCGGCCACTGCTACGCCGGCGCGACCGTGCTGCACGAGGTGTCGTTCGACGTCGCTCCCGGGGAGGTCGTCGCCGTCATCGGCCCCAGCGGTGCGGGCAAGACCACGCTGTTTCGCGCCATCACCCGGCTGGTCGATCCGAGCCAGGGCCGGGCGCTCGTCGACGGCAAGGACCTGGTTGTCCTGGCGGGACGGGAGCTGGCCCGGGCCCGGCGCAACGTCGGGCTGATCTTCCAGCAGTACAACCTCGTGCGTCGCCTCAGCGCCATCGACAACGTCGTCATCGGCCGGCTCGTCCACCTCCCTTGGTGGCGAGCGCTCCTGAGGTGCCCGACGGGCGAGGAGCGGGCCCTGGCCCTCGACTGCCTCGAGCGGGTCGGCATGGCCCCCCACGCCCGGGCGCGGGCCGACACCCTCTCCGGCGGTCAGCAGCAGCGGGTGGCTATCGCCCGGGTGCTGGCCCAGCGCAGCTCGCTGCTGCTCGCCGACGAGCCGGTGGCCAGCCTCGACCCGACATCGGCCGCGTCGGTGCTCGCCGCCCTCCGGGCCGTGGCCCGCCAACAGAGCATCGCCGTGGTGTGCAGCCTCCACCAGGTCGACCTGATCGGCGGTTTCGCCGATCGGGTGATCGGGCTGCGCGACGGCGAGCTGGTGCTCGACGTGGCTGCCGCCGACCTCGCCGACCACCACCGGGCCGCCGTCTACCGGGCCCGCCCTGAACCGTCTCTCGACTGCGAACCCGCGCTGAGCAAGGAAGGATGACCATGGCCCTCACCCCGACCGAGGTCGAAGCGGCGGTCGCCGCCCGTTACCGAGCTGGTGCCCAGGCGGTAGAGCCGGAGCTGTGCTGTCACGTCGACTACGAACCGGAGCTGCTGCGAGTCATCCCCGCCGAGGTGCTCGAGCGCGACTACGGCTGCGGCGACCCCTCCCGCCACCTGCGCAGGGCCGAGACCGTCCTCGACCTGGGCTCGGGTGGCGGCAAGATCGCCTTCATGGCCGCCCAGGTGGTCGGGCCCCAGGGTCGTGTCATCGGCGTCGACGTGAACCCGGAGATGCTGGCGCTGGCTCGCCGCGCTCGGCGCCAGGTGGCCGATGCACTCGGCTACGACAACGTCGAGTTCCGCCGAGGTCGCATCCAGGACCTCGGCCTCGACCTCGAAGGCCTGGCCGCCTGGCTGGCCTCCCACCCCGTCACCGACCTGGAGGGCCTGGACGCCCTGGAGGTCGAGTGCGCCCGCCGCCGCCGGGAGGCGCCGCTGGTGGCCGATGGGTCGGTCGACGTCGTGGTGTCGAACTGCGTGTTGAACCTGGTCGCGACCGAGCACAAGGCCAACCTGTTCTCGGAAATCCATCGAGTGCTGCGCTGCGGAGGACGGGCGGTGATCTCCGACATCGTCAGTGACACCGAGGTGCCCGAGGCCCTGCGCGCCGACCCCGAGCTGTGGAGCGGGTGCGTCTCCGGAGCGTTCCAGGAGGAGGCGTTCCTGCGGGCGTTCGAGGACGCCGGGTTCCACGAGGTGGCGACCGTGAGTCGCGACGACACCCCATGGCGGGTGGTGGAGGGCACCGCCTTCCGCTCGGTCACCGTCATCGCCTACCGAGACGGCGGCGGCGGCGGAGCAGCCGAGGACGCCTCACCAGCCTGCTGCTGAGCCAGCGCCAGTCGGTTCGGTCATCGCGCTTCGGGTCCGCTTCAGGTGAGCGCCGCTGCCTGCGGGTCGGGTGCCGGCGCGTCGAGCAGGCCGACGACGTCGTCGACCTGCTCCCAGCCCACGCGCATGAGGTACTGGTTCACCCGCCCGTAGGACTTCATTCCCAGGATGAAGAAGTTGGGCTCGGGGTTGCGCAGGACATCAGGACCGTGGCTCACCTGAGTGAGGCAGTCACCGCCGGCGGCGCCGAGCAGGGCCGCCGAAAGGTCCATGGGAGCAGCGGTGGCGTAGCACTCGTGGACCTGGAGCTGGCGGTACAGGCTGTGGTCGCCGACGTAGCCGGTGAGGGCCAGCACCTTGTCGACGGTCACCTCCTCGGACCGGGCCCCATTGCGCAGGGCCACGGCGATGCGTCCGTGGCGCCGTTCGAGGCGCTCGACCTCGACCCCCGTGCGCACCCTGACCCGAGGGTGGTCACCGGCGGCCAACCGTTCGGCCTCGGCCGCCAGCGAGGCCCGGGCCGGCAATGGATCGTCGGGCACCGCCCCCCAGGTGTGGGCCTCGTCGCGCACCACCCACACCACCTCGCCGGTCGGGTCATCCTCGGCGAGGGCAGCCAGCGACCGGGCCGCCGTCTGGGCGGACGCTCCCGCCCCTGCCAGCAGCACCCGCCGACCGGCCCACTGGTCGGCCTCGGCTTCGAAGTCGGGGAGCTGGCGCACGACGTCAGCTGCGAGCGCCCGCTCCCCGGGCGCGGGGATGCCGCCGTCGCCGAGCGGGTTGGGGTTGTGGTAGGTGCCGGTGCAGTCGAGCACGACGTCGGCGCCGGCCACCTCCTCACCGCTGCCGGTTTCGATCAGCAGGCGGAAGCAACGACGGCCGCGCTCGGGGGTGGCGATCTCCTCGTGCTTGAGCAGGCCCTGTCGGCCGATGGCGACGACGCGGGCGCCGAGACGCAGGTTGGGAGCCACCGAGGGCAGGGCCGCCACCGGTTCGAGCAACCGCTCGACCAGCTCCGCACCGGTCGGCACCGCTTCCCCAGATGGCACGTCGGTGCCGGCGTCAGCGAGGTGACGGGCCATGCGAGGCGAGACGTCCATGTCCCACGGGGTGAACAGGCTGACGTGGCCCCAGGCCCGGACGTTGCCGGCCACCTGGGGCGCCGCCTCGTAGACCGTGAAGGACCAGCCGGCGTCGATGCACGCCAGCGCCGCTTCGAGCCCGGTGGGGCCGGCACCGAGGATGGCGACGTGTTGCTGCCTGGTGCTCCCCATGACGAATACCTCCGATTTCAACGGCGGCTAAAGTTTGGCTCGTGGGTTTGTACCACGAACAGGCCCGGTGACGCTTCGTGACCCGAGACGAGTGGCTGGGTGCCCTGGGCCTGGGAGCCGACGAGGTGCCCACCCGGGTGGTGCTGGAGGGGTCGTGGTGGCAGCGAGAGCGAAACGCCCAGCGGCTGGCGCTGCTCGACGACGTGCGGGAGCTGGCCTTCCCCGAGCTCCACCTCGGCCGCCACGGCGACGAGGTGGTCCTGTACTCCTGCGCCTACGGAGCACCCCGGGCGGTGGAGCCGGTGCACGTGTTCGGCCAGATCGGCACCCGCCTGGTCGTGCAGATCGGCTCGTGCGGCGCCCTGCAGGCCGGCGTAGCCACAGGCGACATCGTGCTTCCCGAGACCGCCACCATCGGAGAGGGCGCATCGCAGTACTACGGAGGCGTTGGCGCCTCGACGGCCACGTCGAGTCTGGTCGACGCCGCCGAGGACGCCTTCGTCCGTCGCGGCTTCCGGGTCCATCGCGGCCTGCACGTCACCACGTCGGCGCTCCTGGCCCAGCCTCCCGAGTTGGTGCGGGCGTGGCACGACGCCGGGCACCTGGCCGTGGACATGGAGACCTCGGCGGTGTTCAGCGCCGCCGCCTGGTTCGGGATGCAGGCGGTGTCGCTGCTGTTCGTCTGGGACGAGCTGCTGGCCGGGCGCAGCTGGCTCGACCCGTTCCCGGTCGAGGAGAAGGCGGCCCAGGAGCGGGCCAACGCCGCCCTCATGGAGGTGGCCCTCGAGCTGCCCGCCGGACGTCGGGACGCGGCGCCCACCGGTGCACCCGCTCAGCTGGCGTCGGCCCCACCTCGCGACGGGAACGAGGGATGTCGGTGAGCCGGAGCTCGCCGTACCCTCAATCGTTGGTACCTGAGCGCAGTGCCCATCTGCGCGCCGTCGCCGGCGGCTGGAAGGTTTTGCGGGCCCACCGGGCCGGACGTGCACGACGGACGTGACCGCGTCCGGGTCTGTTCCTCGAGCTTCTCCACCCTGGCTGTCTCCGGCTGGGACGCACGCTGGGGTCGCCTACGCCGATGTCCTCCTCCCGGTGCCACCCCCGGTCGCGTCGTCCGCCACGACTCCTCCACCTTGCCGGTCGCCTTGCCCACCGACATGACCACCTGCACCCCTCGGCGACCCGTCTCCTCCCGGTGCCAATCACGCAGTGGCGGTCGTCTCCCATCGGTGCTCGTCGGCGGTGAAGGGGGCCGGGCGGGCCGAGCGACCGAACACCACCAGGGTGACGTCGTCGCGGGGAGCGCCGGCGCAGAAGCGGTCGAGCGTGCTCAGGCAGCGGTCGGCGACCGCGTGGGGGTCGTCGGCGTCGGAGGAGTCGGCCACGATCTCGTTGAGCCGGTCGAGCCCGAACTCCTGGCCGTCGGCGTTGCGAGCCTCGAGCACGCCGTCGGAGCACGCCACCGCCATCGCCGACGGCGACAGCGGGACCTCGACGGTGGTCCAGCCGTCCTGATCGAGCGCCGGGCCCACCACCGAACCGGTGAGGCCGAGGACCTGCACGAAGCCACCGTCGACCAGGAGCAACGGAGGATGCCCGGCGCTGGCGTAGCGGAGGGTGCCGGCGTGGTCGTCGACCTCGGCGATGACCCCGGTGAAGAACCGCTCGTCGGTGTCCCCCAAGCGATCGGCCACCCAGGAGAACGCCTGGCCAGGATCGCACCCGGTGTCGAGGGCGGCGAGGACGAGCTCCTTGGTTCGCAAGGCGAAGACGCCCGCTTCGGCCCCGTGCCCGGACACGTCGACCACCACGACTGCGGCCCGACCGGGGCCGAGGGCCACGACGTCGCACCAGTCGCCGGCCACCACCCCTTCGGCCGGCGAGTAACGCAGGGCCGCCCTGACACCCGGTGGCGGACAGGAGAGCTCGGGATGCAGCTGCTCCGAGAGACTGCTCACGACCAGCCCCCGCTGAGCCAGGGCGTCGCGGGCCTGAGAGGCGTCGTCGACCTCGGCGAGGATGCGCCGGCGCATCGCCTCTACGTCACCGCCCAGCCGGGCCAGCTCAGGAGGCCCAGCGGCGGGGATGGGGCGGTGGAGATCGCCGGCGGCCACTTCACGAACCGCAGCACCGAGCACGGCGAGGGGACGGCTCACCCACCGGTGGAGCAGGTAGCTGCCCAAGGTCAGCAACGCCAGTGCCGACAGCGCGCCGACGAGGGTGAG
Organism: Actinomycetota bacterium; assembly: GCA_016781135.1. GTDB lineage: Bacteria > Actinomycetota > Acidimicrobiia > Acidimicrobiales > CADCSY01 > JADDRA01. Next base: position 19,263 of record JADDQY010000071.1, read on the forward strand.
CATGCTCAGGACGGACCGGATCTCCCGGATCTCGCCTTCGACGGCCCTCTGCTCGGCGACGACCGCCTGGCGCAGGTCCGTGACCTCGGCGCGAGCCTGCTCCAACAACGAACGGGCGGTGCCGGGCCACACCAGGCTCACCGCCTCGTCGAAGCGGCCCTCTCGCACCGCGCCGATCTCGCGCTCGGCACCGAGCTGGCGCCAGGCGCTGATCCGAGCCTCCAGCCGCTCGACCACGTCGCGCAGCGGGGCGTGATCCTTCAGGAGGCGGCCCAGCTCCGACACGGCGGCGTCGACCCGCTGGGCTCCGGTGAAGTAGGGCTCGAGGAAGGTCGGGTCCTTGGTGATGAGGTAGCCCCGTGCGCCGGTCTCCTGGTCGACCAGGCCCTGTGTCACCTCGCCCACGGCTGTGCGGGCGGGCTCGAGCTGGGTGTCGAGCCGGCGGACGAGCAGGGCACGCCTTTCGATCAGCCACACGTCGGCCGCCAAGCTGACGGTGAGAAAGACGGCCACGACGCCGAGCAGCAAGCGGAACCGTCGCCTGAGCGTCACGCCCTCCTCCACGGCGTGCCTTGCCCGCCGGCGAGCTGGGCCACGACCTGGTCGACCCACCACCGCCGGAAGGCGCGGATCTCGGCGTTGGCAGCCATGGTGAGGATCGCCCCCCGCTCGCAGTACCGGTCAGCCTCTTCGAGGAGCTCGACCACCGCCAGCAGCGGTGCGGACGCACCAGGCGTGAGCTCGAGGAAGAGGTCGACGGTCTCGTCCCCGCGTTGCTCGGCGACCTCCACCTGCTCCAGCGCCGACGCCGTCTCGGCGGCGAAGCGCTGGGCGAGCTCCTCGCTCAGCGCCACGAGCCGAGCGGGCACTTCGTCGGCCTCGGCGGCGTCGATGGTCATGAGCACGAACTCGCGGGTGACGGCCAACCGGTGCTCCTCCGACGCCCGGTACAGCACCGTGGGCACGCCTTGGAAGCACACGCCGGCGGGGGAAGGCGCCCGGCTGGACGACGGTCCGGAGAGGTGGACACGTCCTGGGGGACTGGACGCCCAGAGCTCGAACCACACGGCCTTGCCCTCGATCCCCCTGGGCCCGTGGTCGACGTCGACGCCCCAGGAATCGGCCAACAGCTCGACCAGCTGTAGCCCTCGACCGGTTTGGGACTCCTGGTGGTGGCTGCCGGTGGTCGGCAGCACGGCGCTGGTGTCCCGGACCTCGATGCGCAACCTGCCGTCGCCGAGGCGGGCGACGAGCTCGACGTCGGTGTGGGCGTGCAACAAGGCGTTGGTCACCAGCTCGGAGACCAAGAGCTCGGCGGTCTCGACCAGCCCGGAGAGACGCCAGTCGGCGAGAACCTCGGCCGCGAAGCGCCGGGCCGCCCTGACGCTGGTCGGCGCTGCTTCCAGCGTGGTCGCCCGCTCCACCCGTGCATGGTACTGCGGGGGCTTCCACAGCCAGCGCGGCGGGAGGCGAGGTCGCCCACCGACCGAGGCCGAGCTCAGCTCCTTCCCCGGCTCGACAACGGGGAAACGGGGGAGCGTCTGCGCCTGGTGACCAACGTAGTGTCCGAGCATGATCGCTGCCTTGGACCTCGTCGAGGGCTGGCAGGCGCGTGACGCAGCCGCGGGCGTGGTCGGCGGCGTCGGCCCAACCGTGCTCGCCGTCACCGGCGACTCCAACCGTCCCAACCGGTGGGCGTCGGTCACCAAACTGGCAACCGCTCTGGCCGCCCTGGTGGCGGTGGAAGAAGGCGTCCTCGACCTCGACGAGCCCGCCGGTCCTCCAGGCTCCACCCTTCGCCACCTGCTCGCTCACGCCTCGGGGTTGGCCTTCGACAACGACCGGGCCCTCGCCGAACCCGGCCGGCGCCGGATCTACTCCAACACCGGGTTCGAGGTCCTGGCTGCCAGCGTCGGCGAGCGGGTGGCCATGCCCTTCGAGCAGTACCTGGGCGAGGCGGTGCTCGAGCCGCTCGGCCTGCGGGCCACGCACCTGGAGGGATCGCCGGCCGCCGGCCTGGTCGGTCCCCTGGACGACCTGCTTCGCCTGGCCGCCGAGCTGCTCGCCCCCACGCTGGTCCCTCCGGCCACGCTGCGCCTGGCCACGACCGTCGCCTTCCCCGGCCTGGCCGGCGTGCTCCCCGGCTTCGGGTTCCACGATCTCCAGGACTGGGGTCTGGGCTTCGAGCTGCGAGACCAGAAGCGACCGCACTGGACGGGACGGCGGTGCTCGCCCGCCACCTTCGGCCACTTCGGCGCCAGCGGCTCGTTCCTGTGGGTCGATCCCGAGGCCGCCCTCGCCTGCGCCGCCCTGTCGAGCCGGCCCTTCGGCCCGTGGGCGGTGACGGCGTGGCCCGCCCTCGGCGATGCCGTGCTCGACCAGCTCGCCTCGGGGTGACGTCCTCTGTCGGCTCGACCTGCTGTGGGTCAGCTCGACGGAGAACGTTCAGCGGCGTCGCAGCGGCGGGACGGTGGTCGGCGCCTGGCGGCGGGGCGGCAGCTCGGCGAGCAGGTCCGCCGTCGCCTCGGCGATGCGGGCCACGGCTCGTTCGAGGTGGACCTCGGTGCGTCCGGTGACCGACTGCACCCCGCTGACCTTGCGCACGTACTGACGGGCGGCGGCAGTGACCTCGTCAGGGGTGGCCGGCGGGTCGAGGCCCCGCAGGGTGGTGATGTTGCGACACATGCCGGCGAAGCTACGCCGCCGTCGATGGGGGAAGGACAGCACGTCGTGACGTCCACCATCCACGCCGCTCGAAAGGAGCTCTGGTTCAGCGAGGCGCCGACCAACCGTCACCAGCAGGGTCCGGGCCCCGGTGCGACGGTTCCCGAGACCGGGGCTGGCGACGACCACGGGCGCGCCCTGGCCGGGGTGGCGCTCGTGCTCACCCTTGTGGCCCGACTCCTCCCCCCGCCCCGAGTTCGCGCCCCCGGTAGGATTCGAACCTACGCACCCGCCTCCGGAGGGCGGTGCTCTATCCCCTGAGCTACGGGGGCGGCGCCACGATCTTACCGCTCCTGACGGGGGGCGCCCCGAAAGCCACCGGTAGCATCGCCCCGGTGGGCACCGCTCCCCCCCGCGTGCTGGTCGTCGACGACGACCCGGTGATCCTCAAGCTCCTCCAGGTCAACTTCGAGATGGAGGGCTTCGACGTGGTCACCGCGACCGACGGGGTCGACGGGCTGCGAGCGGCGCGTGACGAGCGGCCCGACGTGGTCGTCTCCGACGTGATGATGCCGAGGATGAACGGCCTCGAGCTGGTGGCCGCGCTCAGCGCCGACGATCGCACCGGCGCCATCCCGGTGATGCTCCTGTCGGCCCGCGCCCAGGCCACCGACATCGCCGCCGGCCTGGACGCCGGGGCCCGGGACTACGTCACCAAGCCCTTCGAGCCCCTGGAGCTGGTCGACCGGGTGCACAAGCTGTTGCGCTCGCGATGACCCCGCTGCCTCGGCACCTGCTGCCCGACACCGCCGAGATCAGCGGGGGCGGGCGCCTGTCGATCGGCGGCCGCGACCTGGTCGAGCTGGCCGGGGAGTTCGGCACGCCCTTGTTCGTCTACGACGAGGACCACCTCCGAGCCCGCTGCCGGGAAGCCGTGGCCGCCTTCGGCGACGGCGCCAGCTACGCGGCCAAGGCGTTCCTGTGCCGGGCCATGGCTCGCCTCGTCCACGAGGAGGGCATGGGCATCGACGTCGCCAGCGGCGGCGAGCTCCACGTCGCCCTCGCCGCCGGCGTGCCCGCGGCGCGCCTCGTGCTCCACGGCAACAACAAGTCGGAGGCCGAGCTGGCCAGGGCCCTCGACGTCGGTGTCGGTCGGATCGTGATCGACAGCGACGACGAGCTCGACCGCATCGAGGCCCTGGTGGCCGCCGGCGCCACTCCGCCCCAGGTGTTGGTGCGAGTCACCCCCGGGGTCGAGGCCCACACCCACGTCTACGTCATGACCGGTCAGGCCGACTCCAAGTTCGGCTTCGGCCTGGCCTCGGGTGCGGCGGCCGCCGCGGTGGCTCGGGCGACGGCGTCACCAGCCGTGGAGCTGGTCGGCGTCCACGCCCACATCGGCAGCAACGTGTTCCTGCTGTCGTCGTTCACCCAGGCCGTCGACGTGCTGGCCGACTTCGTGGTGCCCCTCGGCCTGCCCGAGCTCAGCCTCGGGGGCGGGCTCGGGGTGGCCTACGTGGAGGGCGAGCAGGCGCCGAGCATCACCGACTGGGGGGCGGTGCTGAGCAAGGCCTGCGCTGAAGCGGGCATCACCGCCCGGATCTCGGCCGAGCCCGGACGAGCGATCTCCGCCGGTGCCGCCCTCACCCTCTACACCGTTGGCACCATCAAGGCCCTCGACGGCATCCGCACCTACCTGGCCGTCGACGGCGGCATGAGCGACAACCCCCGCCCCGTCCTCTACGGCAGCGGCTACGAGGCCTTCCTCCCTCGCGCCACCGACGCCGAGCGCCCCCGAGCGGTGCGGGTGGTGGGCAAGCACTGCGAGTCGGGCGACGTCGTCGTCGCCGACGCCCGGCTGCCTGCCGACGTCGCCGTCGGCGACGTCCTGGCCACGCCGGTCACCGGCGCCTACGGACACTCGATGGCGTCCAACTACAACAAGGTCACCCGCCCGGCGGTGGTGTTCGTGTCCGGCGGCGACGCCCGGGTGGTGGTGCGCCGCGAGAGCCTCGACGACCTTTTGCGCCTAGACTCCTGACCGACCTCACGTCGGGTTGACGACGACTTCGTGGTCGGTGTCGGCACCCTCGTAGGCGCCCGACTCGGCGTAGGCCGGGTGCTTGTTGAGACGCTGGCGGTGGACCTCCTCGGCCATGATGTCCTTGGTCTGGCGCAGGACCTGGCGGCGGGGGTGCTCCCCGCTCTTCAGCAGACGGCCGGTGGCGGATGCGAGCCGGCCGGGCGTGAGGACCTCCGACGGCTTGGCCCGGTGGTTCATCACCTCCAGGAACGAGCCCATCTCGCCCTTGGCCGCCAGCTCGGTGAGGATCTCCACCAGCACCGGCGGGACGGGCCCGGCCCGCCCCAGGTCGCCGGCGAACCACGCCATCTCGGCGGCGTCGTCGTCGCGCCAGCGCCACCACGTGGCCATGGCGTCGTCGAGTGACGCCGTCGTGCCCATGCCGGCGACGATGGCCGACGCCAGGCGCTCGGCCTGGCGGAGGGCGTCGGAGATGCCCTGACCCGGCGTCGGGTCCTTGAAGTGGCCCGCGTCGCCGACCAGGGCCCACCCCGGCCCCGCCGACTCACGGAAGTAGCCCGTCCAGCGCAGCATGGCCTGGAGCTTCCCGACGCGACGGCCTCCGTCCACGATGGCCGCCACCGGCTCGCAGGCGGCGACGTGGGCCTCGAAGAACGCTTCGGGGCCGGCCCGGAAGCGGGCCAGGCGCTCGAGCGGGGGAACCACGACCACGAGGAACAGACCGCTGTCGGCAGGGCAGGCGATCACCAGCTCGTCGTCCCAACGGTGGAAGAACAGCGTCGCCGGCGGCGACCAGGTGGCACCCTCGTGGTAGGCCCAGATGGCGAACCGCTGCCCGGGGATGAGGTTGTAGCTGCGGGCACCGGTGCTGCGGGCGACGGCCGAACCCCGACCGTCGGCGCCGACGACCAGCGTCGCCTCGAGCAGACGCTCCCCGCCCTCACCGCTGACCCGGACCCCCGACACACGGCCGTCGCGCTCGACCACGCCGGTCACCCGTGTCGAGGTGTGGACCTCGACCCCCGCCTCGGCCGCCGCTTCGAGCAGCAGGGCGTCGAGCACCGGGCGCCGCACGCACAGCCACGTCCCGGGATCGTCCGAGCGCCGAGGGATGGAGGCGACCGTCCTCAAGCCGTCGATTCGGGCGTCGTTGCCCTCGATCCAGGGCGCTCCGCTCGCCAGCACCTTGTCGAGGACACCCAGGCGCTCCAGGACCTTGGCGCCCTCGTTCTGGAAGATGTGGGTGGAGAGAGTGTCGCTCGGGAACGCGGCCCGGTCGACCAGGGCCACCGAGAGTCCCTCCCGAGCCAGCAGCGTGGCCAGAGGGGACCCGGCGCACCGGCCGCCGGCGACGACGACGTCGAAGGCTGCGTGCATGAGCCCTCCCTCATCTGGGTCGAGCCGATCGTAGAGCACCGGTAGCGTGGCCTGGTGCACGTGGAGACGTCGGTGGTGCGGATCGGGGTGCTGGGCTGCGGCAACGTCGGCGCCGCCCTGGTCACCCTCGTCGCCGAGCAGGCCGACGCCATCGAAGCTCGCACGGGGCTGCGCCTCGAGGTGGCGCGGGTGGCCGTGCGCAACGTGGCCAAGGCCCGCGCCGTGGAGCTTCCCGAAGGAACCCTCACCCACAACGCCCAGGGCCTGGTCGACGACCCCGACGTCGACGTGGTGGTCGAGCTCGTCGGAGGCATCGAGCCGGCTCGCGGCCTGGTGCTCGACGCCCTCAAGGCGGGGAAGCCCGTGGTCACCGCCAACAAGGAGCTGGTGGCCAACGTCGGCGGCGAGCTGTTCGCCGCCGCCGACGCCGCCGGCGTCGACCTGCTGTTCGAGGCGGCGGTGGGCGGAGCCATCCCGATCATCCGCCCGCTGCGCGAGTCGCTGGCCGGGACCCGCATCCGCCGGGTGACCGGCATCGTGAACGGCACGACCAACTACATCCTCACCCGCATGAGCGAGGAGGGGGCGACCTACGCCGACGCCCTGACCGAAGCCCAGAGCCTGGGCTACGCCGAGCGCGACCCTACCGCCGACGTCGAGGGCTTCGACGCCGGAGCCAAGGCCGCCATCCTCGCCACCGTCGCCTTCGGCACCTCCGTAGTGGCGGGTGACGTGTCCCACGAGGGCATCTCCGGGGTCACCCCCGCCGACATCACCTTCGCCCACCGCCTGGGGTACGAGATCAAGCTGCTGGCGGTGGCCGAGCACGGCGACGACGGCCGGGTGGCGGTGCGGGTCCACCCGGCGATGGTGCCGGACGGTCACCCCCTCGCCAGCGTGCGGGGGAGCTTCAACGCCGTGTTCGTCGAAGCCGACGCCCTCGGCGAGCTGATGCTCTACGGGCGAGGCGCCGGAGGCCTGCCTACGGCGAGCGCGGTGCTGGGCGACGTGGTCGACGCCGCCGGCAACCTCCGCCGTGGCACCTGCGCCAGCATCGGGAGCCTCCCCCGGGCGGCGATCCGCCCCATCGACGAGGTCCGCTCCGAGTACTGCCTCCACCTCGAGGTGCTCGACCGTCCGGGCGTGCTCCACGCCGTCTCGGGGGTGTTCGCCGAGCACGGCGTGTCGATCCGATCGATGGAGCAGGAGGGCCTCGGCGACGAGGCTCGCCTGATCTTCATCACCCACGAGGCCGCCGAGTCGTCGATCCAGGCCACGCTGGCGTCGTTGAGGGGCCTCGACGTCGTCGACCGGGTGCGCAGCCTGCTGCGGGTGGTGGCGGGATGAACCGGTGAAGTACGTCAGCACCCGGGGCGAGGCACCGGTTCTCGGCTTCGACGACGTGCTGCTCGCCGGCCTCGCTCGCGACGGCGGGCTCTACGTCCCCGAGTCCTGGCCGGAGCTGAGCCCCAGCGAGGTGGCCGACCTGTCCGGTCGGCCCTACGCCGAGGTCGCCACCCTGGTGATGGCACCGTTCCTCGGGGGGGGCATCGACGAGGAGATGGTGGCGGGCATCGTCGCCGAGGCCTACGCCCGCTTCCGGCACCCGGCGGTGGTGCCCCTGCGCCAGGTGGGCGACAACGAGTGGGTGCTCGAGCTGTTCCACGGCCCCACCCTGGCGTTCAAGGACGTGGCCCTGCAGGTGCTGGGCCGGCTCTTCGACGCCGAGCTCACCCGGCGGAGCGAGCGGCTCACCATCCTCGGGGCCACCTCCGGAGACACCGGGCCGGCGGCGATCGAGGCGTGCCGGGACCGCCACACCCTCGACGTGTTCATCCTCCACCCGGCCGGGCGCATCTCCGAGGTGCAGCGTCGCCAGATGACGACGGTCGCCTCTGACAACGTCCACAACCTGGCCGTCGAGGGCACCTTCGACGACTGCCAGGACCTGGTGAAGGCCATCTTCGGCGACCTCGCCCTGCGCGAGCGCCTCAGGCTGTCGGCGGTCAACTCCATCAACTGGGCCCGGGTGCTGCCCCAGGTCGTCTACTACCTGGCGGCGGCGGTGGCCCTCGGTGGGCCCAGCCGGCCGGTGTCGTTCTCCGTGCCCACCGGGAACTTCGGCAACGCCCTGGCCGGCTGGGTTGCCCGCCAGATGGGCGCGCCCATCTCCCGCCTGGTGGTGGCCAGCAACCGCAACGACATCGCCACCCGCTTCCTCACCACCGGCGTGATGGAGCTCCAGCAGGTCCACCCCACGACCAGCCCGGCCATGGACATCCAGGTGTCGAGCAACCTCGAGCGCCTGCTCTTCGAGCTGCTCGATCGCCATGCCGGCGACGTCGCCCACCTCATGGCCGAGTTCGGCACCACCGGGCGGATGGAGGTCCCGCTCGAGCGGCTGGCCCCGCTCGGCGACCTCTTCGACACCACCCGGGTCGACGACGAGACGGTCGCCCGGGCCATGGGCGAGCTCTACGCCGCCTCCGGTCACCTGGTCGACCCCCACACCGCGGTCGGTCTGACGGCAGGGCGCACCTGCCGGCGCGACCCCACCGTCCCGCTCGTGGCCATGGCCACCGCTCATCCGGCCAAGTTCCCCGATACCGTCGAGGCCGCCACCGGGGTGCGCCCCGAGCTGCCCGACCACCTCGCCGACCTCTACGACCGCCCCGAGCGCTGCACCACCTTGCCCTGCGACCTGGCTGCCGTGCGTGACTACGTCGTCTCCAACGCCCGCGCCGCCGGCCATACCGGTTGAGACGGGTGCGGGCGGTACCGTTCGGCCGGTGAAGTACGTGGTGTGCGTGCCCGACGGGTGCGCCGACGAGCCCCTCGCCGCCCTCGGGGACCGGACCCCGCTCGAGGCTGCGGCCATGCCCACGCTGGCGGCGCTCGCCCGGCGAGGCGAGCTGGGGCGGGCGGCGGTCATCCCTGTGGGCCTGCCTCCCGGCAGCGACGTGGGCAACATGAGCATCCTGGGCTACGACCCCGCTGTGCACCACACAGGGCGGGCCCCGATCGAGGCGGCCGGACTGGGCGTGGCGTTGGGCCCCGACGAGGTCGCCTACCGCTGCAACCTCGTCACGGTGGCCGACGACGGCACCATGGTCGACTTCGCCGGCGGGCACCCGAGCACCGACGAGGCGGCCGAGGTCCTGGCCGCCCTGCAGGACGAGCTCGGCTCCGAGGAGGTCCGCTTCCACCCCGGCGTCCAGTACCGCCACTTGCTGGTGGTGCCCGCCCCCTGGGGCGAGGCCGAGTGCGTACCCCCCCACGACCTGTCCGGCAAGGCGGCGGTGTGGCCGAGCGGGCCGGCCGCCGCCCAGCTGCGCGACCTCATGGACGCCTCACGCCCGATCGTCTCGAGCTTCGACGGCCCCGCCAACCAGGTCTGGCTGTGGGGCCAGGGCCGCCAGCCGGTGTTGCCACCGTTCCGGGACCGTCACGGGCTCGGCGGCGCCCTCACCACCGCCGTCGACCTCGTGCGGGGACTGGGTGTGCTGGCCGGCCTCGAGGTGGTCGAGGTCGCCGGCGCCACCGGGTGGTACGACACCGACTACGAGGGCAAGCGCGATGCGTGCCTGACCACCCTCGCCGAGGGCGCCGACCTGTTCGTGATCCACGTGGAGGCCACCGACGAGGCGGGCCACGCCGGTGACGTCGAGGAGAAGGTGGCGGCCCTCGAGCACTGGGACCGGCGGATCCTGGAGCCGTTGGTCGAGGGGCTCGACGCCCTGGGGCCGTGGCGACTGCTGCTGCTGCCCGATCACGCCACGCCCCTGGCCACCAGGACCCACACCAGCGACCCCGTCCCCTGGCTGCTGGTCGACAGCGAGGTCGATGGGCCCGGGGGCACCTACAGCGAGGCGGGCACCGCCTCGGCGGCACCAGTGCCCGGCCACGAGCTCATGGCCCGCCTCGTCTCCCGGCGCTGACGACGGCGGGGCGAGGCCCGCCGGTACCCTGGAGCGGCCATGCCCGCCTCCCCGTACGAGCCCGCACCGACCTCCGGCGGCGACCACGCCTACGGTGTGTGGCACTGCTACCGCCACCCGGGGCAGGAGAGCGGCGTGCGATGCCGGCGCTGCGAGCGTCCGATCTGCCCCGATTGCATGGTCAGCGCCCCGGTGGGCTTCCAGTGCCCCTCGTGCGTCGCCCAGGCGCCGCCGGTGCACACCATGCGCTCGCTCGCAGCCAGGCCGGTCGTCACCCTCGCCCTCATCGCCGCAAGCGTGGTGCTGTTCGTGCCCTCGCTCGCCGTCGGCGGCGGCATCGACGGGAGCGGCCCCGACCTGATCACCCGCCTGGCGCTCCACGGCCCGGCGGTGGCGGCCGGCGAGTGGTGGCGTCTGGTGACGAGTGGCTTCTTGCACCTCGGCCTCATCCACCTCGGGTTCAACATGGTGCTGCTCTACCAGCTCGGCTCCATGCTCGAGCCGGCGCTGGGCCGGGTGCGCTTTGCCGCCCTGTACGCCACCGCCCTGCTGACCGGCTCGTTCGGGGCCTTGCTGCTGCAGCCCGACGCCCGCACCGCCGGTGCGTCCGGCGCCGTGTTCGGGCTCATGGGCGCTGCCTTCATCGGCATGCGCCGCCGAGGCGTCGACCCGATGCAGTCCGGCATAGGCGGGTTACTGGTCATCAACCTGTTGCTCACCTTCGCCATCCCCGGAATCTCCATCGGCGGCCACCTCGGGGGACTGGTCGGAGGGGCAGCGGCGGCGGGCGTGCTGTTCGCCACCGAAGGGGACGACGCTGGCCGCCGGGCAGCAGGGGTAGCCGGCTGCGGGGCGCTGGCGGCGGCCGCCGTCGTCGGCTCGGTCCTCACCGCCACGACGCCTCTGTGGCCGTTCTAGTCGTGCCACCGCCCCGCCGCTGACCGCACCCTCGTAGAGCTCGGGCGCGTGGGTCCCAACAGATCCGAGCTCTGGTTCAGCCGCTCGGGCCCTCCCCACCGTCGACCATCATCCACGGTGAGCCGGAGCGAACCCGGGCGCGCCGCCGCCAGGACAGGGTTGAGGACTGGTCAGGCCAGCGAGTGGTGGCGGGCAGCCAGGGCCTTGACCGCGGCCGCCGAGATCCCGGCGCCGTCGAGGCCGAGCTCGGCGAGGATACGGTCGGGCTTGCCGTGGGGCAGGAACTCGCCCGGCACCCCGAGCACCAACACCGGTGGGCACCGCCGGTGCTCGGTGAGCTCGGCGATCCCCTCGGCGATCTGCGAGCCGATCCCACCGACCTTGATGCCGTCCTCCACGGTGACCACCAGCCCGTGCTGGGCAGCATCGGCCAGCATCGCCGGGTCGAGGGGCTTGACCACCCGCACGTCCCACACCGTGGCAGCCATGCCCTGCTCGGCCAGGATGGCGGCGGCCTCCTCGGCAGCGGCCACCATCTTGCCGACGGCGAGGATGGCCACCTCGCCGTCGCCCTCGAGCACCCGGCGGGCCTCCAGACCCCGGCCGACCTGGTCGGCAGGGACGTGGCGAGCCTCGGTCTTGGGCCAGCGCACGGCCGTTGGGCCAGTGGTGATCGACAGGGCCTCGCCCAGCATCACCTCCAGCTCCTGGTACGACGACGGAGCGAACATGGTCATGCCCGGGACCTTCGTCAGCAGGGCCATGTCGAGGATCCCGTGGTGTGACGGTCCGTCGTCACCTGTGACACCGGCCCGGTCGAGGCAGAACACCACCGGCTGGCGGTGGAGGCCGACGTCGAGGTTGACCTGGTCGAACGCCCGGGTGAAGAACGTGGAGTAGATCGCCACCACTGGCCGCAGTCCTCCCAGCGCCATGCCGGCGGCGGCGGTGACGGCGTGCTGCTCGGCGATGCCCACGTCGAGCAGCCGGTCGGGGAACCGGGCCCCGAAGGGCAACAGCCCCGTCGAGTCGGGCATGGCCGCGGTGATGGCCATGATCCGGGGATCGGCCTCGGCGGCGGCGACCAGGGCGTCGCCGAACGCGGCGGTGTACGACCCGGGCTTGCACTCCGACATGTCGTGCAAGCGCTTGACCTCGTCGTCCTCGGCCAGCTTGTAGCCCCGCCCCTTCTGGGTGACGAGGTGGACCACGATCGGGCCCTCGAACTCCGACGCCTGACGCAACGCCGTCTCCACCCGCTCGACGTCGTGCCCGTCGATCGGCCCCACGTAGCGCACCCCGAGAGGCTCGAAGAACGCCGTCGGCTCGAAGATCTCCCGCACCGCCGCCTTGGCCCCCTCCACGCCCTTCTCGAGCGGCCGGCCCACGAGGGGGAACGCCCGCAGCAGGTGCTCGAAGCGGCGCTGGCGGCGCATGTAGGTGGGGTTGAGCCGGATCCGGCTCAGGCTCTCGGAGAGCTTGGAAACCGTTGGGGCGTAGGAGCGGCCGTTGTCGTTGAGCACGATGATCACGTTGCGCCCGCTGTGGCCGAGGTTGTTGAGGCCCTCGTAGGCCATGCCGCCGGTGAGGGAGCCGTCGCCGATGACGGCGACGATGCGGCGCTGCTCGCCCCGGCGCTCCATGGCGGTGGCGATGCCGTGGGCGTAGCTCAAGATCGTGGAGGCGTGGCTGTTCTCCACCCAGTCGTGCTCGGACTCCTCCCGGCTCGGGTAGCCCGACAGGCCTCCCGCTTGGCGCAGCGAGGTGAACCCGCCGGCGCGTCCGGTGATGATCTTGTGGACGTAGCTCTGGTGGCCGGTGTCCCACAACAGGATGTCCCGAGGTGAGTCGAAGACCCGGTGAATGGCCATGGTCAGCTCGACCGCACCGAGGTTGGAGCCGAGGTGGCCGCCATGGGTCGACACCGCGTCGACGATGAACGCCCGGATCTCCTCCGCCAGTTGGTCGAGCTCGGCGTAGCTCAGCCGGCGAAGGTCGGCGGGGCTGGAGACGCTGTCGAGCAGCATGGTCGGGACGGGCTCCTCACCCTCGGCGATGGCGTCGACGCTACCGGCGAGGAGCCGTCTCACCCAAGCGGGGGCGCGGACAGGAAGGGTTTTTTCGGCTGGCGGTTGCCGCGGTGAGCTGGCGGTGAGCGAGACGCTTCCCCCTCCCCGCTCGTGCCACCGCAGCTCGGTACCGCCCGCCCCCCACGGCGCGAGTGCACTGGTGCACCCGCCAGACTCTCAGGCCATGGCACTCACCACCAGGAAGGTCGGTCTCGGTCCGGTCGAGCTGGTCATCGCCGAGGCCGGCGCCGGCGGCCACCCACTGTTGTTGGTGCACGGCTTCACCGGGGCCAAGGAGGACTTCGTCGAGCACCTGCCCGCGCTTGCCGCCGCCGGGTGGCACGCGGTGGCGCCCGACCTGCGCGGCCACGGGACCAGCGACGCGCCCGACGATCCCCAGGCCTACGGCTTCGAGCTGCTCGCTCGGGACCTGTTCGACCTTGCCGACGCCCTCGGGTGGCCCCGCTTCGTCCTCGTCGGGCACTCGATGGGCGGCATGGTGGCCCAAGTGGCCGCCCTGGCCGCACCTGATCGCCTCGAGGCCCTGGTGCTGATGAACACCTGCTCGGGCCCGGTCGAGTTCGACCGTGAGCTCGCCTTCGGTGCCGCCGCCCTGGTGCGCGAGCACGGCATGGCGGTGCTGGTCCCGCTGATCGCCTCGTTGCCAGAGGGCAGCCCCCTCGACACCGCGGCCTCCCGCGACGTCCGCCAAACCCGCTTGAGCCCCCTGGGAGGCGACGACCCGGCGACGAGCTGGGCCGCCTACGGTGACGCCAAGCTGCTGGCGGCCTCGCCGGTGATGTTCGCCGCCATGGTCCCGGCCATGCTCGACGCCGCCGAGCGCCTCGACCCGTTGCGCCACCTGGCCGTGCCCACCCTCGTGGTGGTCGGCGAGCAGGACGCCGCCTTCTTCGAAGCCAGCCACCGTCTCGCCATGGCCATCCCCGGCGCTCGCTTCGAGGTCATCGCCGGCGCCGGGCACAACCCACAACACGAGCGACCCGACCTCTGGCTGGACGTTGTGCTGGCCTTCCTCGACGACGTCGTTCCCCCGGGACATCCGTAGGGCGCGGCTAGGGGCGGCGCACCTCGCGCTCTCGGATCTCGTCGCGCACCCGGGTGACGCCGCTGGCCCCGGTGGCGATCTCCACCACGGCGTCGTGCACCTCGGGGGTGACGCTGCCGCCCAGGACGGCAACCCCGTCGAGCACCTCGACGTCCAGCCCGTCCACCTCACGGGTGCGGGGGTCGCCCTTGAGCCGGGCCCGGAGGCGCCCCTCGGCGAGCACGTCACGCTGATCGCCGGCCACCACCCGGGGCGCTGCCCTCGCTGCCCACCCGGCCCACCCGGCGATCTCCTTGCGATGCTGCCAGGCCCACAGGGCGGCACCGATCCGGCTGACGGGCAGCGCCGGTAGCAGCGAACTGCGAAAAAGTCCCATCGCGGCAGTGTGCCCCAAGAGAGCGGTCAACGACCGCTCTCCGCCTCTGGTGGAGAACCACGGCCTGGCCCGGTGACGTGCCCGGAGAACAGCGGCAGGGTCGATCTCCGGCTCCTGGTGGTCGCCGCCGTCGGGGCAACCGCCCGCCCCTCGGTCCCGCCTCTAAGCTGCGCTGCCGTGACCCCGAACGACCGGCGACGGGGTCGCTGAGGCGTGCCGATCCTGCACGCGATCGTCCTCGGCCTCGTCCAGGGGCTCTCGGAGTTCCTCCCGATCTCCTCCAGCGCCCACCTCGAGGTCGTCCCGTGGCTGCTCGGCTGGGACGACTTCGCTGCTCGCCCCGACCTCGAGATCACCTTCGACGTGGCCTTGCACGTCGGCACCTTCGTCGGCGCCGTCGCCTACTTCCGCCACGACGTGGTGCGGCTGGCCCGCGGCGGTGTGAACGCCCTGCGAGCCCGCCGGGTGGCGACGGAGGTGGCGGTCAGCGAGGTGTCCGTGCCGCCGGCGCGGGGCGCCAGCACGGGGCCGGAGGAGCCCGACGACGGACGCCTCGCCTGGCTGCTGATCGCCTCCTCGGTGCCCGCCGCCCTCGTCGGCGGGCTGTTCGGGGAGGTCTTCGCCGGCATCGGCGAGACGAAGTGGCTGGTGGGGGTGCTCCTCGCCGGCTTCGGGCTCGTGCTGTTGTGGGCCGACCGCCTCGGTGGCGATCGCGGGGCCGAGGACTTCTCCATGCGTGACGCGCTCACCATGGGCGTGGCGCAGGCCCTGGCCCTCCAGCCCGGCGTCTCGCGCTCGGGCGTGACGATCACCGCCGCTCGGCGACTGGGGTTCCGACGCGAGGCAGCTGCCCGGCTGTCGTTCCTGATGAGCCTGCCCGTCATCGCCGGTGCCGCCCTCTACAAGGGCCTCGATCTGCTCGTGGCCGGGGGCATCCCCGCCGGCTTCGGCGGCGCCTTCGCCTGGGGCGTCGCCACCTCGGCCATCACCGGTTGGGCGGCGGTGTGGGGCACCCTGCGCCTGGTCCGCACCCGCACCTTCACCCCCTTCGTGATCTACCGAGCGCTGGCGGGCGCCGCCATCGTCGCCGTGGCGATCACCGGCTGGCGCTGAGCACGAGCGTCACCACCCCGGCGGTGAGGGCGAAGGCCACGCGCGACGCCTCGGGCTCGTGCACCGCCAGGGTGACCGCCTCCTCGCCCACCTCGAGGACCATCGCCGCACGGGCGACCGGGAAGGTCGGCTCCCCGTCACCCACGGTGTCGGGGTCGAAGGTGACGAGCACGTCGACGGCGTCGCCAGGTTCCAGCGACAGGCCACCCGAACCGTTGGGCACGGCGATGCCGACGGTGCCGGCAGGCAGGGCCGCCGCCAGGGCCGACAGCCCGGCGGGAGCCAGCCGGGTGGCGACCACCGCCTCACCTCGGGCGATGGCGGCCACCACGGTCTGGCCCTCGGCCGGGCCCTCCAGCGCCTCGGAGGGCACCAGGGCAAGCGGGCGGTGCTCGACACGGGCGACGCCCGGGCCGAGCACGGCGCCGGGCTCGAGATCGGCGGCGGCCACCAGCGTCGGGCGCAGGACTCCCCAGCGGACGGCCTCAGCCCGCGCCTGGCCGACGAAGCGGGCCATGGTGAGACCGGTGCCGGCGGCCACCACCAGGGCGGCCAGCCAGAACAGCGACGGTCTGCGCGCCAGGCGGGGCCGAGCGCGACCGAGCGGAGGACGGGGAACGGTGGAGACGGGCACTGGCGCTCCTCGGGCAGGCTGGTGCTGCGGCGGGGGAAGCGCGACGGGCAGGTTAGACCTCACGAGGGTGGGCCGGAAAGGGGGCAAGGGCCCCGGTGGCGTGAGCGCTAGGGCACCATCCCGTTGGGCGCCGCCGCGCAGGCGCAGCTGGCGGCGTCCTGGGGTTCGATGCGCTCGATGGCGGTGAACAGCAACTGACGCAGCCGGCCCAGGTTCTCCTCGGAGATGCTGAACACCGTCTCTTGGGAGACCGGTCCGGCCCCGTCGAGGTCCTCGATCCCGGCGTCGTAGTCGGTGATGAGCGCCACCGTGGCGTAGCACATGCCCAGCTCCCGGGCGAGCACCGCCTCGGGGCACTGGGTCATGTTGACGACCTCCCAGCCCTGGGCCCGGTGCCAGCGCGACTCGGCGCGGGTGGAGAAGCGGGGGCCCTGGACGACCACCACCGTCCCGCCGTCGAGGGCACGGACCTCGCGGCTCCGAGCGGCCGCCACCAGCGCCGCCCGCAGCTCCGGGCAGTAGGGCTCGGCGAAGGCCACGTGGTTGGCGGTGGGCCCGTCGAAGAAGGTGCCGGGGCGACCCCACGTACGGTCGACGAACTGGTCGCAGACCACGAAGTCGCCGGGGTGGACGTGGGGCTGCAGCGAACCGGCGGCGCAGGGACCGAGCACGCGGCGCACCCCGAAGGCGTGCAGCGCCCAGAGGTTGGCCCGGTAGTTGATGCGATGCGGCGGGTGCTCGTGGGCGGCACCGTGGCGAGGCAGGAAGGCGACGTCACGGTCGTGGAGCCGCCCGAAGGTCACCGGCGCCGACGGCGGTCCGAAGGGAGTGTCGAGCGTGTGCTGCTCGACGTCGTCGAGGAAGTGGTAGAACCCGGAGCCGCCGAGGACGCCGAGCGACGCGCTAGGCGGCACTCCTAGGCGGACTTGGCGGAGGGGTTCGACGCGCTCGACGAGCCTGGGCTCGAACCCTTCGCTTCCTTGGTGGCGCTGGTTCCGGCGTCCTTGACCGCCGACGAGCCGCCGTCGGTGCCGGCCGAGCCCGCCCCGTCTCCGCTCGTGGCCGAGGAGCTGTCGCCGTCGGCGCCACCCGCCGTGGAGGACGCCCCGGAGCCCGAGGTGGCCGGGGCTCGGCTGTCGGTCTTGTAGAACCCGCTGCCCTTGAACGAGATCCCGATGCTGCCGAAGACCTTGCGCAGCTGGCCGCCGCAGCTCGGGCACTGCGACAGGGGCTCGTCGTCGAAGCGCTGGACGACCTCGAGATGCGTGTCACAGCTCCGGCAGGCGTACTCGTAGGTGGGCAACCCAGGTCCTCCGCGGCCGGCGGTACCACCACCGCCAAGTGAACGGCTCCCGGTCGGGAGCACCGGTAGGGGCGAGGGCCAGTGTACCGCTGGCATGCTCGTACCATGGAGCCGGTGGGACGCGTGCCTCGGCGCCGAGGGCCGGTGCCCTCACCCAGCCCCTGACCATCTGGGGTCGCCTGCGGCTGGTGGCGGCGGCCGTGGTGTTGCTGCCGTTGGGGGCGCTGGCGGCCGCGGCGGCCGGGGGCATCGGCGACGAGTGGCACCTCGGCTTCGCCGTCTCGGCCGTCGCCGGCGTCCTGGTCGGCGCCGTCGTCTGGCGCATCTCCCGTCAGGTGGCCACCTACGTGGAGGAGCTCGAACGGAGCCGCACCGATTTCCGCCTCGCCCTCACCCGCCTCGGCAAGGCACTCGAGTCGTCCGACGACCGCCGGGCGCTGCTTGACGTGGTCCTGGAGAGCACCCAGGCGATCCTCGACGCCGACGCCGCGGTGTTCTTCGCCGACAGGGGCAACCACCTGGTGGCGAAGGTGGCCCGGGGGACCGACGACGTGCTCGAGCGGCGGGTCGCCCACGGCGTCGGCCTTGCCGGCAGTGTCGCCGCTTCCGGCGCACCGGCCCGGTGGCCGAGAGGAGGCCTTGCCCCCACCCCGCCCGAGCCCTCGACGTCCACCGCGCTGGCGGTGCCGCTGTACGCCGCCGGCCACCTGTTCGGGGTGCTCGGCCTCTACGGACGCTCCCGCCCCTTCAGCGCCGACGACCTCGACCTCATCACCGAGTTCGCTCGCCAGGCCCAGGCCCCGATCGACCGGACGTTCCTCCACGAGGAGGCCCGGCGGCTGTCGATCACCGACGGCCTCACCGGGCTGTGGAACCGCCGCCACCTGGACCTGCGCTGCTCCGAGGAGCTCGATCGGGCCGCCCGCTTCGGCGAGGAGTTCGCCCTGGTCATGTGCGACCTCGACGACTTCAGTGACGTCAACAACCGCCACGGCCACCAGGTGGGCGACGCCGTGCTGGTCGAGGTCTCGAACCGCCTGGCCAGCTCCACCCGTCAGGTCGACCTGGTGGCGCGCTACGGAGGCGAGGAGTTCGTGCTGTTGCTGCCCCGCACCGACCCGGCCGGCGCTCTCGAGGTGGCCGAGAAGGTGCGCGCCGCCATCGGCCAGCGACCCATCGCCACCGACGCCGGTCCGCTTTCGGTCACCGTCTCGCTCGGCGTGGCCAGCCACCCTGGCGACGGCACGACCGTCACCGCGTTGGTGGCCGCCGCCGACGCGGCGCTGTACCGGGCCAAGGCGGCGGGGAAGAATCAGGTCTGCGTCGCCCTGACCCCTACCGGAGGTAGCTGAGTGAACCCGTCCGTTCGTACTGCCGTCATCCCCGCCGCCGGGCTCGGGACCCGCTTCCTCCCGGCCACCAAGGCGCAGCCCAAGGAGATGCTGGCCGTGGTCGACCGGCCGGCCATCCAGTACGTGGTGGAGGAGGCGGTCGCCGCCGGCCTCGACGACGTGCTGGTCGTGACCAGCCGCGGGAAGTCGGCCATCGAGGACCACTTCGACCGCTTGCCCGAGCTCGAGGCCGAGCTCGACCGCAAGGGCAAGCACGACGCCCTCGACACGGTGGTGGCGCTGGCGCAGGGCCCCCGCATGCACTACGTGCGCCAGGGCGAGCCCCTCGGCCTGGGCCACGCCATCGCCATGGCCGCCGACCACGTCGGCGGGTCGCCCTTCGCCGTGTTGTTGCCCGACGACCTGATGGTCGACGACGCCGCCTTGTTGCGGGGAATGCTCGCCGCCCACCGCGAGCGGGGCGCTTCGGTGATCGCCCTGAAAAAGGTCCCGAGCGACGAGATCTCGGCCTACGGCTGCCCCCGGGTCGAGCCGGTCGACGGGTCGCTCGTGCGCATCCAGGAGATCGTGGAGAAGCCCTCGCCCGAGGACGCGCCCTCCGACCTGGCGGTCACCGGGCGCTACGTCTTCGGCCCCGCCATCTTCGACGCCCTGGGCAAAGTGGAGCCGGGCAAGGGCGGCGAGATCCAGCTGACCGACGCCATCGGGACGCTGGCGGCGTCCGAGCCCGTCTACGGCTGGGTGTTCAGCGACGGCCGCTACGACGTGGGCACGCCGCTCGACCACCTGCGGGCTACGGTCGAGATCGCCCTGGCCCGGCCTGAGCTGCGCTCGACGTTCGGGCCGTTCCTGGCCGACGCCGTCCGCCGTCACGGGCTGGGCTAGCCCGGTGGCCCCCCCGGCGGTGGGGCTCGTCCCCGTGGAGGAGGCCCAGGCGCACGTCGTTGCCGCCTGTGCCCCCCTGCGTCCCAACCGCATCCCCCTCGCCGAGGCCCTGGGCCGGGTGGCGGCGGAACGCCTGGTGGCCAGTGAGGCGGTTCCCCCGTTCGACAACAGCGCCATGGACGGCTACGCCGTCCGGGCGGCCGACACCGCCACCGCACCGGTGGTGCTGCCGGTGGTGGCGACGGTGGGCGCCGGCGCCGTACCCGACGTCCCCGTCGGGCCCCGACAGGCCGTCCGCATCATGACTGGCGCGCCTCTGCCCGACGGTGCCGACGCCGTGGTGATGGTGGAGCAGACCAGCTCGCGGAGCGGCGGACGGGAGGTCGAGGTGCATGCGCCGGTGACGGTGGGAACGGCACTGCGCCGCGCCGGTGAGGACGTCGCGCCCGGGGACATGGTGGTCGACGCCGGGACGGCGCTGGTGCCCGGTCACCTCGGGGTCCTGGCCAGCGTGGGGGTGAGCGAGCTTTCGGTGTTCCCCCGGGCTCGGGTCGGGGTGCTGTCGACCGGCGACGAGCTGGTGTCAGGGTCGGGGGCGCTGCGCCCCGGCCAGATCCGCGACTCGAACCGCCCTACCCTGCTGGCCCTGGTCACCGAGGCCGGCTGCGAGGCCGTCGACCTGGGATCGGCGAGCGACGACGAGACGTCGATTCGTGCGGTGTTCACCGCCGGCACCCAGCATTGCGACGCCGTGGTCACCAGCGGAGGTGTGAGCATGGGCGATTTCGACCTGGTCAAGGTCGTGCTCGGTGAGCTCGGCGACATGCGTTGGATGCAGGTGGCGGTGAAGCCGGCCAAGCCTCTGGCGTTCGGCGTGATCGGCACCACGCCGGTGTTCGGGCTCCCTGGCAACCCGGTCTCGTCGATGGTGAGCTTCGAACTGTTCGCCCGCCCGGCGCTGCGCAAGATGATGGGCTTTCCCCCGTCGGCATGGCGACGGCCGCTGCTGGCGGCGGTCGCCGAGGAGCTGCTGGAGCGCCGCCGCGACGGAAAGACCCATCTGGTACGGGTGGTGGCCAGCCTCGACGGTGAGGGCCGCTACCGGGTGCGGTCCGTGCCCGGCCAGGGGTCGCACCAGCTGGCGGCCATGGCCTCGGCCAATGCCCTCGCCGTCCTCCCTGACGGCGCCGGCGTCAGCGCCGGCGAAGTGGTGCGGGTGATGCTGCTGTCGTCGTCGTAGTCTTGAGGCCGTGGCGACGGCGCTGGTCGACTCCTTCGGCCGGACCCATCGAGACCTGCGCATCTCGGTCACCGACCGCTGCAACTTCCGTTGCACCTACTGCATGCCCGAGGAGGGCATGGCCTGGGTGCCGCGCCACGAGGTGCTCAGCTTCGAGGAGATCGAGCGGGTGGCCCGGGTCTGCGTCGAGCGCTTCGGCTTCGACAGCATCCGGGTCACCGGCGGAGAGCCGACTATGCGGGCCAACCTGCCGGTGCTGGTCGCCAAGCTGGCCGCTCTCGGCGTCGACCTGTCGATGACCACCAACGGATCGACGCTGCGGGCCCTCGCCGGGCCGCTGCGGGCGGCGGGGCTGGGGCGGGTGAACATCTCGCTGGATTCCCTCCGACGGGACCGCTTCGCTGTGCTCACCCGCCGTGACCACTTGGCGGCGGTGCTCGACGGCATCGACGCTGCCCTCGACGCCGGGTTCTCTCCGGTGAAGCTCAACGTGGTGTGCATGCAGGGGGTCAACGACGACGAGGTGATCGACTTCGCCACTTTCGGGCGGGAGCGGGGCGTGGAGGTCCGCTTCATCGAACTCATGCCCCTCGACGCCGACCACGCGTGGACCCCGGTACAGGTGGTTCCCGGCGAGCGCGTCATCGCCACCATCGCCGACGCGTACCCGCTGCGCGCGCTGACTCGGGGGTCGGATCCCGCCGAGCTGTTCGAGTACCTCGACGGTCGGGGCCGGGTGGGGGCCATCCCCAGCGTGACCACCCCGTTCTGCTCCCGCTGCGACCGGGTGCGCCTCACCGCCGAGGGGAAGCTGCGCAACTGCTTGTTCGCCATCGACGAGACCGACCTGCGCGCCGTGCTGCGCGACGGTGGGTCCGACGAGGTGGTGGCGGCGGCGATCGGCGCGTCGGTGGCGGGCAAGGGGCCGGGCCACCAGATCGGGGCGCTGAGCTTCGTCCAGCCGCCTCGGACCATGTCCCAGATCGGGGGCTGACCGCCTCGCCGGCGCCCCAGGTGAGTTCTAGACTCCGGAGGTGTCCGAGCACGGCCTGACCCACCTCGACCCACTGGGTCGGGCTCGCATGGTCGACGTCACCCCCAAGGAGGTGAGCCACCGCCGGGCCATCGCCCGCTGCCGGGTGTTCATGGAGTCGGCCACCGCCGGGCTGGTGGCGCGGGGAGCGGTGAGCAAGGGGGACGTGCTGGCCGTGGCTCGCGTCGCCGGCATCCAGGCGGCCAAGCGGGCCGCCGACCTCATCCCGCTGTGCCACCCCCTGCTGGTGGGCTCGGTGTTCGTCAACTTCACCATCGACGACACCTGGATCGAGATCGAGGCTCAGGTGGAGACCGTCGACCGGACCGGCGTCGAGATGGAGGCGCTGACCGCGTGCTCGGTGGCGGCCTTGACCATCTACGACATGTGCAAGTCGGTCGACCGCAGCATGACCATCGGTGAGCTGGCGCTGTGGGAGAAGACCGGTGGGCGCTCCGGCGCCTACCGGCGTCCGGTCGACCTCGACGGGCCCCGGCCCACCGGCTGAACCTCCCCCGGACCGATTCGGGGCCCTTGCCCCTTGTGGTGGCCGCGTCCGTCGTAGTAGAACCGCAACCCGAACGTCATCCGGGGGCGGGTGCACTCTGACCATCCACCCGGCTCGCCATGGGCCGGGGTACGGTCTCGAGCCAAGAAAGCAGAGGGTGGAGCGTGTCACTGGTGGTTCTCGTCATACTTGCTGTCGTCTGGGCGGTCTTCCTTCTTCCCCAGCTCTTCCGAGCCCGGGCGGAACGCTCGACCGACTCCATCGGCACCTTCCGTCACCAGCTCTTGGTGCTCGAGCGCACCACCCCGGCGGGCTCCGCCTCGGTCACTCGCCTCCGACCGGCCCACCTGGCGCAAGCCTCTGCCCTCGTGGGCCCCGGTGCCCGCCCGCCCCGGCGTGCGAGGACATCCGTCCCCCGCCGTCACCACCCCGGGCGAGCCCTCGCCCGCAAGCGCCGTCGCGACGTGTTCTGCGGGCTCTTGGTCGCCATGGGCGCCACGCTCGTGCTCGGCCTCATCCCCGCCCTGCGGACGGTGCTCCTCCTGCACGTCGTCATCGACGGGCTGTTCGTGGGCTACGTGGCTCTGCTGGTCCGGGCCCGCAACCTGGCGACCGAGCGCGATCTGAAGGTCCGCTTCCTGCCGACCGCCTCACCCCAGCCCCAGTTGATCCTGCGCCGCTCGGCCAACTGATCGCCGGCCGCTGCCCGGCGATACGAGGAGCGGGCTGCCGCTCACGAGGTTCAGGAACCAGCTTTGCCTCGACGGTGGGAGCAAGGAGCCGACGACCTCGGCCAGGGTGGCGTCGACATCTCAGCGCCCTCGGTGCTGGCTCCTCGGCCTGGACATCTCGCCTTGCGCGCGCTTCGAAGCGTTCGGCGACCCCCGCAAGTGTGCGTCGAGCAGGAACCCCAGCAACTCGATGAAACCGAGTCGCCTGCCGTCTCGTTCCACGGCCACGATCGGCCCATCGCCCTCCTCGTCGACGAGGTGCCACCCGTCGCCCAGGTCGACGTTCACCAGGGCCGACCAACACAAGCATCGGCCCGGGTCTCCGCCGGCCCGACTGCCAGAGGGCCCCAGGGTGGCCCGGTAGCATGACCGGGCCTGGGGGTGTAGCTCAGCTGGCAGAGCGCTACGTTCGCAACGTAGAAGTCGGCGGTTCGAATCCGCTCACC
>JADDQY010000046.1 GCA_016781135.1 Actinomycetota bacterium
TCGCCCTCGGCACCACGCTGGTGCTGACCCCGCTGGTGCGGCGCCTGGCCGTGCGCATCGGTGCGGTGGTGCGCCCCGACGAGCGGCGGGTGCACGAGCGCCCCACCCCCACCCTCGGGGGCGTGGCCATGTACGCCGGCTTCCTCGCCGCCGTGGCCGTGGCCACGCAGATCCCCCAGTTCGACGGGGTGTTCGGCGACACCTCCGAGGCGCTCGGGGTGGTGCTGGGCGCCACCGTCATCTTCGTGGTGGGGGTGGTCGACGACCTGCGGGAGGTCTCGGCGCCGGCCAAGGTCGCCGGCCAGGTCCTGGCCGGCAGCGTGCTGTCGCTGTTCGGGGTCACGATGCTGTTCTTTCGCATCCCCTTCGGCGACATCGTGCTGCTCTCCCCCGACCTGGCCCCGCTGGTGACGGTGCTGTGGGTGGTGGGCATGGCCAACGCCGTCAACCTCATCGACGGCCTCGACGGGCTGGCGGCCGGCATCGTGGCCATCGCCGCCGGCGCCTTCTTCCTCTACGCCGACCGCCTGTTCGATGAGAACCTGCTGCCCGACAACAGCGTGAGCCCGCTGATCGCCATCATCGTGCTCGGGGTGTGCCTGGGGTTCCTCCCTCACAACTTCCACCCCGCCCGCATCTTCATGGGCGACGGCGGGGCGATGCTGCTCGGCTTGCTCATGGCCACGCCCACCCTGTTGGTGGGGGGCCAGACCAACGAGGGCTTCAGCGGCCAGACGTTCTTCTTCTTCGCTCCCCTGTTCATCCCCTTCTTCATCCTGGGGGTGCCCATCCTCGACATGGCCTTCGCCATCGTGCGCCGGGCCAGCCGCCGCACAGGAGTGGCCACCGCCGACAAGGACCACCTCCACCACCGGCTCATGCGCCTGGGCCACGGCCAGCGGCGCTCGGTGCTCATCCTGTGGGCGTGGACGACGATCCTCTCGGCCCTGGTCCTGTACCCCGCCTACACCGACCGGGGCAACGCCGCCGCCCCCCTGGGGGTGGCGGCGCTGGGCGTTGCCCTCTACACCCTGTTGCACCCCCAGGCCCGGCGTGCTCGGGCCGGCGCCGGCGACCAACTCGTCCTGCCCCTCGAGCCCGAGCCGGTCGGGGCCCATGCCAGCGACGACGGTCGGGTCGAAGCGCCGGCGGCGGCGCCGGTCGAGCACGAGCCCGGGCTGCACTAGGGTCCGGGGTCCGGAGGGGAAGGAGCGGTGAGATTTGCCGCATTCGAAACCCCGCCTTAGATTGCTCGAAATTTCACAAGCTCGACGTGTGCGAGTCAGGGGAACAGACGTGGACCCGCGAGAGCGGCGCGAGACCTACAACGGGGCGAGCGATGCCTGGTCCCAGGCGGTCGAGTTGACCGTCACGCCCTTGATCTTCGGGTTCCTCGGCCACCGGCTCGACCTGTGGGCCCACACCTCGCCGATCTTCACCCTGGTCCTCGGCCTGTTCTGCCTGGGCTACGTGGTGTGGAAGGCCTTCATGACCTACGAGGCCCGGATGGAGGAGCACCAAGCCCGTCTGGTGGGCCCACGTCGGGCGGTCGAGCAGCCATGACCACCGCGCCCAGCCTGGGCACTCCGGTCACCGGCCCCGCCCCCGAGGTCGACATCGCCCGCGACCTCGCCCGTCGGGCGCTGCCGATCGCCCCGGTGGCGGTCGTGGTGTGCGGGCTGATCTGGGACGTGGACGGCGCGCTGTCGGCTGCCTACGCGGTGGTGCTGGTGGTGGCCAACTTCCTCGCCGCCGCGCTGCTCATCGCCCGCGCCGCCCGCATCTCGGCGACGGTGCTGATGGCCGCGGTGCTGGGCGGCTACCTGCTCCGCCTGGGCGTGCTCACCGTGGCCGTGGTCGCCGTGCGCGACGCCGGGTGGGTCGAGATCGTGCCGCTCGGGCTCACCTTGGTGGCCACCCACGTCGGCCTGCTCGTGTGGGAGGCCCGCAAGGTCTCGGTCACCCTGGCCTTCCCCGGGCTCAAGCCCGGCGCGGGGTTCGGCGGCAACCAGAGAGGATGATGGCGATCTTGGTCACCGCGCTCGAGTTCCCCCCGGTGAGCCACGTCACCGAGTGGCCCACGATCTTCGGTGAGGGCCTGTTCGCGGTCAACAAGGTCGTGCTGTTGATGTGGTTGTCGGTGCTGATCGTCTTCGGGCTGTTCTACGCCGCGTCCCGTCGGTCGCGCCTCGTCCCCACCGGCGTGCAGAACCTGGCCGAGTCGATCGTCGACTTCGTGCGCGACGGCGTCGTGCTGCAGACCATGGGCCCCGAGGGCATGTCGTTCCTGCCCCTGCTGGTCATGATGTTCACCTTCATCTTCCTCACCAACATCTGGGAGATCATCCCCGTCGCCCAGATGCCGGTGAACGCCCGCATCGCCCTGCCCGCCTACATGGGCGTGCTGGTGTGGGTGCTCTACAACTTCATCGGCATCCGTAACCAAGGCTTCTTCGGCTACTTCAAGTCGGTGATGTTCCCGCCAGGCGTGCCCAAAGCCCTCTACATCCTGGTCACGCCCATCGAGTTCGTCTCGACGATCATCGTGCGACCCTTCTCCCTGGCCGTGCGACTCTTCGCCAACATGCTCGCCGGGCACCTGCTGCTCGTGAGCTTCATCACGATCACCACGGCGGTGTTCACCCTGGGGCCTGCGCTGGTCATCTGGCCGGTGTCGTTCGGTCTGCTCGTGGCCCTGACCGGCTTCGAAGTGCTCGTCGCCGTGCTCCAGGCCTTCATCTTCACCATCCTGACCGCCGTCTACATCGCGGGTGCCATGCACCCCGAGCACTAGGAGGAACCGTGGAACTGCTCAATGTCGTGGCCCAGCAGTCGCCTGGAGAGCTGGCTGCCGGCCTCACCGCCGTGGGGCGCGGCATCGTCTACGGCGCCGCCGCCATCGGCCCCGGCATCGGCATCGGCATCGTGGTCGGCAACGCCATCACCGCCATGGCCCGCCAGCCCGAAGCGGCCGGCATGGTCCGCACCACCATGTTCCTCGGCATCGCCTTCACCGAGGCGCTGGCGCTGTTCGGCTTCGTCCTCTCGTTCATCGTCGCAGGCTAGGAGGCCGACATGCGTACCCGCAGGAGTCTCGCTGCGCTGGCCCTGGTGGTCGTCACCTTCGTCGCCGGCACGGGCGTGAGCTACGGCGTCGCCGGCGGCGGCGGCGGAGGCGAGGGAGAGGCCGAGGGAGGAGGCCAGGTCAACCACGCCGCCGAGCAGTGCATCCACCTGCTGGAGGGCGGCGGTGAGATCGACGACTGCCAGGAGGCGCCCAACCCGATCCTCCCCGAGATCAACGAGCTCATCTGGGGCGCCCTCTCCTTCGCCGTGCTGTTCGCGCTGCTGGCCAAGCTCGCCCTCCCCGGCATCCGCCAGAGCATGCAGGCCCGAAGCGACAAGATTCGCTCCAGCCTCGACGAGGCCGAGCGCTCCCGGGCGGAGGCTCAGGCGATCCTCGCCGACTACCAGCGCCAGCTGGCCGAGGCCAAGGGGGAGGCCGGGAGGATCATCGACGACGCCCGCCAGACCGCCGAGTCGGTCAAGCGCGACCTCATGGCTCGGGCCGAGGCCGAGGCCGAGGAGCAGCGCCGCCGCAACGCCGAGCAGATCGCCGCCGAGCGCAACCGGGTCATGACCGAGCTGCAGGGCCAGGTCGCGGTGTTGGCGGTGGAGATGGCCGAGCGGGTGGTCGAGGCCAACCTCGACCGCGACGCCAGCCTCCGCCTGATCGAGAACTACATCAACACCGTCGGCGGCAACGGGGCGGGGTCCGCCGGTGCCCGCCCCGTCAGCGGCGCCCGATGATGGACACCGACGAGCGGATCGACGCCTACGCCACCGCGCTGTTCGAGGTCGCCCGGGCGGAGGGGTCCCTCGACGAGGTGGAGGACGAGCTGTTCCGCTTCGCCCGGACGCTCGAGGCCAACGACGAGCTCCGAAACGTCCTCACCGACGAGGCCATCCCCGTCGAGCGTCGCCGTGGCGTGGTCGCCGACCTGCTCGGGCCCAGGGCTTCGCCGGTCACGACCAACCTGGTGGCGCTGGTCGTCGGGGCCGGACGGGCCCGCCACCTCCCCGCCATCATCGACAGGCTCGTGCGCCGGGCCGCCGCCGAGCACCGCCGCACCGTGGCCGAGGTCCGCTCGGCCGTCCCCCTCGACGCCGACCAGCAGGCCCGCCTGGCCGCCGCCCTGGCCAACGCCACCGGCAAGGACGTCGAGGTCAAGGTGATCGTCGATCCCTCGGTGCTCGGCGGCTTGGTGGCCCAGGTGGGCGATACCGTGATCGATGGAACGGTCCGCACCCGCCTCGAACAGCTCAGGGAGACGATCCGCTAGCACCCGCGCGCCGAGCCTCGGGCCGGCGGCGAAAGGAGCACCATGGCCGAGCTCACCATCAACGCCGACGACATCACCGCCGCCCTGCGCAGGCACCTCGAGGGCTACTCGCCGTCGACCGAGACGGCCCAGGTGGGGCGGGTCACCCAGGTGGGCGACGGCATCGCCCGGGTGAACGGGCTACCCGGGGTCGCGGTCAACGAGTTGCTCGAGTTCGAGGACGGCACGGTCGGGCTCGCCCTCAACCTCGACGAGGAGTCGATCGGGGCGGTGGTGCTCGGCGAGGTCGGCCACATCGAGGAGGGCCAGGCGGTCAAGGCCACGGGCAACATCCTGCAGATCGGGGTGGGCGACGCCCTGCTCGGCCGGGCGGTGAACGCCCTCGGTGAGCCGGTCGACGGCAAGGGCCCGCTCAACACCGACCACACTCGGCGCCTGGAGGTGCAGGCCCCTGGCATCACCGGGCGCCAGCCCGTCCACGAGCCCCTCCAGACCGGCATCAAGGCCATCGACTCGATGACGCCGATCGGACGGGGCCAGCGCGAGCTGATCATCGGCGACCGCAAGACGGGCAAGACCACCATCGCCGTCGACACCATCATCAACCAGAAGGGCCTGGGGGTGAAGTGCGTCTACGTGGGGATCGGCCAGAAGGCCAGCACCATCGCCCAGACGGTGGCCACCCTCGAGGAGTACGGCGCCATGGACTACACCGTCGTCGTCGTCGCCCCCGCCTCCGACCCCGCCCCGTTCAAGTACCTCGCTCCCTACGCCGGCTGCGCCATGGGCCAGCACTGGATGGACAGCGGGGACCACGCCCTCATCGTCTACGACGACCTGTCCAAGCAGGCCGAGGCCTACCGCCAGGTCTCGCTGCTGCTGCGGCGCCCGCCGGGCCGCGAGGCTTACCCCGGCGATGTTTTCTACCTCCACAGCCGGTTGCTGGAGCGGGCGGCCAAGCTGTCCGACGAGCTCGGCGGCGGCTCCCTCACCGCCCTACCGCTGATCGAGACCAAGGCCGGTGACGTGTCGGCCTACATCCCGACCAACGTCATCTCCATCACCGACGGGCAGGTCTACCTCCAGGACGACCTGTTCAAGTCGGGCGTGCGCCCGGCCATCGACGTCGGCATCTCGGTGTCCCGGGTGGGCTCAGCGGCCCAGGTCAAGGCCATGAAGACGGCGACGGGGACGCTCAAGGGCGACCTCGCCCAGTTCCGAGAGCTGGAGGCCTTCGCCACCTTCGGCTCGGAGCTCGACAAGGTGTCCCAGGCCCAGCTCGATCGGGGCTACCGCCTCACCGAGCTCCTCAAGCAGGGGCTCAACTCGCCCATGCCGGTGGCCGAGCAGGTCGTCTCGCTCTACGCCGGCACCCGGGGTCACCTCGACAACGTGCCCGTGAACGACGTGCGCCGCTTCGAGGCCGAGCTGCTCGAGTGGTTCCGCACCCGCCACTCCGACATCCTCGACGCCATCGCCTCCAGCGGGAAGATCCCCGACGAGGACGCCCTGGAGGAAGGCATCAAGGCGTTCGCCGAGCAGTTTCAGACCACTGAGGAGGCCGGGGCCGAGCCCGAGGCCGAGGACACCGGCGACGAGCGCGCCCGCCGGGCCGGTGGCCGCAAGGAGGGCATCCTCCCCGAGGACGAGATCAGCCGGGACGAGGAGTAGCCCGTGGCGGGGGGCGAGGAGCGGGTTCTCAGGCGCCGGATCCGAAGCGTCCAGTCGACCAAGAAGATCACCCGGGCGATGGAGCTCATCGCCGCCACCCGGGTGGTCAAGGCCCAGCAGCGTGCCGCCGACGCCCGACCCTACAGCGAGCAGATCACCGAGGTCATCCAACACCTCTCCCAGGCCGGTGCCGGCAGGGAGCACCCACTGCTGCGCCAGGCCGAATCGCTCGACAAGGTCGCCTTCGTGGTCATCACCTCAGATCGGGGGCTGGCCGGCGCCTACAACACCTCGGTGATCCGCGCCGCCGAGCGTGATCTCATGGGGGTGCAGTCCGAGGGGGCCGACTACTCGCTCATCCTCGTCGGGAAGAAAGCGGCCAGCTACTTCGGCTTCCGCAGGTACCGCATCGACGCCGAGTTCACCGGCATGAGCGACACGCCCCGCTACGAGGACGCCCGCCAGGTGGCGGAGGTGGTCACCGGGGCGTTCGTCGACGGCGACGTCGACCAGGTCCGCCTCGTCTACACCCGCTTCCTGTCAGCCGCCACCCAGCGGGTGGTGGTGCGCCGGTTCATGCCGCTGCAGGCGGTGGCCGAAACCCGCGAGGGCGAGCTGCGGGCCGACTACGAGTACGAGCCCTCCCCCGCCGTCATCTTCGAGCGGCTCCTGCCCCGCTACGCCGAGGCCCGGCTGTTCGCGGCCATGCTCGACGCCGCCGCCTCCGAGCACGCCTCCCGCCAGCGGGCCATGAAGGCGGCCACCGACAACGCCGAGGAGCTCATCACCAAGCTCAGCCGGCAGATGAACCGGGCCCGCCAGGAGTCCATCACCACCGAGATCATGGAGATCGTGGGCGGCGCCGAAGCCATGTCCCAGAGGTGAGTCCCCCACGCAACGGAAGGAGTCGACCATGACGATGACCGAGGACCGCAAGACGACCAAAGAGCTGAAGGAAGGCCGGGTAGTGGCCATCGCCGGGCCGGTCGTCGACGTCGAGTTCCCACCCGACTCGCTGCCCGAGATCAACCACACCGTCGAGATGACCCTGAACCTCGACGGCAAGGAGGTGGTGGTCACCGGGGAGATCGCCCAGCAGATCGGCCACAACCAGGTCCGGGCCATCTGCATGCAGCCCACCGACGGGCTGGTGCGGGGCGCCGCGGTGCGCAACACCGGCCGCGGCATCACCGTCCCCGTGGGCGAGGGCGTCCTCGGCCACGTGTTCAACGTGCTCGGTCGCCCCCTCGACGTCGAGAGCATCGACGACGTCGCCGACCGCTGGGAGATCCACCGCGACCCCCCGCCCTTCGACGCCCTCGAGCCCAAGCGGGAGATGTTCGAGACCGGCATCAAGGTCATCGACCTGCTCACCCCTTACGTCCAGGGCGGCAAGATCGGGCTGTTCGGCGGGGCTGGGGTGGGCAAGACCGTCCTCATCACCGAGATGATCCGCCGGGTGGCCCAGAACCACGGTGGGGTGTCGGTCTTCGCCGGGGTGGGCGAGCGCACCCGGGAGGGCACCGACCTGCTGCTGGAGATGCGGGAGTCGGGCGTGCTCGAGAAGGCAGCGCTGGTCTTCGGCCAAATGGACGAGCCGCCGGGCGTGCGCCTGCGGGTGGCGCTGTCGGCGCTCACCATGGCCGAGTACTTCCGCGACGTGCAACAGCGCGACGTGCTGCTGTTCGTCGACAACATCTTCCGCTTCGTGCAGGCCGGCTCGGAAGTGTCGACCCTGCTCGGGCGCATGCCCTCGGCGGTGGGCTACCAGCCCACCCTGGCCGACGAGATGGGCGAGCTCCAGGAGCGCATCACCTCCACCCGGGGCCGCTCGATCACCTCGCTCCAGGCGGTGTACGTGCCCGCCGACGACTACACCGACCCGGCCCCGTTCACCAGCTTCACCCACTTCGACGGCACCACCGAGCTGTCGCGCGACATCGCCGCCCTGGGCATCTACCCGGCCGTCGACCCGCTGGCCTCGACGTCGACCATCCTCGCCCCCGAGGTGGTCGGCGAACGCCACTACAACGTGGCCCGGCAGGTCCAGGAGGTGCTCCAGCGCTACAAGGAGCTCCAGGACATCATCGCCATCCTCGGCCTCGACGAGCTGTCGGAGGAGGACCGCCTCACCGTGTCCCGGGCTCGCAAGGTGCAGCGGTTCTTGTCCCAGCCCATGTACGTGGCCGAGGTGTTCACCGGCCTGCCCGGGGTGACCACGCCGGTGGAGGAGACGGTGGAGTCGTTCGAGATGCTGGTCAACGGCGACCTCGACGACCTGCCCGAGCAGGCGTTCCTCAACGTCGGCGGGGCCGAGTCGGCCCGGGCCAAGGCCAAGGAGCTCCAGGAGAGATGAGCACGTGACGCTCCAGGTGGAGCTGGTGTCCCCCGAGCAGGTCCTCTACAGCGGCGAGGCCCACATGGTGATCGCCCGCACCACCGACGGGGAGATCGCCTTCATGACCGGGCACGCCCCGTTCATCGGCAGCCTCGGGATCGGCGCCGTTACCATCCGCACCTCGGAGGGCGACGACGTGAAGGCCGCCGTGCACGAGGGCTTCGTGGAGGTCGCCGACAACCGGGTCACGGTCCTGTCGGATGTCGCCGAGCTGGTCGGCGACATTGACGCCTCGAGGGCGCGCCGAGCCCTCGAGGGGCTCGAGCGCCAAGGCGACCTCGAGGACGCCGAGGCCGAGGCCGCCCTGCGTCGGGCCCGCCTGCGGATGGAGCTCGCCGGCGGGTAGCCCTTTCCGGGTAGCCCTTTCCTTTCGATCTCTCCCCTGTTCTCTGTCGGCTCGGGCCACCAGGACGTGGTCGGGTCGACAAAGATCGGGGGGTGCCCCGGCTGCGTCTCGGTGTGGCCCTGCTCGTCCCCAAGCCCGTCGCCCTCGAGGTCGACGCGCTGCGTCGAGCCTGCGGGGACCCCGGCGTGGAGCTCATCGCCCCCCACTGCACGCTGGTGCCTCCGGTCAACGTGCGGGAGGACCGCTTGGAGGACGCGGTGGCCGGGTTGCGGTCGGCGGCGGCGGCCACCGCCCCGATCGCCGTCAGCCTCGGTCCCCCCGCCACGTTCCTGCCGGTCAACCCGGTGCTGTACCTCGAGCTCCGTGGGCATGTCGATGCCGTACGGGCGCTGCGCGACCTGGTGTTCGTCGAGCCGCTGGCCCGGTCGCTGACCTGGCCTTTCCACCCCCACGTCACTCTCTGCGACGGCGGGGAGCCCGACCGTCTGGCAGCGGGAGCCCGGGTCCTCGCCGGCTACCGAGCCGAGGTCACCTTCGAGGCCGTGCACCTGCTCCAGGAGCGCCGGGACGAGACGGGCCGGCGGGTTTGGCACCCGATCGCCGACGCCGCCTTGGGCCCTGTGGCGGTGGTGGGGCGAGGCGGCCTCGAGCTGGAGCTGTCGGTCGGCGAGCAACTCGACCCGGAAGCGAAGGCGTTCTCGGAGCGGGAGTGGGCGGTCGACGACCACGCCCGCTACGGCGACGTGTGGCCCCGCGACCTCGCCGTGACCGCCCGGCGCGACGGGCGGGTGGTGGGCACGGCCGTGGGCTGGACCAGCGGGACGAGTGCCCTCCTGGCCGACCTCGTGGTGGGCGCCGCCCACCGGGGCGAGGGCATCGGCTCCCACCTCGTTGCCCGGTTCCTGGCCGAAGCGAGCGCACGAGGGTGTCGTCTCGCCCGGGCTCGGACCGAGGTCGGGGGGCCGGCCGAGGGGTTCTGGCGCCGGCTGGGTTGGGTGGAAGAGGGCCGGTTCGACCGCTACACGCTCGACCGCGACGTGGTGCAGCTCCGGCGCGACCTGTGACGGCGAGGGAGAGCGCCCCGTCAGATCCCCTGGACCTTCCCCAGGCGGTGGCGGGCCTCGATGAAGCGCACGGTGCCCGAGCTCGAACGGGTCACCAGTGACTGGGTGACGGCTCCTCCGTCGTAGAAGTGCACCCCCCGCAGGAGCTCGCCGTCGGTGATGCCGGTGGCGGCGAAGAAGCAGTTGTCGCTGGCCACGAGGTCGTCGAGGGTCAGCACCTTGTCGAGGTCGTAGCCGGCTTCGATCGCCGCTTGGCGCTCCTCGTCGCTGCGAGGCCACAGCCGGCCTTGCTGGTCACCGCCCATGCACTTGAGGGCGGCGGCGCTGATGACACCCTCGGGGGTGCCGCCGATGCCGAAGAGGATGTCGGCGCCGGCCTCGGGCCATGCCGTCTGCAGGGCGCCGGCCACGTCGCCGTCGGGGATCAAGCGGATCCTGGCACCGGCGGACCGGACCTCCTTGATGAGGGCCTCGTGACGGGGACGGTCGAGGATGACCACGGTCAGGTTCTCGACCAGCTCACTCTTGGCCTTGGCCACCGCCTCGAGGTTCTCGGTGGGTGACCGGGTGATGTCGATCACCCCGACGCACTCCGGCCCCACGGCGATCTTTTCCATGTAGACGCAGGGCCCGGGGTCGAACATCGTGCCCCGCTCGGACACGGCGATCACGGCGAGGGCGTTGCCCCGGCCGAGGGCGGTGAGGGTGGTGCCGTCGATGGGATCCACGGCGATGTCGGTGGCGGGCGGGCTCCCGTCGCCGATCCGCTCACCGTTGTAGAGCATCGGGGCTTCGTCCTTCTCGCCCTCCCCGATCACCACCACACCGTCCATGGACACCGACTCGAGCACGATGCGCATGGCGTCGACCGCCGCTCCGTCGGCGCCGAGCTTGTCACCCCGCCCCATGAAGCGGGAGGCGGCCAGAGCCGCTGCCTCGGTCACCCGCACCAGCTCGAGAGCGAGGTTGCGGTCAGGGACCAGCGGCGCACTCATCACGCCGGACAGTAGCGCGTCGGGCCGGCTCCCCGGCCGGTGGGGCCCAGGCCCGGGTCAGGCCGGGACCACGGCGGACGGGGGCCGGACGTCCGAAGACGCCCGGTTCCCCCCCTTCGGACCGCCGGCTCGGCGAGCTTCGACCTCGGCGGTGGTGGGGGCGAAGGCCCCAGCCAGGCCGACCACCGCGGCGAGCACCGCCGTCGATGCCGCCATGGCCATGCGGCTGTTGCCGGCCTCGGCGCACCGCTGGTCGATGTCGCCGATGATGATCCCGGCCGGAGTCCCAGGGGCAGGGGTGGCCCCCGCCAACCCGTGCTGGCGGCATTCCACGACGCCGGCGAAGGTGAACGGGACCGTGGCGTAGATCGCCGACATGACCATGACCGAGATGGCCAGGACAGGCACGACCCGGCGCCACAAGGGCACCGAGGCCTTGGTTCGACCGGGGGCTCGGTCGACGTCGGGGACCGCATGCATCCGGGCGGTTGCGTGGCGGTCCGTGCTTCTCGGTTCCATCAGCTGTGTCATACGACCTAGATCGGCCCACCCTCGGTCGATCTTGAGCACCCTGGACCGTTTTCCGGTGGTCGGCCAAGATCGCCTGATGACCCGCCGCCGGCGTCCGATCGCCCCGACCCAGGGGATCGACCAGTAGTGCTTCCTCACGAGCCGACCCCTGGGATCACCGCGGCGCTGTGCGCCCGCGGCCGCACGGTGGCCGAACCTCGGCTGGCGCCCACCGGCGACCACCTTGCCCTGGTGGCCACCGCCGGAGGTCGCAGTCAGCTGATGGTCATCGCTCTCGGGGAGGCCTCCGCCGGTGGTGGTGCCGGGCCCGAGGTCGCCGTCACCTCCGACCCACCGCCGTGCCCTGCCCGCCCGTTCGGGGGTGGCGTGTTCGACTGGCTGCCCGACGGCACCGCGCTGGTCTACGCCGCTAGCGGCGGGGGCCTGTGGCTCCAGCCGGTCACCGGCGCACCTCCACGCCAGCTCGTCGAGCACGGCCCGGTGGCGGCACCCTCGGTCTCTCCCGATGGAGCTCGGGTGGTCTACGTGCTCGACGGCCACCACGTGGCGGTGGTGACCGTCGACGACGGGCGCTGGCCGGTGCGCTTGTCGACCACGGCCGACTTCTGCTTCGACCCCGTCTGGTCGCCAGACGGGTCGTGGGTGGCGTGGCACGAGTGGGACGTCCCCGCCATGCCCTGGGACGAGAGCCGCATCGCGGTACGGGCCGCCGACGCACGCGACGACGTCGTCATCGTCGGTGGCGGCAACGGCGTGGCCGTGCAACAACCGCGTTTCTCACCCGAGGGCGTGCTCGGCTTCCTGAGCGACGAGTCGGGCTGGTGCAACCTGTGGGTGACAGAGCTCTCCGCCGACGACCGCCGTCCGCTGATCGACGAGCCCCGGGAGCACGGCGGGCCGGCCTGGGGACAGGGCCAGCGGTCCTACGCCTGGTCTCCTGACGGCGCCGCCGTCGCCTTCTGCCGCAACGAGGACGGGTTCGGCTCCCTGGCGGTGCTGGATCGCTCCAGTGGAGCGGTGACCGAGCTCGGGCGAGGCGTCCACGGCTCGCTGAGCTGGCAGGGGGCCACCTTGGCGGCGTTGCGAAGCGGTGCCCGCACCCCCGCCGCGGTGGTCGGCTACGGCCCCCCCGCTCTGGCGTCGCGGACCACCTACGCCCATGGCCCGCTCGCCGGGTTGTCGGCGGCAGAGCTCGTCGAGCCCGAGGTGGTGCGCTGGGCAGGCGATGACGGAGCGGCGATCCCGGGCCGGCTCTACCGACCCGCCACGAGCGGGCCCGGGGATCCCCCACCGCTCATCGCCTGGGTCCACGGGGGCCCGACCGGGCAGATGGAGGCGAGCTTCAACGCCCGCATCGCCTACTGGGTCGACCGGGGCTGGGCCGTGCTGGTGCCCGACCATCGCGGTTCGACCGGGCACGGGCGGAGGTTCACCCAGGCGCTCGCCGGTCGTTGGGGCGAGCTCGACGTGGCCGACGTCGCCGCCGGCGTGCGGGCCGCCGTCACCTCGGGCTGGGGCAACCCCCGCCGCCTCGTCGCCATGGGCGCCTCGGCCGGAGGCTTCACCGTGTTGCACCTCCTGGCGGCTCACCCCGAGCTGTGGGCCGCCGGCGTCGACCTCTACGGCGTCACCGACCTCTTCGCGCTCGACGAGGCCACCCATCGCTTCGAGGCCCACTACCTGCACTCGCTCGTCGGCGCCCTCCCCGACGCTGCCGACCTCTATCGCACGCGTTCGCCTCTGCACGCGGTGGAGGCCATCACCGCCCCGCTGCTCATCCTCCACGGAGGCGCCGACAAGGTGGTGTCGCCGGATCAGAGCTGTGCCGTGGCCGACCGGCTGAGGGCCCTCGGCCGCACCGTCGAGCTGCACGTCTACGAGGGTGAAGGGCACGGCTGGGGGCGCCCGGAGACCCTGATCGACGAGCTCGACCGCACGGAGTCGTTCCTCCGCCGGCACGTCCTACGCTGGCGGGCACCGTGATCCATCCGCCTCCTGCCGACCCGGAGGACGGTGCCGACGACCTCGTCGTCTACGACCTGGGCGACTGGACGCCTGAGCAGCGAGCCGCGCTCGACCGGCTCCTCGTAGGCGAGGGCGTGACCCACGAATGGGACGCCGGCGAGGCTGCGGCATCGTCGACCACGCCGAGCCCGGAGTCGGGGCCGACCAGCGCGTCGGCCGGTCAGCTCGTGGTGCCTGAGGCCTCCGCCGACCTGGTCGAGGAGCTGATCGACGAGCTCGACCACCCTGACGCCCTGGAACCCGACGACGGCGGCGACGGCGGCGGGGGCGAGGTGCTGTCCAGCCTCTACGTGGCCAGCGACGTGCTCCTCAGTGCCCCCGGCCACGTGGCGGCCGCGCAGGAGCTCCGAGAAGCAGCGGCGGTGGCGTCGACCATGGAGGCTCCCTACGGCCTCGACGACACCACCTGGGGCACGGTACGGCGGCGGGCGGAGACCCTGGCCGCCGTGCTCGCCACCGGCGAGGAGGAGGGCGTCAAGGCGGCGGCCCAGGCGCTGAGGGAGGTGGTGCGGCCGCTGGTATGACGGTCGGTGCCGCTACCGTCGCCGGCGTGGTGGCTGTCGGGTCCTGGCTCTCGTCGCCGCTCGCCGCGCCCTGGCGCCTCGTCGTGGTGGTGGCGATCACCGTCGCTGGGCTGGCCGCCTGCAGTGGTGGTGGCTCCAGCGACTCCTCCGGGGCGAACCGGGCCTGGCCGCTGTTCGAGTCGGGAGAGGGCCGCTTCCGAGTCGCCCTGCCCGAGGAGCCGGCCCGCCACGAGCAGGACGTCGACGAGGAAGACCTCGAGACCAAAGCGGTGCTGTTCACCAGCAAGTTCGGCGACACCGCCACCGTGAACGTGAGCTACGCCGACTACCCCGAGGCCATCACCGAGATCGAGCCCCGGGTCGTGCTCGCCGGGGCCGTCACGGGCGCGGTCAACCGGGTCTCGGGCACCCTCGCCCGCCAGACGCCGCTCACCGCCGAGGGATCACCCGCGGTCGACTACGTGATCGAGGGCGACGAGGGCTGGTTGCAGGCTCGGGCCATCCTCGTTGGCAACCGGCTCTACCTGCTCCAGCTGGCCGCCCCGAGGCCCAACGCCGGCGCCTTCGAGCGTCTCGTCACCTCCTTCGAGCTGTTGTAGCCACCACCGAAGGAGCTGGGTGCGAAGGGCCCGAGCGACCCGTCGCTGAGTACGGTGGGCGGGTGCTGCTGGCCGAGCTCGAGATCTGGCACAGCCGGCCGATCGCCCCCACCAGGCGGGTGGCGCTCGGTCGCCAGCTGCTGCCCACCGATCCCGCGCCGGGCTTCGGCGGGTTGCTCCTCGGCGGCATCGTCGCCGCCTCCATGGAGGATCTCGATCCCGAGCTCATTGGTGAGCTCCAACGCCTCGTCGCCGACCTCGGTGCCGGTCGGCGGATCCCCCAGCCCCGCCTCCGCCACCGGTTCCAGGTCGACCGCATCGGGTTGGCCCGGAGCTACCACCGCCTGGTCGCCCACGGTGACGAGGTCGAGTTCGAGTTGGAGAACCAAGGCAGCGCCGCCGCTCAGATCCTCGGTGCCGTGTACGCCGCCGGAGCGGTCGACGAGGCGCACCGCCCGGTGGTCATGGAGACGCTGCGGCGGGCGATGCGCTGGCGAGGGCTGGTCGGCCCCTCGCTGATCGCCCACCTGTCCCGTGGTGGGGACGCGCGAGGGTGGACGGTGCAAGCGCTCGCCCATCCTCGCCGGTGGGCGCTCGAGGTGCTCGGTTTCGCCGATGCGACGGCCCCCGAGCGGGGGGAGGTCCAGCGCCGGTTCCGCACCCTGCTGCGCGCCGTCCACCCCGACCACGGCGCGGCGAGCGAGGGTGCAGCCGAACGCATCTCCGCGCTGGCCGAGGCACGCCGCATCCTGCTGGCCGAGACGTCCGAGCTGCTCGCCTGAGTCGACAGCTGCCATCGCGCAAGGCGGCGATTCGGCCTCCCCGAGGTCGCTCAGCTGCCTCGGAGGCAGGCGAGCACGGCCAAGACCGAGAGTGGTCGTCAGGCGCGGGGAGAGGTCCCGGCTCGAGAGGCCCTGCGGGGGCGGTCGATTCAGGCGATCGGCGAGCGATCCAGCTCAAACGCCAAGACGCGAGCGATGTCCCAGGAGCGAGCTCGCCCACCGGCCAGGCCAGAGGCCATGCTCATCGGTCGTGGCTACCACCGGGCCGAGGGGGGGAGAGCCGCCTGTCCCGGGCGGGGCTGGTGGCGTGGCCGCCGTGCTGTTGACCCCGGGGGCGGGGAGCGACCGGAACCATCCGGAGCTGGTGGCGATCGAGTCGGCGCTGCAGCCGCTGCCCGTCATGCGCCTGGACTTCCCCTACCGCCGGGAGGGACGCCGAGCGCCCGACCGGGCACCGAAGCTCATGGCGGCGGTGGCCGAGGCGGCCATCGCCCTGGCCCGACGGATCGGGGCCGGGCCCGACCGGGTGGTGCTCGGGGGCCGGTCGATGGGCGGGCGGATGTGCTCGATGGCGGTGGCCGAGGGCCTCCCTGCGGCCGGCCTGGTGCTCGTCGCCTACCCGCTGCACCCCCCCGGGCGGCCCGACCGGCTGAGGACCGCCCACCTCCCGGCCCTGGCCCTGCCGTGCCTGTTCGTCTCGGGAACACGCGACCCCTTTGCCACCCCCCCGAGCTGAAGGGGGCCAGCGCCGCCATCCCCGGTCCGGTCAGCCACGTGTGGGTCGACGGCGGACGCCACGACCTCAGGGGAGCCGAGGCTCAGGTGGCGGGGGCGGTGGCGGCGTGGGTTCGGTCGCTACCTGGGTGAGCGTCAGGTCCTCGGGGTTGAGCTCCTCGAGCTCACGGTGCGCCGTCTCCGGATAGGCCAGCACCACCAGCACCACCAGCACCGCCGGCCCGAGGGCGAGGAGGCCGAGGGCGGGGCCGAGGCCTCCCAGGCGCTCGGACAGCTGGCCGGCGCTGAGCAGGCCGGTGACGCTGCCCAGCACGCCGAGCAGGGCGACGAGGCCGTTGGCTCGTCCCCGGAGCGAGGTCGGGAACAGTTCGGGCCCGTAGACGCCGAGGGCAGGCAAGGTGGCGCCGCCGACGACGGCGCCGGCCACCGACCACATCCACTGCGGCCACCCGGAGCTGGCATAGACGGCGACGGTCGCCGCCACGCCTCCGGCCAGCCCGACCGCTCCCACGATGCGACGGCCCCGCACGTCGGCGAGCCGACCACCGGCCACGACCCCGATGGCGGCGGGGGCGTTGGTGAACAGGGCGAACAGGGCGATGCGACTGGCGGAGAACCCCCGCTCCGTTCGGAGGAACTCGTTTTGGAGCTGTGAGGCGGGAGCGGTGAAGGTGGCGAGGAGGAACGCCGACGCCGCCAGCAACGCCAGCCGGCGGCCGTGGCCGGCGATGGCGACGGTGGCGTGGGCGACCGCGAAGCGCCGGCTCTCGCCGAGGTGGCGGGCGATGCTGCGCACCAGTGGCAAACCGGCGAGGGCGAGCAGGTACACGAGGCGCCACCCCCGTTCGTCCAGGTCGGCCAGGGGCAGTGCCTGCAGGCACAGCCCGGCCCCGAGGCCACCGGCCATGCCCAGCACGCTGACCGCGTAGGCCCGGGCCCCTCGCGGCATCTCTTCGGCGGCCACGATGGTGATGAGCACGGCCAGCGCGGCGGCGAACGCCCGGGCCACCAGTTGGCTCGCCGTCAGCCAGGCGAGCGTCGGGGCGAAGGCGCCGGCAGCGGCAGCCAGGCAGCCGCCGGTGGCGCACACCAACAGCACCGGCCGGCGCCCGAAGCGATCGGCGGCCGCGACCAGGGCCAGGGCCAACAACACGCCGAGGCGCACGGCGGCAAGCACCACGCTCTGGGCCCGGCTCCCCCCGCCCCCGAGCTCCTCGGCGGCGAAGGTGACGGTCTGGGTGAGCAGGGTCCCGAGGTAACCGGCCACCATCGACGCGGCAGCCAACACGCCGAGCACCGACGCCGCCCGTACGTCGAGGCGCTCGGGCGGCGCCCACCAGGGCTGGCGGTCATCGTCGCGGAGGTGGCGCAGGGCGTGCCTGGTGGGCAGGGCGACCAGCCAGCCGAAGTAGGGCACGGCGAGACGGAACTCGGTGGTCGACACCACCGCCGGGCGTCCGTCGACGTCGGGCTCACACGTGGCCGTGCGGCGGTACGACCGGAACGGGCCATCGACGGCCTCGAACACCATGGTCGTCCCGGCCGCCGCCGGCGGCCCACTGACAGGGGAACCGTCGAGAACGCGCTCGTGCACCAGGTCGCGGCGGGGATGCATCCACCGCCCCACGTCCTGCCACGACCCGGTGACCCGGGTGACCACTCGGGCCATCAGCGGGTGCGCCGGCCGCTACCGGAGGGGAGGCTCCGGCTCCCGGTCGGGTCGGGCGCCGGGGCCCTCGGCGTCGACCTCGCGCTCGGCTCGACGGCGGGCCAGCCACAACAGCACGGCGAGGATCACCATCGGCGCGACGACGAGGCCCGCTTCGTCCCAGCCGCCCTGGTGGGCCAGCGCTACCACGGTGTCGCCGCCATCGCCTTCCACGCGACCACGTTCGCTCCCGCCGCGCCAACCCCGTTCCGGGCGGGGCTGAGGACAGCACCCACACGAGCGCAGCAACTCGCGAGGTCCACGGTGCGCGCCGGCGCCGAGCAGTCGGTTGTGACGACGCCGGCCTGGGGCCAGACTCGAGACGTGCGCGACGAGCTTCTCAAGACCATCGACGTCATCCGGCCCGCCCTGCAGGCCGACGGCGGCGACATCGTGGTCAAGGACGTCAACGAGGAGACCGGAGTGGTCACCGTCGAGCTCGTGGGGGCCTGTGGCACCTGCCCGGCCTCTACCGTCACCATGAAAGCGGGCATCGAGCGCATCCTGCGGGACCGAGTCGAGGGTGTGACGGAGGTCATCGCCGTCTGAGCCTCGAGCCTCTACCCCCAGGCCACCTTCCCGAGCTCGAGGGGGGTGACCAGGTCGGGGTGGGAGGGCACGATCCGGACGGTCAAGCCGTAGCGGCCGGTGCGGTCGCAGGTGAAGCCCCCCCGGTAACGGAGGTGATCGTCCTCGACCGGGCCGGCCAGCGCCAGGGTGACCACCGTCGCCGCTTGAAGCTCGTCGTTGCGGCCCACGGGGCCGTGCAGGAGCTGCACCTCGACGTCGTCGGGACCGAGGTCACCGAGGGCGACCACCACCTCGACCTCCCGCTCGGTCCCCAGATCGAGCGCGGCGGCGACGGCGTCGAGGGCGTCGATGTGCACCCCCTTCCACGAAGCCGCGATCCGCTCCTTCCAAGCGGCCAGGGACCGGGCCCGGGCCCCGTCGGCGGCGGCCAGGAGGTCGGCCCGGGCGGCGGTCGGCTCGTAGAGCTCCTCGACGTAGTCGCGCACCATCCGGCTCGCCGAGACCTGGGGTCCGAGCGACGCCAGCGACGCCTTGACCCGCTGGGCCCAACGACGGGGCACCGGCCCTTCGGTGCGCTCGTAGAACAGAGGCACGATCTGGTCCTCGAGCAGCGAGAAGAGGCTGTCGGTCTCGAGCTGGTCGCGCTTGGCCAGGTCGTCGACGCCCTCCGCCGAGGAGATGGCCCAGCCGTTCTCGCCGTCGAACATCTCGTCCCACCACCCGTCGAGGACCGAGCAGTTGAGCGACCCGTTGAGCGCGGCCTTCTCCCCACTGGTGCCGCACGCCTCCAAGGGCCGGCGAGGGTTGTTGAGCCACACGTCGGCGCCCTGATAGAGGGTGCGGGCCACGGCGATGTCGTAGTCGGGCACGAACACCACGTGATGGCGCACGTCGGGCTCGGAGGAGAACGACACGATCTGGCGGATCATCTCCTTGCCCAGGTCGTCGGCGGGATGGGCCTTGCCGGCGAAGACCAGTTGCACCGGTCGCTCGGATGAGGTCAGCAGCGCTCGCAGGCGGTCGGGTTGGGTCAGCAGCAACGTCGCCCGCTTGTAGGTGGCGAAGCGGCGGGCGAAGCACACGGTGAGGGCCTTGGCATCGAGCACCTCGTCGGCCCAGGAGATGTCGGACCCGTTGAGGCCGCGGTCCACCAGCGACGCCCGCAGGCGGCGGCGGACGAAGGCCACCAGCCGTTCGCGGCCCTGGTCGCGCACCCGCCACAGCTCCTCGTCACCGAGCTGGCGCACCGCCGACCAGCGGTCGGGGGCGGCCTCCGGCCAGGTCGGGAGCACGTGACGACCGAGGAGGTCGTCCATCTCCGACGACACCCAGGTGGGGCCGTGCACCCCGTTGGTGACCGAGCCGATGGGCACCTCCTCGACGGGCACCCCGGGCCACAGGGGCGCGAACATCGACCGGCTCACCTCGCTGTGCAGCTTCGACACCGCGTTGGAGCGCCCGGCCAGGCGCAGGCCCATCACCGCCATGTTGAACGGCGCGTCCGGAGCCTCGTCGGGCTGATGACCGAGCGCCATGAGGGCGTCGAGGCCGACCCCGCACTCGCTGGCCCAACCCTCGAAGTACCGGGCCATCAGCGCCCGGGGGAAGCGGTCGATGCCGGCGGGCACCGGCGTGTGGGTGGTGAAGATGCTGGCCGCTCGGGTTGCCTCGAGCGCATCGGAGAAGCTCATGCCCGACTCGACGATGAAGCGGCGGATGCGCTCGAGGCCGAGGAACCCGGCGTGGCCCTCGTTGGTGTGGAACACCTGGGCCGCCTCGCCCACCACCTCCAGGGCCCGCACCCCCCCGATGCCGAGCAGGATCTCCTGGCGCAGCCGGTGCTCGGTGTCGCCGCCGTAGAGCCGATCGGTGACGGCGCGCCCCTCTGCCTCGTTCTCCTCGACGTCGGCGTCGAGGAGGTACAGACGTACCCGTCCGACCTCGGCCAGCCAGATCCGGGCGGCCAGCGACCTGCCCGCCAGCTCGACGCTTACCCGGGCGCCATCCACCGGGCGCACGGCCATGGCGAAGGGATCGAGGCTCGGGTAACGCTCCTGTTGCCACCCGTCGCCGTTGAGCGACTGGCGGAAGTAGCCGTGGCGGTAGAACAGGCCGACCCCCACCAGTGGGACGCCGAGGTCGCTGGCCGCCTTGAGATGGTCGCCGGCTAGGACCCCGAGCCCCCCGGAGTACTGGGGCAGGGCCTCGGCCAGCCCGAACTCCGGGGAGAAGTAGGCCACCGAGCGCAAGGGACTGGCGCTGCGCCCCTGGAACCACCGAGGCCGCTCGCAGTAACGACGGAGGGCATCATGGACCTCTCCGAGGAACGAGCAAAAGCCGGCATCGGCCTCGAGTTGCGCCAGCCGCTCTCGACCCACCGCGCCGAGCAGCCGCACCGGGTCGTGGCCGCCGAGCTCCCACGCGTCGGGATCGACCCATCGGAACACGTCGCGGGTGCGCTCGTCCCACGCCCAGCGCAGGTTCGTGGCGAGGTCCTCCAGGCCGGCGAGGGCATCGGGCAGACGGGGGCGGACGGTGAAGCTGTGCAGCGCCTTCATGGCGAGGACGGTAGTTGCGTGCACCGGGGAAGGCCCACCGACGGGCGCTGGGTTTCCTCGCGCCTGTCGACCTGGTAGGGCTGTAGGGGTGTTGCCCCGCATCGTCATCGACGACCTCCGACCGCGTACCCCCACCGGGGCCTTCCCGGCCAAGGCGACGGCGGGCGAGGCGGTGGACGTGTCGGCCGACATCTTCACCGACGGCCACGACCTCCTCGCCGCCCGAGCCCTTGCTCGGCGAACCGGGACCGGGCGCTGGCACCAGGCG
This sequence comes from Actinomycetota bacterium, assembly GCA_016781135.1. Classification (GTDB taxonomy): domain Bacteria; phylum Actinomycetota; class Acidimicrobiia; order Acidimicrobiales; family CADCSY01; genus JADDRA01. The sequence continues at coordinate 21,079 of JADDQY010000046.1, forward strand.
GTGCCGTTGGTGCACCTGGGCAACGATCGGTGGCAGGGGACGGTCCGCTTCGAAGAGCTCGGCGACCACGAGGTGGTGGTGGAGGCGTGGACCGACCGCTTCGCCACCTGGCGGCGCGACACGATCGTCAAGGCGGGAGCCGGCCAGGACGTGACCACCGAGCTGGAGGAAGGAGCCCGGCTCCTGGAGGCGCTGGCCCCGACGGTCGACGCGAAGCGCCGAAGCCTGGTCGCCGACGCGGTTGAGGCCCTCCGCCGCCACGCCTGCAGCGTCGAGGTCCGACTCAACGCCGGCCTGGACGACGCCGTTGCCGCCGCCGTAGCCGGCATCGTCCCCCGGGGCGAGGTCACCACTGCTCCCCCGCTCCCGGTGTGGGTCGACCGACACCGGGCGCTGTTCGGGGCCTGGTACGAGCTGTTCCCCCGCTCCGAAGGTGGCCTCGCCGGGGTCACCAAGCGCCTGGCCACCATCGCCGACCTGGGCTTCGACGTCGTGTACCTGCCGCCGGTGCACCCGATCGGGCGCAGCCACCGCAAGGGCCCCGACAACACCCTCGAGGCCGGTCCCACCGACGTGGGCAGCCCGTGGGCCATCGGGGCCGAGGAGGGTGGCCACACCGCCTTGCACCCCGACCTCGGCAGCTTCGACGACTTCGACGCCATGGTGGCCGAGGCCGAGGCCCAGGGCATGGAGATCGCCCTCGACTACGCCCTTCAGTGCTCCCCCGACCACCCCTGGGTGCGCGACCACCCGGCCTGGTTCCACCACCGCCCCGACGGCACCATCCGTCACGCGGAGAACCCGCCGAAGAAGTACCAGGACATCTACCCCATCAACTTCTGGCCGGCGGACGAGCACGAGCGAGTGGCGCTGTGGGAGGCGTGCCGCGACATCCTGCTGTTCTGGATCGGCCACGGGGTGCGGATCTTCCGGGTCGACAACCCCCACACCAAGCCCATCGCCTTCTGGGCGTGGGTGATCCCCGAGATCCAACGCCAGGACCCCGACGTGCTGTTCCTCGCCGAAGCGTTCACCAGGCCCAAGGTGATGGCGAAGCTGGCCGAGGTGGGCTTCACCCAGAGCTACACCTACTTCACCTGGCGGACGACCAAGACCGAGCTCGCCGAGTACGTCACCCAGCTGAGCGGGGGGCCGACGGCCGACTTCATGCGCCCCAACTTCTGGCCCAACACCCCCGACATCCTCTCGGGCCCCCTGCGCAACGGCACGCCGGCGGCGTTCCGGCTGCGGTTGGTGCTCGCCGCCACCCTGGTCCCGAGCTACGGCATCTACCGGGGTTACGAGTGGTGCGAGAACGAGCCTCAGAGCGACACCAACGAGGAGTACCGGCACTCGGAGAAGTACGAGCTGAAGGACCGGAGCTGGGACGACGACGCCCCTCTGGCGCCGCTGATCCGGGCGCTCAACGGGATCCGCCGCCGCCATCCCGGGCTGCAGCGCCTGCGGGGCACCCGCTTCCACCCGAGCGGCAACGACCAGATCCTCGCGTACTCCAGGGTGAGCGACGACGGCGACGACGTGGTGCTGTGCGTGGTCAACCTCGATCCCTACCACGCTCGAGAAGACGTCCTCACCCTCGACCTGACCGCGCTCGGGCTCTCGTGGACCGAGCCCTTCGAAGCCCACGACGAGCTGACCGGCGCCACCTACACCTGGCAAGGGGCCCACCCCTACGTCCGCCTCGATCCGGCGGAGCATCCCGGGCACGTCTTCCACCTGCGGGCCGGCGCGTGACCCCCGTCGAGGGCGGCATCACTGGCGTCCCCTCCGGGAGCGCCGGCCTCAGCCCCGACCCCAGGTGGTACCAGTCGGCGGTGTTCTACGAGGTGCTGGTCCAAGGCTTCAACGACGCCAACCACGACGGGATCGGCGACCTGCGGGGCTTGACCGAGAAGCTCGACTACGTGCAATGGCTGGGCGTCGACTGCGTCTGGCTGCTGCCGTTCTACCGCTCGCCCATGCGAGACGGCGGCTACGACATCAGCGACTTCTTCACCCTTCACTCCGAGTACGGCGACCTCGGCGACGCCGTGGCCTTCATCGAGGAGGCCCACCGCCGGGGCATTCGCGTCATCGCCGATCTGGTCATGAACCACACCAGCGACGCCCACCCCTGGTTCCAGGAATCGCGCCAGGACCGCACCAACCCGAGGGCCGACTGGTACGTGTGGAACGACGACGACCAGCGCTGGCCCGAGGCCCGGGTGATCTTCGTCGACACCGAGCCGTCGAACTGGACCTACGACCCCCAGCGCGGCCAGTTCTACTGGCACCGCTTCTTCCACCACCAGCCCGACCTCAACTACGACTGCCCCGAGGTGGGTGACGCCATGCTCGACGTCGTCCGCTACTGGCTCGACATCGGCCTCGACGGCTTCCGCCTCGACGCCGTGCCCTACCTCTACGAGCGCGACGGCACCAACGGCGAGAACCTGCCCGAGACCCACGACTACCTGCGCCGGCTCCGCAAGGAGGTCGACTCCATGTACCCCGGCCGGGTGCTGCTGGCTGAGGCCAACCAGTGGCCCGCCGACGTGGTCGACTACTTCGGCGACGGCGACGAGTGCCACATGTGCTTCCACTTCCCGCTCATGCCCCGCATGTTCATGGCCCTGCGCCGGGAGCAGCGCTACCCGATCACCGAGATCCTGGCCCAGACCCCCGACATCCCGGATGGCTGCCAGTGGGGCATCTTCTTGCGCAACCACGACGAGCTCACCCTCGAGATGGTCACCGACGAAGAGCGCGACTACATGTACGCCGAGTACGCCAAGGACCCCCGCATGAAGCGCAACGTGGGGATCCGCCGGCGGCTGGCCCCGCTGATCGACAACGACCGCCGGATCGCCGAGCTGCTCCACGCCCTGCTCTTCAGCCTCCCCGGTTCGCCGATCATGTACTACGGCGACGAGATCGGCATGGGGGACAACATCTACCTGGGCGACCGCGACAGCGTGCGCACCCCCATGCAGTGGTCGCCAGACCGCAACGCCGGGTTCTCCCGGGCCGACTTCGCGGCGCTGTACCTGCCCCCCCTGATGGACCCGGTGTACGGCTACCAGGCGGTGAACGTGGAGGCCGACATCCGCGACCAGAGCTCGCTGCTGCACTGGACCAAGCGCATGCTCGAGGTGCGCAAGCAGCACCCCGTCTTCGGCTCGGGCACCTTCGAGGTCCTTTCCTCGGAGAACCCCTCGGCGCTGGCCTTCGTCCGGGAGGGCACCGATCCGAACACCGGCGAGCGCGACGTCGTCATGTGCGTCAACAACCTGAGCCGCTTCGCCCAGCCGGTCGAGCTCCACCTCGGCCACTACCAGGGCTGGGTGCCCCACGAGCTGCTCGGGCGCGTTCCCTTCCCCCCCATCGGCGAGCTGCCGTACTTCGTGACCCTGTCCCCCTACGGCTTCTACTGGTTCCAGTTGGTGCCCGGCCCATGATCGCCCCCGAGGCGCTCGCTTCGGCACTGGCCGGCTACCTGCCCCGCCAGCGATGGTTCGCCGGATCCGCCGACGAGACCGCCGAGCTCACCGTGGCCTCGGTGGAGTCGCTGTGCGTCTCCGGGTGGCCGGCTTTGCTCCAGGTCCTCGTCCAGGCCCGGCTTCCCGGCGGGGAAGTGCCGACCTACCAAGTGGTCATCGGCTTGCGCCCGGCCGACAGTTGGGAGGCGTTCTTGGACGGCAAGCCCGAAGCCGTCATCGGCGAACTCGACAGTGACCTGGGGCGGGCGCTGGCCTACGACGCCGCCCTCGACCCGGAGCTGGCTGTGGCTTTGTTGCACCACGTGGCTCCCCACGAGAAGGTCGAGCGGGCTCGCTACCTCGGTGCCGACCAGTCGAACACCTCGGTGGTGTTCGACGAACGGCTCATCATGAAGCTTTTCCGGCGCCTGGCGGCCGGCCCCAACCCCGACGCCGAGATCACCCGAGCGCTGGTCGAGGCCGGCTTCAGCAACGTGGCCGAGCCGGTGGCCGAGTGGCGGGGTGACGAGGGCGACTACGCCGTGGTCAACCAGTTCCTCGTCGGCGGCGCCGACGGGTTCTTGCTGGCGCTGACCTCGCTGCGAGATCTCTACGACCGCCGTTGCCCCCCGGTCGAGGCCGGGGGGGACTTCGCCTTCGACGCCTGGCGCCTGGGGGCGATGACCGCCGAGATGCATCTGGCACTGGCCCGAGCCTTCGGGGCCACCCCCGGCGACGCCGGGCGGTGGGCCGACGACATGGAGCGCCAGCTCGAGCGGGTGCGCCTCGAGCCGAGCCTGGTCGAGGGGGCCCGACGGGTCTACCAGCACCTGCGCGACCTGAAGGATCCTGGGCCGGCCATCCGCGTGCACGGCGACTACCACCTGGGTCAGGTGATGCGCACCGACACCGGCTGGTACGTGCTCGACTTCGAGGGCGAGCCAGACCGGCCCCTCGAAGAGCGTCGCCGCCCATCGTCTCCACTGCGCGACGTGGCCGGGCTCGTCCGCTCCTTGCACTACGCCCCGCAGGTGGCCCTCCAGGAGTGGGGGCCCGAACCCGACGGCGAGCTCCGCGAGCTGGCCGACGCCTGGGAGCGGCGCAACGCCGACGCCTTCCTCGACGGCTACCTGTCGACGAACGGCGTCGCTTCCGTGCTCCCCGCCGTCGACGCCGACCGCCGCCTCGTGCAGGCCGCCTTCGAGCTGGACAAGGCCATCTACGAGGTGGGCTACGAGCAGTCGCACCGCCCCGAGTGGGTGGAGATCCCTCTCGCCGCCGTCCATCGCATCCTGGAGGCAAGCCGATGACCGTTCCTTCCTCCGGCGTTCCCCGTCGCATCCACCGTGCTCGGCACTTCCCGTCCGACCGAGAACGATGAAGGCTCGCGCTGGCGACGCCGTGCAGATCGACCTCGACCGGCTGGTCGCGGGCGAGCACCGGGACCCACACGAGGTGCTCGGCGCCCACCCCGGCAACGGCAACGGTCCGGCCACCGTGGTGCGGGGCTACCGCCCGGACGCCAGCGAGATGCTCCTCGTGCTCGACGACGGCGCCACCCACCCCATGGCCCGGGTCCACGACGCCGGCGTGTTCGCCGTCGAGGTGCCCGTCGAGGCCGTCGGCGCCTACCGCCTGGAGGTGCGCTACCCCGACGGGCAGCGGTTCGTGCTCGACGACCCCTACCGGTTCTGGCCCACGATCGGGGAGCTCGACCTGCACCTGTTCGGCGAAGGGCGCCACGAGGAGCTGTGGCGGATGCTGGGGGCGCACGTGCGCACCCACGAGGGCGCCAGGGGGACGTCGTTCGCGGTGTGGGCACCATCGGCGAGGGCGGTCCGGGTGGTGGGGAGCTTCAACGGTTGGGACGGGCGCCTCCACCCGATGCGCGCTCTGGGGGCGAGCGGCGTGTGGGAGCTGTTCGTCCCGGGGGTAGAGCAGGGCACGCGCTACAAGTTCGAGATCCTCACCCCAGCCGGCCACCTCCGCCTGAAGGCCGACCCGATGGCCTTCTCGGCCGAGGTCCCGCCCGGCACTGCCAGCGTGGTGGTGGAGTCGGACTACCGCTGGGGCGACGCCGACTGGCTGGAGCAGCGACGCACCACCGATCCCCTGCACCGTCCGCTGTCGATCTACGAGGTCCACCTCGGCTCGTGGCGTCAGGTGCCCGAGGAGGGCAACCGTCCCCTGACCTACCGGGAGCTGGCTACCGAGCTGGTCGACTACGTGGCCGATCACGGCTTCACCCACGTGGAGCTGCTCCCGGTAGCCGAGCACCCCTACGCCCCGTCGTGGGGCTACCAGGTCTCGAGCTACTTCGCCCCCACCGCCCGGTTCGGCTCGCCCGACGACTTCCGCGCCCTCGTCGATGCCTTCCACGCCCGCGGCATCGGGGTCATCGTCGACTGGGTGCCGGCGCACTTCCCCAAGGACGACTGGGCCCTCGCCCGCTTCGACGGCACTGCCCTCTACGAGCACGAAGACCCCCGCCAGGGCGAGCACCCCGACTGGGGGACCCTGGTGTTCAACTTCGGGCGCAACGAGGTGCGCAACTTCCTCATCGCCAGCGGCCGCTACTGGGTCGACGAGTTGCACCTCGACGGCCTCCGAGTCGACGCCGTCGCCTCGATGCTGTACCTGGACTACTCCCGCAAGGAGGGCGAGTGGGTGCCCAACCGCCACGGTGGCCGGGAGAACCTCGAGGCGGTGTCGTTCCTCCAGGAGTTCAACACCCTCATGCACGGTCGCCACCCCGGCGTCCTCACCATCGCCGAGGAGTCCACCGCCTGGCCGGGAGTGAGCCGGCCCGTCTACGTGGGCGGGCTCGGCTTCGGCCACAAGTGGAACATGGGCTGGATGCACGACACCCTCGAGTACTTCTCGAAGGACTCCATCCACCGTCGTTTCCACCACCATCTCCTCACCTTCGGGCTGCTCTACGCCTTCAGCGAGAACTTCGTGCTGCCGCTCTCCCACGACGAGGTGGTGCACGGCAAGGGCTCCCTGCTCGGCAAGATGCCGGGCGACGCCTGGCGGCAGCTGGCCAACCTGCGGTCGCTGTTCGGGTGGATGTGGGCGCATCCGGGCAAGCAGCTGTTGTTCATGGGCGGCGAGCTGGCCCAGCGCCGGGAGTGGGCCTCGGAGCGCAGCCTCGACTGGCACCTGCTCGCCGACCCCGGCCACGCCGGGGTGCAGGCCCTCGTGCGCGAGCTCAACCGGCTGCACCGCGACGAGCCGGCCCTGTGGAGCGGCGACTTCGATCCTTCCGGCTTCCACTGGATCGACGCCAACGACGCCGACCAGAGCTGCTTCTCGTTCCTTCGCCTCCCGGTGGGCAGCGAGGCGGGCGGGAGGCCGGTGGCGTGCCTGGCGAACCTGACGCCCATCCCCCGCTACGGCTACCGGGTGGGCCTGCCCCTGGGCGGTCGCTGGGAGGTGCTGCTGAACACCGACGCCACCTGCTTCGCCGGCAGCGGCACCGACGTGGGCCCCGTGCTCGAGGCCGAGGAGCGCCCGTGGCACGGGGAGGAGCACTCCGCCGTGCTCACCCTGCCCCCCCTCGGCGTGGTGTGGCTGGCGCCCATCTCGCAGTAGCCGGGCATTCGAGACCCTGGTGGAGGATCGACATCCTCCACCATCCCGGCGAGGGGGCTCAGCCCGACTCGATCCGCTGCTTCAGACGGGTCAGGTTCCGGCGCCAGATGGTGCCGAGGATCGGTGTCGCCAGGCGCCAGGGGAAGCCGAGGCGCTCCTCCCAGGTGAAGCGGGTGCGCTCGCCTCGATCCAGCCGCTCGAGGGTGAAGCGACCGGTGCCGGGCACGACGCCGGAGTGGCGGACGCCGATCAGGTGCCCCTCCTCCCACTCGGTGACCTCTATCCGGTCGGTCAGGCGGAACGGGCCCACCCGGGTGTCGCACTCGAAGCTCGTGCCCACCCCCCGGCGCTGCGCCGAGGTGAAGCGGATGGCGTCGGCGTCGGCCATCCACTCCGCATGGGTGTCGAGGGCGGCGAGGTGGGGCCAGACCGCTTGCGGTCGGGCGTCGATCGTCGTGGTTACCCTCACGGGCGGCCCTCGCCCGCGGTTGCCCGGTCATCGCCCTCGAGCACCGAGGCGGCCACCGAGAGATCGGCGATGAAGCCGTCCATGGCCCGCTCTCGCTCGTCGTCACCCTGGCTCCGCAGAATCGACGACGGGTGCACGGTGGCGAGCACGTACGGCGCCAGGGAGGACTCGACGAAGCGGCCGCGGTCGCGCGTCACCCGGAAGCTCCGGCCGAGCAGCGACGTGGCCGCGGTGGCACCGAGCGCCACCAGCACCGTGGGTCGCACCAGCGCCAGCTCGGCCTCGAGCCATGGGCGGCAGGCGGCCTGCTCGGCGGCGTTCGGGGTCTGGTGCAAGCGGCGCTTGCCCCGTGGCGTCCACTTGAAGTGCTTGACCACGTTCGTAGCGTAGGCCCGCTCCCTGGTGATCCCAGCGGCGCGCAAGCCCCGGTCGAGGACCTTGCCGGCGGGGCCGACGAAGGGAGCTCCCTCCAGGTCTTCTCGATCCCCCGGCTGTTCGCCCACGAGCATCAGCTCGGCGTCGGGCGGGCCGGCACCGAACACCGTCTGGGTCCCCCGCCGCCACAGGTCACAGGCCTGGCACCCGGCCGCCGCGGCAACGAGGTCGGCCAGGCTGGCGCCCTCGGGCACCGGCGCCGAGGTCGAGGTGGTTTGGTCGGGCGGAAGCGGCATGGAGACGGGCTACCCGCTAACCGCCCACGACAGCCGGTCCGGTCGTGCACGAACGGGGGGAATAGCATGGGACGATGAGGCTTGGCCCCTCCGGTCAGGGGAACGACAGCGCGATCGTCGGCCCAAGAGGCGACGACTGGGTGGCGCTGTCCGAGCACCCGTTGCCGTTGACCGAGGTGGCAACGTGGGTGGTCAGGCCCGACTGTGGGGCGTCGGTGATCTTCACCGGCACCGTCCGCGACCACGCCGAGGGCCGTCCCGGAGTCTGCGCCCTCGAGTACGAGGCCTACCGCGAGCAGGCCGAGCCCCGGCTGGCGGGCATCGCCGGTGAGGCCCGCCGACGCTGGCCCGACCTCGGTCGTGTCGCCCTGCTTCACCGGGTCGGACGGCTCGAGGTGGAGGTGGCCTCGGTGGTGGTGGCCGTGTCCGCACCCCACCGGGGCAACGCCTTCGAGGCTGCCCGCTTCTGCATCGACACCCTGAAGGCCACGGTCCCGATCTGGAAGAAGGAGACGTGGCAGGGGGGCGAGGCGTGGTCGTCGTGCACCGCCGACCTCCCCGGGGGCTCAGTGCACACGGTGGCGGCCCAGCGGTGAGCGGACTGGTCTTTCTCCTGGCGGCGCTGGTGTTGAGCGTGGTGGGCTCGCTCGTGCTGTGGCTGCGCCACCGCCACCCCACCACGCTGGAGCAAGGCATCGACGACTTCACCCGGGAGATGCAGGCGTTGGCTCCCGAGCGCCGGCCTGGTCAGGGCCGGCGCCCCGACCAGCGGTACCGGTAGCCGGCGATGGCCCGGGACCTTGCCATCGACCTGGGCACGGCCAACACCCTCGTCTACGCCAAGGGGCAGGGGATCGTGCTCAACGAGCCGTCGGTCATCGCCCTCAACGTCAAGACCGGCGACGTGTTGGCCATGGGACACGAAGCCTGGCAGATGATCGGTCGCACCCCTGGCTACATCCAGGCCGTGCGTCCGCTGCGCAAGGGCGCCATCACCGACTTCGACGTCACCCAGCGGATGATCCGGCTGCTGTTGAACCGGGCCGGCGTGAGCCGCTTCAACAGGCCCCGGGTGGTCATCTGTGTCCCCTCGGCGATCACCGAGGTCGAGCGGCGCGCCGTCATCGAGGCGGCCCGCCGGGCCGGTGCGGCCGACGCCCAGCTCATCGGCCAGCCCATGGCGGCGGCGATCGGCGCCGGCCTGCCCGTCAACGAGCCGTTCGGCAACATGGTGGTCGACATCGGGGGCGGCACCTCCGAGACCGCTGTCATCTCCCTCGGGGGCATCGTGGCCCTGCGCGCCATCCGGCTCGGCTCGTTCGACCTCGACTACGCCATCCAGGCCTACGTGAAGCGGGAGTACGGCATCGCCGTGGGCGAGCGCACCGCCGAGGACATCAAGGTGACGATCGGCTCGGCCTGGCCCACCAGGGACGAGGTCAAGGCCGAGGTGCGGGGCCGCGACCTCATGAGCGGACTGCCCAAGACCGTGATCCTGTCCCCCGGCGAGGTGAGGTCGTCGATCGAAGACCACATCAGCGCCGTCTGCGACTCCGTGGTGTCGTGCCTGGGCCAGGCCCCGCCCGAGCTGGCCCAGGACCTCATCAACCACGGCATCCACCTGGTCGGTGGGGGTGGGATGCTGCGGGGTCTCGACCAACGCATCGCCGAGGAGACCAACGTCCCCGTCAGCTTGGTCGACGCCCCACTCGAGTGCGTGGTGCTCGGCGCCGGCCGCTGCATCGAGGCCTACGATTCCCTCAAGACCATGTTCATGTGATGTTCTCGCCGTCGAGCCCAAGGTCGACGGCGAGCCGGTGGTGCTGCGGACGCCGGCGGAGCCTGCGTCCTCCGCCCTGACCACTCATCCGTCCCGATGCGCTCGCCCCGCCAGCCTGGCCCGCCTTCACCGTAGGCGCAGCCGACGGCCCCGTCCCCGGCGTCTTCGGTTGGGCGACATTCAGCCCAGCTGGTCCTCGGCCGCCTGGCGCACCTGCCAGTCACGGTCGCCCGCTGCCCGGGCCAGCGCGGCGTCGACCTCGGGGCCGCTGAAGGGGGCGAGGGCGATCACCGCCCGGCGACGCACTGTCGCCCGGTCGCCGGTGGCGGCCAGCACGGCAGGCAGGCCAGCGTGGTCACCGATGGCGCCGAGGGCAGCCACCGCCGCCTCCCGGCACAGCGGGTTGCGGTGGGACCCGACGACCTCGACCAGAGCCTCGACCACGGCCGGCTCCGCCGCCTCCCGCTCGCCACAGGCCCAGGCGGCCTGCTCGACCACCGAGTCGTCGCCGTCGGCGAGCAGGGCGAGCAGCGACACCTCGGGATGCCCGACGGCGACCGCGACGGCCCGGCGGCGTACCACCGGGGACGGGTCGGCCAGCGCCTGGTGCAGGCGAGCCGAGGTGAGCACGCCGAGACGGGCGAGGGCGCCGAGGGCGGTCGCTCGGGTGGCTGGCTCGGGGTGGTCGAGGAGCTCGGCGGCGGCGTGGACGTCGCCCTCGTGGCCGGCGATGGCGGCGATGCGTCGAGACGAAGGTGCGGGCCCGGTCATCTCAGCGCGGCTCGCAACGCCACTGCGGACAAGGCGAGCACGACCACCACCGCGAAGGCCAACAGGCCCCCCACGGTGGTGAGCAGCGCCACCAGCAAGGCCGCGGAGCGCACCCGGCTGGCCTCCGGGACCTCGTTGGCCGCCCCCCACCCCGAGGAGGAAACGCCGGGCGGCGATCGGATGGGCGGTGACGGATCCGGGGGAGGCGGCTCCGGTGCCGGCTCGGCCGAGGGCGGCCCGGCGGCGACGCCAGGCAAAGGAGCAGGGCCGAGCGAGGGCGAGCGCTCCTGCACCCCCGGCACCTCGTGGCGCACGGGTTCGATCCCGTCAGGGGGGAGCTCGGGGCCCTCGGTCGAGCGCGGCGCCGGCTCGACCCGAGGCTCGCGCCGTGGCGGCGCCCGCAGCGTGGCACGCTGGGGGGCGTCGGAGAGGACGATGTGCAGCACCGCGGCTCCCGAGAAGACGACCACGACGAGGCAGACGACCAGCGTGAACACCGTGGAATCGAGCGTACCGGGGCGGGCCGAGGCACCCCCTGCGACGCCTTCCCGCCGCTTCGCCCGAGGCCGGCGGTGGGGGCCGATCACGCTGGCCGTGGCGGTGACGGCGTTGCTCACCGTGGGGGCCCTGGTGGTGCCGTTGCCGTTCGTCGCCATCTCCCCGGGCTCGGTGATCGACGTGGGCGACCTCGTCGAGAGCACCGAACAGCCACCGGGGGACGTCGGCGGCGGGTTCTACCTGACCACGGTCAGGCTCACCCCGGTGACGACGGTCGAGGCGGTCCGGGCCTGGCTGCGGCCCGACATCGACGTGGTCGACGCCCGGCGGTTCGGGCCGAGCGATCTCAGCCCCGACGAGCTGCTCCAGCTCAACCTCGACCAAATGGACGCCTCCAAGCGCCAGGCCCTGGCCGTGGCCCTCGAGGAGCTGGGCTACGACGCCGTGTCCGGAGACGGGGCCGAGGTCGTCGACGTGGTCTCGGGGGCACCCGCCGACGGCCTCCTCGTCGCCGGCGATCTCATCGTCGGCCTCGAGGGCACCGGCGTCACCTCCCACCACGACGTGCTTCGACTCCTGGCCGGGCAACCGCCGCACCACCGCATCGAGCTCGACGTCGAGGGGGCCGGCGGCGGGGACCGGCGCTCGGTCGCCCTCACCCTTGCCCCCGGTGCTGAGGATCCCGGGCAGGGGCAGCTGGGAGCCCTGCTTCGCACCCGTGCACCACGCTTCGACCTCCCCGTCGACGTCGACATCGCCACCGACCGCATCGGTGGTCCCTCGGCCGGTCTGGCGTTCGCCCTGGAGGTTCTCGACGTGCTCTCCGAGGGTGACCTGTCCGGAGGTCGGCAGGTGGCGGCGACCGGGACCATCGAGCTCGACGGCTCCGTCGGCCAGGTGGGAGGGGTGAGCCAGAAGGCCGTCGCCGTCGAACACGAAGGTCTCGACTTGTTTCTCGTACCTCGGGCTGAGCTGCCCCAGGCCACTCGCATGGTGGGCGACGAGGTGCGGGTCGAGCCCGTCGACACGGTCGCCGACGCCCTGCGCATCCTCACCGCCGGGGGCGCTTCTGGCCTGGTCCGGACGCCATGGTGAAGATTTCCCTTCAGTTTGGGCCGGCAGGTGCCGATGAGAAGGGGGATGTCCGCACCCCGCGATCGCCGATGAGGGATCGACGATGAGCACCTCCTCGGCCCTGCTGGCGTTCGCCGCCGAGTTCGTGCTCTTCCTCGCCGCGGTTGCCGGCGTGGGCGTGGTCGTTCGCGCCCAGCTGCTCACCCGGGAGCGTCAGGGCCAGACCCTGTTGGCGCTCGGGTTCTCCGGCCTCGGGCTGGCGTCGTTCCTGCACGGGTCGCTGTTGGAACCCGACGGCGCCAGCGCCGTGGTGGTGGTGCCGCGTCTGGCCGGCCTGGCGCTGGTCCTCGCCGGCTCCCTCCGGGCGAGCGACATCGCCCCCCGCCGTCAGCTGTGGCTCGGGCTCGGCCTGCTGGCCCTCGCCGAGGCCATCACGATCTCCAGCCCCTTCACCCAGCCCGGCTCTCTCGCCGACGCCGCCCGGATCCTCGGTGCGCTCGGCCTGGGCTCAGCCCTGTTCACCCTCAGCCAGCGGTCGATCTCGGCTCGGGTGGCAGCCAGCGCGACGGGGACCATCCTGCTCGTCGTGTTGGCGGTGTCGGTGGCCCTGTCGGCCGTGGTCGTGGCCAACGTGGAGGACGAGGCGTTGCGACGCATAGGTGACAGCGCCCAGGCGGAGGCGGCCGCCATGGAGCGCGCCGCCGCCGACGCCGTGGTCAGCGCCAAGCTGGCGGCCCTGGTGTTCAGCTCCTCCCGGCAGAACGAGGACACCGCCCGCCTCCTCACCCTGGCCGACGACCCCGATTCGGCCGTGGGTGCCATCGCCGCCAACGAGCTCCGCAGCCAGCTCGGCACCATCGCCGAGAACCTGGTGTTCCAGGGCGACATCCTCGCCTACGTCAACGCCCAAGGCGTCGTGGTGGGAGGCGCAGGGGTGGACCGGCCCAGCCTGCGGGTCGACATCTCCAGCGCCCGGGTCGTGCGGGAGACGCTGGCCGACCAGCAGGGCGACCGCGGGGCGCCGGCGGTGCTGGCGGGTGAGGCGTTGGCCGCGGCGGCATCGCCGGTCACGGTGAACGCCCGGGGCCAGTCGATCTTCGTCGGGGTCATCTTCGCCGCCGAGCGCTTCGACGCCAGCTACCTCATCCAGCGCAAGGACGCCGACCCCAACTTGAGCCTCGCCCTGGTGGGCCGCGACGGCCTGCTCGCCCGCGCCGGTCCGCCGCCACCCCGGGCGACGCTCGTCGCCGCCGCCAACGAGGTGCTCGACGGCGCCGACCCCACCAACAAGGTGGTCGACGACCTGTTCGTGTCCGCCCATCCGGTCAGCGCCGGAGGCGAACCCGTCTTCGCCGTGGTGGTGTCGGCCCCCACCACCCTGGTCGCCCAGACCCGCCAGTCGCTGTTCCGGACGCTGTTCCTCGTGGCCCTCGGGGCCGCCTTGGTCGCCCTGGTGCTGGCCACCGTGGTCGGCGAACGCATCGGCGCCGGCTTGCGCCGCCTCACCACCACCGCCGAGGAGATCCGGGCCGGGCGCCTCGATGCTCGCGCCCAGCTCGACCATCGCGACGAGCTCGGTGCCCTGGGCGACGCCTTCGACTCGATGGCGGTGGCGCTCGGGACCATGACCGGTGAACTGCGCGAGGCCGCCGTCGACGAAGCCCGCCTGCGGAGTCGCCTGGAAGCCGTGGTCGCGGGCATGGGTGAGGCGTTGATGGCGGTCGACGCCACCGGGTTGGTGACCGACTTCAACGCCGCCGCCGAGGAGCTGTTCGACCTTCCCGCCGCCAAGGTGTGCGGTGGCTCGGTCTCGGTGCTGTCGCTGTGGGGAGCCCAGGGCGACGACCTGACCGCCCGCATCGCCCAGCCCCGCCTCGATCCCTGGAGCACCACCGGGATGGTGCAGCGCAGCGACGGCGCCAAGGTGCCGGTGGCGGTGTCGTGCGGCGCGGTCAGGGGAGCGGCAGGAGAGATCGCCGGCGCCGTGGTGGTGCTGCGCGACCTGCGCCCCGAGCGGGAGATCGAGCGAATGAAGACCGAGTTCCTGGCCAACATCAGCCACGAATGGAAGACCCCCCTCACCCCCATCAAGGCCTACGCCGCCATGCTGTCGAGCCGTACGTTTCCCGAGGAGCGGACCCGCGAGTTCGCCTCGGAGATCCTGTTGGGCGCCGGCCAGCTCGAGCGGGTGATCACCAGGCTGGTCAACTTCGCCACCGTCGCGGCCGGTCGCCTTGAGCTGCGCACCGAGGTCGTCCCCGTCGACGACGTCCTCCAGGCCGCCGAGGAGCGTTGGAGGGATCGCATCGGTGATCGCCACACCCTGATCCGCGGCGCCGGAGCACCCACCTGCCACGTCCAGGGCGACCGGCGCTACCTCGACCAGATGATCGACGAGCTGATCGACAACGCCGTGAAGTACTCCCCCGCCGGCGGCGACATCGTGCTGTCGGCCCAGCCGGGCGCGTCGACCACCAGCGGGTCCTCCCCGTTGGTCGAGCTGTCGGTGAGCGACGGAGGCGTCGGCATCCTCCCCGAGCGACTCGACACGATCTTCGGCGAGTTCTCCCAGGGCGACGGTTCCGCCACCCGCCAGTTCGGCGGCCTCGGCCTCGGCCTGGCCCTCGTCCGCCACATCTCCGAAGCTCACGGCGGGGCATTGGTGTGCCGGTCGCAGCCTGGCGTCGGGTCCACCTTCACCCTGGTGCTCCCCGCCGGCCGCAGCGGCCTCGTTCCCTGCAACGGTCGCTCCGCCCGGATCGCCCGGTGATCCCGCTGGCGAGGTCACTGGCGGTGCGGGTGCTGGCCGTGGTCAACGTGGTCGTGCTCGTCTGCGGCGTCAGCTTGGCCGGCGCCGAGCGGATCGAGGGCCCTCGACCGCGACCGCAGGCGGCGAGGCTAGCGCTGGAGGGCCTGGGGCGCATCAGTGGGCTCGACGGGCGGCGGATGGTCAGCGGTGGCGACCACGTCCTCCGAGCGGGTGACGTCATCGACGTGGTCGACGGTGAGGCGGTGGTGAGGATGGTCGAGGGCGGTTCTGTCGAGCTGTGGAGCGGCGGTGACGCCAGCGGGTCACGCCTGGCCCTCACCGAGGTTCCCACGCTCCTGGCCGGTGATGCCCTGGTGGTCGCCCCAGCCAACCGGTCGCTGGCGATCGATGCCGGCGGAGCCCGCCTGCGCCTCGTGGATGGCGCCGGGCGAGTCTCCCGTTCCACCGGGGCGTCGTTCGTGGTCTACGAGGGGGCGGCCACGCTGTCGTCGGGCGGGCGCGAGCTTCGGGGAGGCCTGCCGGCATTGCGCCAGGTCGTCGTGCCCGCCCCCGGCAAGCTGCCGTTGCGCGCCAGCCCCCTCAACTTCGGGTCGGTGCCCCATCCGTGGGACCGGCGCTTCCTCGGCGACGTCATCGATCTGCAGGCGGCGCTCAAGGGTCGCTCGATCGGCTTCACCGCGTCGCTGCGCGATGATGTCTCCCCCGAGGTCTCCTTCTTCCAGACGATCCTCCCCGGGTTGGTGCACGAGCCGGCGTTCGACCAGGCGCTGCTCGACGAGCAGCAACGGCCGGTCGGCGAGACCCTGGTCGGTGCGGCCGTGGCCCTGGTGGGCGAGGGGGATGGGTTCGGCCATCGTTGGCGGGAAGTCTTCCGGTTGCGGGAGGCAGGAGCTGGCTGGGGGGTGGTGGCCGTCGACCTGAGCGCACGGCGCGCCGAGCTGATGAGCGCGCTCGACGAAGCGGTGAACCGGTCGCCGTTGATCTTCAGCGGTCCGCCGGCCAACCCGACCTTCCCGACCTTCCCGCCCCTCCTGACCCCGTCGCAGCCGCGTCGAACCCAGCCTGCGCCACCCCCGGTGCCTGCGCCCCGCCTGGTCCGCCCCGCTCCGCTGGCGCCCCCGTCGCCACCTCCACCTCCGCCGGTCGTGGTCCCGGCGCCCCCCGCCGAGCCCGAGTCCGTGCTCGAACCGGTGGCCGATCCGCTGGTCAACCTGCTCGACGGCGTACTCGAAGGCCTCGACGACCTCACCGGCGGATTGATCTGACCCATCCGCGAACCCGAACAGTCCCGGCCCTACCATCGTTGGCGTGCATGATGGGGCTCTCGGCGCCGAGGAGGTAGCCAGTAAGGAGTTCCCGGTCAGCTTCCGGGGCTTCAACCAGCACGAGGTGAGGGCGTTCCTCGCCCAGGTGGCCGCCGAGCTCGCCGCTGCCCGAGAGCGAGAGCGCTTGCAGCGCATCCGCCTGGAGGCGGCCGAAGCCAGGGCGGCGTCACGGACGCTCACCGACGAGGAGATCGAAGCGGCGCTCGGCCAGGAGGCCGGACGGGTCCTGCACGCCGCCCGAGAGGCGGCTCGGGATATCCGCGCCCGAGCTGAGGAGCAGGTCGCCCGGATGGTGCGGGAGGCCAGCGGTGAGGGCAGCCGGGCCGAGCAGGAGGCGGAATCGCTCCTCGCCCGCAGGAGCGAGGAGGCCGAGAAGGTGGCGGCGGAGATCACCGCCGAGGCCTACCGCAGGGCCGAGGAGGAGCTCGAACGAGCCAAGGCCGAGGGCCGCCAGATGGTGGGAGAGGCCCAAGCGGTGCGCGAGCGGGTGCTGAAGGATCTCGCCCGCCGGCGGAAGGCCGCCCACCAGCAGTTGGAACAGCTGCGGGCGGGACGGGAACGACTGCTCGAGGCCTACCGGGTGGTCCGGTCGACCCTCGACGAAGCGACCAGCGAGCTCTCGGTGGCCGAGGCCGAGGCCCGGGCGGCGGCGGAGACAGCGGCACTGCGGGTGGGTTCCCAGCCCGAGACCACCGTCGAGGAGCTCGAGGCCGAGCTCAGCGCCGCTCGCGACCTCGGGCTCGGCCCACTGCCGACGTTCTCCGCCGCCTCCAAGGAGCAGCACCGTGGATCCAACGGGAACGGCGTGCACGCGCCGGCTTCTGGAGTGGAGCCTCCAGAGCCCGACCAGCGGGCTGCGGAATCGACGTCGTCGGGGGCGGTGGCCGACGTCGCTGCCGAGGCGATCGCACCGTCGCCCACCACTTCGGAGCCGGTGCTCGAGGTCTCCGCCCGAAGCATCGACATCGTTCGTTCGCCTGGCCCGGTGGAGGAGCCCCTCGACGACCCCGCAGAGGGCGGCGAGACGGCCGAGGTGGATGCCGCTCTCGACGAAGAGCTCGAAGCACCGCCGGCTGCGATCAGCGCTCCTTCTGCGCCCCAGCGCCCCAGCGGGGGTGGCGTGGACGAGCTGTTCGCCCGGCTTCGGGCGCAGACGGCCACGGACGTAGCGACCACCGCCGAACCGGAGCCGGCCAGCGACACGGCGCCGGCGCCCGCGCCGGCGGACGACGGCGCCGGCCAGAGCGGTGAACCGGACGACGAGGAGCTCCTCCAGCGACGCGACATCGAGCTCGAGCCGGTCGAGCGCACCCTGGTGAAGGCCCTCAAACGTACCCTGGCCGACGAGCAGAACGAGGTGCTCGACACCCTTCGGCGCCGCCGTGGCCTGGTGTCGCTGCCCGAGCTCCTCCCTGGGGCGAGCGACCACACCGCCCGCTACCTCGAGGTGGCCGACCCGGTGTTGACCACCGCCGCCCGACTCGGAGCCGGCGATGGCAGCGACCCACCGGGGGTCACCGACCTCGCCGTCGGTCTGGCCGCGGCCGTGGTTGAGGATCTGCGAGCTCGGCTCCAGCGGGTGTTGGAGGCCGCCGACGGAGACGAGGTGACCCTGGCCGAGGGCACCTCATCGGCCTACCGGGAGTGGAAGACGGCCCGCGTCGAACCCCTGGCCCGTCACCACACGGCCGCCGCCCACACCCGGGGCCGCTTCGCCGTCGCTCAGGAGGGGAACCTGCGCTGGGTGGTTGACGCCGAGGAGGGGCCTTGCCCCGACTGCGACGACAACGCTTTGGCGCTGACGCCCCGAGGCGAGCCGTTCCCCACCGGCCAGCGCCACCCACCAGCACACCTCGGCTGCCGCTGCACCATCGTCAGCGTCGGGAGCTGACCGGTTTTTTCGCAACGATTTCGGCAATCGCGGCGAGGGTCCCCCGACCCGACCGCCGCCGATTGACCGTTAACCAATAGGCTCCCGCCGATGCGCTCCCCCGGCGACCTTCCACGCCGACCTCCCCAGCAGGTGGGCGGTCGAAGCAAGACGTGGCTGGTGGCGCTGGGCGTCATCCTGTTCGTCCTGTTGACGTCACTACGGGGCATCGCCGGCTTCTACACCGACTACCTGTGGTTCGACTCCCTCCGCTTCACCGGAGTGTTCACCGGGGTCCTCGGGGCCAAGGTCGCGCTCGGGGCGGTGTTCAGCGTCGTGTTCTTCCTCCTGCTGTGGGTGAACCTCCTGGTCGCCGACCGCCTCGGTCCTCGCTTCCGTCCTCCCGGGCCCGAAGAGGAGGTCATCGAGCGCTACCACGAGCTGGTGGGGAACCGCACGGGACTGGTGCGCCTGGTCGTTGCGGCCGGGTTGGCCCTCATCGCCGGCGCCGGCGTCTCGTCCCGCTGGAACGAGTGGATCCTGTTCAACAACGCCCGGGACTTCGGCGTCAGCGATCCGGAGTTCGGGACCGACGTCGGCTTCTACGTCTTCCAGCTGCCATTCCTCACCTTCGTCATCGACTGGCTCTTCGCCACCCTGGTCATCATCGCCGTCGTCACCGCGGTGGCCCACTACCTCAACGGGGGCATCCGCTTCCAGGGCACCGCCCAGCGGGTGACGGTGCAGGTCAAGGCCCACCTCTCGGTGCTGCTCGGCGCCATGGCCCTCCTGCGAGCGGCTGGGTACTGGCTGCAGCGCTACGAGCTCAACTTCTCCACGGACGGCACCGTGCAAGGCGCCACCTACACCGACGTCAACGCCAAGTTGCCGGCCCTCGAACTGCTGATCGTGATCTCGCTGGCCGCCTTCGTCCTGTTACTGCTCAACATCCGCCGGCGGGGGTGGGTGCTGCCGGCGCTGGCCGTCGGGTCGTGGGCGCTGGCCGCCGTGGTGGTCGGGGGCATCTACCCAGCGTTCGTCCAGCGGTTCCAGGTGGTCCCGGCCGAGTCGTCCCGGGAGGCGCCCTACATCCAGCGCAACATCGATGCCACCCGGGCCGCCCTGGGCGTCGACGAGGTCGACGAACAGCCCTTCGCCGCCAGCGAGTCGCTCGACGCCAACGGGTTGGCCGACAACCAGGAGACGGTGGACAACATCCGGGTGTGGGACCCGGACTTCTTGCTGCAAAGCTTCCAACGGCTCCAAGAGGTCCGTCGCCAGTACCAGATCATCGACGTCGACGTCGATCGCTACCGGGTCAACGGCGAGCTGACCCAGACGCTGCTGTCGGCCCGGGAGCTCGACACGCCCGGCGTTCCCCAGGACTCGTGGGAGGCCAAGCACCTGACCTACACCCACGGCTACGGGGCGGTGGCGGCTCCAGCCAACGCCAAGGACGAGTCCGGCCGTCCAGTGATGGTGCTTTCCGACATCCCAGTCGACGGGGAACCAACGCTCGTCCCCGACCAACGCCCCGGGATCTACATCGGCGAAGGCCTCGAGGGCTACGTGCTCGTCAACACCGCCCGGGAGGAGATCGACTTCCAAAACGCCGACGGGACCACCCAGTTCACCGCCTACGACGGTCACGACGGCGTAGGGATGGGCTCCTACCTGCGCCGCGCCGCCTTCGCCCTGCGCTTCGGCGACATCAACCCGCTGATCTCGTCCAACATCCAGGACCGCTCGAAGATCCTCTACAAGCGCGACATCAGGGAGCGGGTGCAGAGCCTCGCGCCCTTCCTGGCGTTCGACGCCGACCCCTACGTGGTCAGCCTCGGGGGGCGGTTGCAGTACGTGATCGACGGCTACACCACCTCCGACCACTACCCCTACGCCCAGCAGGCGGAGACCGGCGCCGTAGCCCCGGCAAGCGGGTTGAACCGCAGCTTCAACTACGTCCGCAACTCGGTCAAGGCCGTCGTCGACGCCTACGACGGCACCGTCACCTTCTATGCCGTCGACGGCAAGGACCCCTTGCTCGCTGCTTACCGGCAGGCCTTCCCCGATCTCTTCACCGACGGCGAGCTGGTGCCCCAGGAGCTCCGAGCCCACTTCCGCTACCCGGAGGACCTGTTCCGCACCCAGACGACGATGTGGGGCCGGTACCACATCGACGATCCCGACGACTTTTACAACAACAACGACGGATGGAACGTCGCCCAGGACCCGGGCTCGGGAAGCGCCAACCAGCTGAGCCAGCAGATCGACCCGGTCACCGGACAGGCGGTGGGTCCGGCACGTGAGGCTCGCATCGACCCCTACTACCTGTTGATGCGCCTGCCCGGCGACGACGAGCTCAGCTTCGTGATGTTGCGCCCCTTCGTCCCCGTCTCCCCAGACGACACCCGCAAGGAGCTCACCGCCTTCATGGTGGCCAAGAGCGATCCCGACAACTACGGGCAGCTCCAGACCTTCGTCATGCCCCGGGCCGACCTCCCGGACGGCCCGGCGATCGTCGGTGCCAACATGCAGCAGAATCAAGAGGTGTCCGAGCTGCAGACGCTGCTCGGCGGACAGGGCTCCGAGGTTCAGTACGGCAACCTGGTCATCATCCCCATCGACCAGTCCCTGCTCTACGTCCGTCCCTTCTATGTGGTCGCGCCGACCACCCAGATCCCCGAGTTGCGCAAGGTCATCGTGTCGTTCGGCCGCAGGGTGGTCGTGGACAACACGCTCGAGCTCGCACTGCGGCAGCTGTTCCCCACCGCTGCTGGAGCCGGGGACGAGGAGCCGGCGCCCGACGACGCCGGCGACGCCGGGGCACCACCGCCAGACCGACCGCCGGCGGACGAACCAGCGCCACCGCAACCTGGGGGGGGCACCGAGGGCGTTGCCGAGCTGCTGGCTCAAGCGGCAGTGGCGTTCGACGAGGCCCAGGCGGCGCTGCAGGCTGGCGACCTCGGGCGGTACCAACAACGGGTGGGCGCCGCCGCCGCCCTGGTGGCGCGAGCCCAAGAGCTCGCCGGTCCGGTTTCGACCACGATCGCCGCGCCCCAGTCCGGTTCAGCCTGAGGAAGTTTGCTCGCGTCGTGCTGCCCGGTATCGTGAACGACAC
>JADDQY010000037.1 GCA_016781135.1 Actinomycetota bacterium
CGGTGGTCCACCAGTCAGCCGCGTCACCAACCTCCCGAGAGAACACATCTAGGGCCCGGCCAACTCGACGGTGACGACGGGCTCGATGCCCCGGGGCCCCTCGACGGTCTCGAGGCGCTCGACCCGGCCGGCTTGGCGCACGTCGTCGGCCGCCCCGGCGAGCGCCGCCAGCCTCGGCGACGTGTCGGTGACCGCGACCCGGGCCACGTCGGCGCGCAGCGAGCGCTGGGCCGCCGTCTTGGCCTTGCGCACCTCGCCGAGCACGGCGGCGGCGACCTCGAGCACGAGCGGGTCACCGTCGCCGGCGGCCGAGTCCAGGCGCGCAGCGGAGGGCCACGGCGAGGTGTGGACCGATCCCTGCTTCGACCACGACCACACCTCCTCGGTGACGAAGGGCAGGACCGGGGCGAACAGCGCCAGCAGGGTGTCGAGGGCACAGCTCAGGGCCTGGTGGGCGGAGTCGACCCCGGCGCTGCCCGCCTCGCCGTAGGCCCGGCCCTTGACCAGCTCGAGGTAGTCGTCGCAGAAGCCCCAGAAGAACCGCTCGGTGCGCTCGAGGGCGCGGGTGTAGTCGAAGGCGTCCATGGCGGCGGTGGCGTCGGCGACCACCTCGGCCAGCTGGGCCAGCATCGAGCGGTCGAGCGCCCACGTGACGGCGCCATCGCCGGCGAGCTGGTCGGGGAGACGGGAGAGCACGAACCGGGAGGCGTTGAGGATCTTGGTGGCCAAACGGCGGCCCACCTTCATCTGCCCGAAGTCGGTGGCGGTGTCGGTGCCGGGACGGCCGCTGGCCGCCCAGTAGCGCACCCCGTCGGCTCCGAACTCGTCGAGGAGGGGTCGGGGGGTCACGACGTTGCCCTTGCTCTTCGACATCTTCTTGCGGTCCGGGTCGAGTACCCACCCCGAGATGGCGGCGTCGGTCCAGGGCAGGTCGTCGTGTTCGAGGTGGCTGCGCACCACCGACGAGAACAGCCAGGTGCGGATGATGTCCTGGCCCTGGGGGCGCAGGTCCATCGGGTAGGTGCGGGAGAAGAGGTCGTGGTCCTCCTCCCACCCGGTGGCGATGAGGGGGGTCAGCGACGACGTGGCCCAGGTGTCCATGACGTCGGGGTCGGCGACGAAGCCACCGGGGCTACCCCGGTCGGCCTCGTGGTAGCCGTCGGGCACGTCGCTCGACGGGTCAACGGGCAGGCGCGACTCGTCGGGCACGAGAGGGTGGCCGTGGTCGACGATGCCGTTGGGACCGATCGGGTACCACAGCGGGAAGGGGATACCGAAGTAGCGCTGGCGGCTGATGAGCCAGTCGCCGTTGAGGCCCTCCACCCAGTGCTCGTAGCGGGTCTGCATGTGGGCCGGGTGCCAACGCAGCTCCTTGCCCCGGCGCAGCAGGGCTTGGCGCAGCCCCTCGTCCCGGCCGCCGTTGGAGATGTACCACTGCCGGCTGGTGACGATCTCGAGCGGGCGCCTGCCCTTCTCGTAGAACTTCACCGGATGGGTGATGGGCCGGGGCTCGCCGAGCAGGGCATTGCCCTGGCGGAGCAGCTCGACGATGCGCTGGCGGGCGGCGACGGTCGTCGACCCGGCGAGCTCGGCCCACGCCGCCTCGGGCCCGGGCCCGGCGATCCAGTCGGGCCTGGCCTGGTGGAGCCGTCCGTCGCGCCCCACCACCGAGCGCACCGGCAGGCGCAGCTCCCGCCACCAGGTGACGTCGGTGGTGTCGCCGAAGGTGCAGACCATGGCGATGCCCGAGCCCTTGTCGGGTTCGGCCAGCTCGTGGGCGAGGACGGGGACGGCCACCTCGAACAGCGGGGTGACGACCTCGGTGCCGAACAGCGGGGCGTAGCGGGGGTCGTCGGGGTGCGCGACCAGGGCGACGCAGGCCGGCACCAGCTCGGGGCGGGTCGTCTCCACCACCACCGGGTCGCCTCCCGCCATCGAGGCGAAGGCCAGCCGGTGGTAGGCGCCCGAGAGCTCCCGGTCCTCCAGCTCGGCCTGGGCCACCGCCGTGCGGAAGTCGACGTCCCACAGCACGGGGGCTTCGGTGGAGTAGGCCTCGCCCCGGGCCAGATTGCGCAGGAACGCCCGCTGGGAGACCCGCTGGGCAGCGTCGCTGATGGTGGCGTAGGTCATCGACCAGTCGACCGAGAGCCCGAGCGTGCGCCACAGGTCCTCGAAGACCTGCTCGTCCTCGGTGGTGAGGGTGTGACAGAGCTCGATGAAGTTGGGTCTCGACACCGAGACCGGAGAACCCGGGGTCGATGCCGGCGCCACGAAGGCGGGCTCGTAGGGCAGCGACGGGTCGCAGCGCACGCCGTAGTGGTTCTCCACCCGCCGCTCGGTGGGCAGGCCGTTGTCGTCCCACCCCATCGGATAGAACACCGCCCGGCCCCGCATCCGCTGGTAGCGGGCGACCGTGTCGGTGTGGGTGTAGGAGAACACGTGGCCCACGTGCAGCGAGCCGCTCACCGTGGGCGGCGGCGTGTCGATGGAGTACACCTCGTCGCGCCGCCGGGAGCGGTCGAAGGCGTAGGTGCCCTCGGCCTGCCAGCGCTGGGCCCACTTCTGCTCCAGGCCCTCCAGCGAGGGCTTGTCGGGGACCTCGGCCACTGCCGGAGCCTACCGGCGGGTGTCGGTCCCTCCGGCGGGGTTCTCGACCACTCGCTCGTCATGTCCGCTGCGCGGCGCCCGCCAGGCGTGGCGGGAACGTCCGGGTTCGCCCCGCGCTCGGGTCGGTACTCTCGCCCGATGCTGCGGCTCCACGACACGGCCACGGGCACGGTGCGTCCTCTCGAGGTGCGCGAACCGGGCGTGGTGTCGATGTACGTGTGCGGCCCCACCGTCTACGACGTGCCCCATCTGGGCCACGGCCGCTTCGTGCTGGTGTTCGACGTGCTCCGTCGGTACCTGACCTGGAGCGGCTACCGCGTCCACCATGTGTCCAACATCACCGATGTCGACGACAAGATCATCGATCGGGCCAACCGTGAGGGCCGCACCGAGGCCGAGGTCGCCGCTGAGTACGAGGCGGTGTGGTACGAGGCAATCGACGCCCTCGGGGTACGCCGCCCTGATGCCGACCCCCACGCCACCGCCTACGTGGAGCGCATGGTCGAGCTCATCGGCGAGCTGATGGACGCCGGCGTTGCCTACCGCACCTCCGACGGCGTGTACCTCGACGTCGGCCGGGTCGAGAGCTACGGCCTGCTGGCCCGACAGACGCTCGAGTCGCTCCAGGCCGGGGCCCGGGTCGACGTCGACGACCAGAAGCGCTCCGGGCACGACTTCGCGTTGTGGAAGGCGGCCAAGGCCGGCGAGCCGACCTGGCCCTCACCCTGGGGCGGAGGGCGCCCGGGATGGCACACCGAATGCGTGGTCATGTCGCTCGACCTCCTCGGCGAGGGCTTCGACGTCCACGGCGGAGGCCAAGACCTGGCTTTTCCCCACCACGAGAACGAGCGTGCACAGGCGGTGGCCCTCGGGCGGACCTTCGCCCGCCACTGGGTGCACAACGGGTGGGTGGTGGTGGGCGGCGAGAAGATGAGCAAGTCGCTCGGCAACTTCACCTCGCTGACCGACCTGCTCGAGCGTGTCGACGGGCGGGCGTACCGCCTGCTCGTACTGCGCTCGCACTACCGCTCGCCGCTGGAGGTGACCCCGGCGACCACGGCCGACGCCACCGCCGCCCTCGAGCGTCTCGACAACCTGGCTCGCCGCGCCGGTGAGGAGGCGCTGGTCGACGTCGAGCCCGACCCCGCCGCCCTGGTCAGCTTTCGGGCGGCGATGGACGACGACCTCGACACCCCGGCGGCCATGGCGATGCTGTTCGACCTGGTGCGCGCTGCCAACAGCGCCCTCGATGCCGGTGATCACGCCGCCGCCGCCCGCTCGGTGGCGACGGTTCGGGAGATGGCGTCGGCGGTGGGGTTGGCGTTGCGCACCGACGCCGCCGCCCTCGACCACGACGTCGCCGCCATGGTGGCGGCTCGGGACCAGGCTCGAGCGGCGAAGGACTGGCCCGCGGCCGATGCCGCCCGCGAGGCGTTGGTGGCCCGGGGCTGGGTGGTTGAGGACACCCCGGCCGGGACCAGGATCCGTCGTCGCTAGTCGTCCCGGCGGGGCGTGCCGGACGAACCTCTGGTCCGGCGGCGGGACCTCAGCGGCTGTGCACGGCGACCTTCGACGTTCCGCTGTCGCCGACGCCCGCGCTGGCGTCGGTGGCCGGAGCGCCGGAGCAGCCGGGGTCGGCGGGCACGGCAGTGGGCACGTCGACGCCGACGTCGACGCCCCCCGACGACAGCGCCACCTGGGCCTTGAGTTCGGCCACGGCGGCGGCGATGTCGATCTCTCGAGCCCTGCCCTCGCTGGCGCCCTCCTCGAGGACGCCGCCGAACGAGAGCGCCGGCTTGCCGCCTTCGCCGGCGACGCCGGCGGCGCCGCCGGCGTCGGAGGGCGCGAAGGGCGGCTGCTCCTCGCCTCGAGCAGGGGCAGCACCGTCGCCTCCAACGACGGCAGCGCCGTCCACCGCCGGAGGCGCGCACTCGGGCTGGGGGGCCACAGGAGCCGGGGCGGCCGCCGCCGGTGCCGGCGCCGGCGGCGCCGCGTCTGCCTGCCCCGGTGCCAAGTCGACGGGCGCGGCCTCGGGAGACGACAGAGGCGCCGCCAGCTGGGGAGCCGCCACCTCCTCGACCGCCGTCACCGTGGCGGGGTTGGCCTCGCTCGGCCGCTCGTCGGCAGTGCCGGCCAGGTAGGCGCCTCCGGTCCCCAGGGTGAGCGCTCCTGCCGCCGCCGCCGCTACCGCCTTCTGGGCCCAGGCCTGCTGGGCCCAGAGCAGCACCTTGGCCACGGTGCCACCCGTGGCGACCGCAGCGGGCCCGCTGGCTGCACCGGCGGCACCGGCCACGGCCAACGGGACCGGGAGCGCCGCTCGCCGCAGCGAGGTCCGTACGTCTTCGAGCTCCTCCTTACGGGTCTGGCACGAGCTGCAGCCGGCGAGATGCTGGTCGACCTTGGCCAGGTCTCGTGGTGCCAGCCCTCCGCCGACGTACGCGCCCAGGCGTTGCACGGTGGCCTGGCACTCGGGTTCGGAGGTCTTGCGCAGGTGGGCCTGGAGGAAGCGCTCGCGCAGGCCGGCGCGGGCTCGGACCGCCAGCTGGGCGGCACCGTTGGGCGTGAGCCCGAGCCGCCGGGCGGCCTCCTTGGTGGCCACGTCCTCCACCTCGGTGAGCCACAGCACCGAGCGCCAGCGTTCGGGGAGGTTGCGGAACGCCTCGGCGATCAGCGCCGCCTCCTCGTCGCCGCTGAGGCGCTCCGGCGGCGTGGGCGACGCCGACTCGAGCTCGGCCAGGATGTCGCCCTCGGTCGGCCGGGAGCGGCCCGTCTTGCGGATGTTGTCGAGGGCGGCGTTGCGGGTGGCGGTGAGGAGGTACGAGCGGAACGAGCTTCCGTTGTCGAGGTGGCCGGCACGAACGGCGACCAGCACCCGGGCGAAGGCCTCGGCCACGGCGTCGGCGGCATCATCGGCGTTGCCGGTGACGGTCTGGCCCAGCCGCCAGGCAGCCAGGGAGTGGCGCTCGTAGAGCTCGGCGAACGCGTCGTCGTACCCGGCGACGACTCCGTCGACCAGCTCGGCGTCGGTCAACATGTCGAGACCTCCTCAGCCCTCGCTTCCCGTTCGGGCACTCGCCCCACGGCACGCTCAGCTGCCAACACTGTATGTGGTCAGCGTAGAACGTGGATGTCGGCCTTGTCGCTGCCCACGGAAACGGCGGCGGTCGTGCTTACCCTGGCGGGCGAACGAGACGGTCCGACGGGAGGGGAGCCGATGGCGACAGGGTGGAGGCAGACGCTCGGCGCCCTCGTCCTGACCTCGGCGCTGGGGTCGTCGAGTTGCGGTGGGTCCGGTTCCCCGGCAGCTACCACGACCACCACCTCCCCGGCGACGCTCGCCGCTGGGCGGGAGGTGTGCCAGGGCTTCTTCGCCGATCTGCAGATCGTCCCCAGGGTCGAGCGGGCCAAGGAGGCCGGCCCTCGGCTGGGACAGATCTTCGAGCAGCTCGCCGAGCTGCGAGCCCAACAAGCCGCCGGCGAGGTCAGCGGCCAGGTGCTCGTCGAGCGGGTGCGCACCGTCGTCACCGCCCTCGAGATCGTCTGCCAGGACGACTTCGGGGTCCCCCCTCCCCCCGGTTACCTAAAGCGGTCGAGCCCCGCCCCCTGAGCCCGAGGACTCCC
The DNA here is from genome assembly GCA_016781135.1 of Actinomycetota bacterium. GTDB lineage: Bacteria > Actinomycetota > Acidimicrobiia > Acidimicrobiales > CADCSY01 > JADDRA01. Next base: position 6,229 of record JADDQY010000037.1, read on the forward strand.
AGAGGTGGCCGTCACCGCGACAGCAGAACCAGCACCGGCCGCACACGAGACACCAGGTGGTGAGCACCGCCGCCCCTCACCGGGCGCTCACAGGCCCCGCTCGCGGTCCTGGCGCTCGGCCGCCCGGGTGGCGTAGGCCAGGATGATCGCCGGTGCCAGCACCAACGACCCCACGACCAGGCAGGCAACCACCACCCGGGCCAGCGCCTCGGTGAAGGTGGTGGCGAGGCCGACGACGAGGACCACGGTGGCGGCCAGGAACAGCAGGTACCCGAGGCGCTTGGCGGCGGCGGCGAGTCGGGCGATGCGGGCCCGGCGGGCGCGAACCGGGTCACTGGTGGCGGCATGCACCGGCGGTGGCTCGCTGGAGTGGGGCGGTCGGGAGGCCATCGTCGTCCCCTGTCGACGTCGAGGTGGCGCGGCGGCGAGCACATCGTCGAGCAGTGGGCGCAACGCCGCCGAGACCCTATCGGGGCAGAAGTGCCGCCGGACCACGGCGGCCTCGTGGTCGAGGAGGTGGGTCGAAGTCGGCGAGGAAGCGGGCCACGGCGCGGGCGTCGGCGAGGTCGCACCACCGAACCCGAGCGGGCGGATCTCCTCGGCGCCGGGGAGCGGGGCACGACCAGGAAGGTTTGCCGTACATGGCGGCCTCCACCAGGGGCTTGCGAAGCCGTCCCAGCTGATCGAGATCGCGGAGGGCCCTCGCCCACCCGGCTGCCCCACCGACGCGCCGTCGGTTCCGCCGAGGCGGAACGACATCACCGGCCCGGTGACGATGGCTACCTCACCGGGAAGGGCATCGAGAGCAGCGGGCGCCGGTGCCGGGGGGCGCGGCGGCGGGCACGGGGTGGCGGGGACGGGCGCAGGGGGCGCAGCAGGCGGAAGGTCACGTTGGCCAGCCCGGCGGCGACGATGAGGTCGCCGAAGGAGACCACCTCGTCGAGCAGGGCCACGGGCAGGATGTCGCCCAGCACGGCGACCCGATCCTCGGCGTCGCGCCAACGCCGGGCCGGGCCCAGGTCGAGCGACGCCAGCTCCTCGCCGCGGGCCAGGCCGGTGGCCACCACCGCCGCCGGATCGACGGGCATGGCCCCGTTGGCGAGGATCACCACGGCGTTGAGGGTGAGACCGACGAGCACGATGCTCATCCCCACCATCCGCAGGTTGGCGGCGGCGAAGGCGACGAGGGCGGCCAGGGCAGCCAGGGCCGGTGCGGCGCCGGCGCTGTGGACGGACAGGACCGGCGGTGCCAGGAGGAGGACGACGGCGGCGGGCACGAGCCACGGCCAGCGGGGTCGGTCGGCGGGAAGGTTGCCGAGGCGCCCCCCGACGGCCAGGGCCACGCCGGTGGCGATGGCCACGGCGACGACGCTGACTCGCACCGACGGCCAGCGTACCGGGGCGGGACGGTCAACTCGGAGCGGTCACACCGGCCGGCGGTTCCGCTGCAACAGCCAGACGATGAGGGCGGCGGTGGCGATGCCGAGCAGGATCCCGAAGCCGTTCTCGCCGAAAAGGTAGTAGCCGACCATGCCACCGAGGAAGGACCCGGCGATGCCGACGAGGATCGTCGTCCCCACGCTCATCGGGTTCGGGCCGGGGATCGCCAGTCGCCCCAGCGCTCCGATGACGAGGCCCTGGACGAACAGGCCGATGATGATCCATACAAGCTCCATGGCGGGACTCTGCCACAGCCCCCGGCGCCCAACCGAGTCGGGGGCGGTGGTCAAACGTAGGGCCGGCGCCGGGGCCGGCCGTAGCGGGCCACGAGGTAGACCACCACCGCCGCTCCGAGGATCGACGCGATCCACCCGGCGGTGTAGCCCTGGCCGAACAGCAGCCGACCCACCAGGCCGGCGAGGAACAGCCGGCAACTCCCGCGGCCATCGTCCCGAAGCACCCGAGGGGGTTCGGGCCGGGCACGAGCAGCCGCCCGACCGCCCCGGCGATCAGCCCGAACACCGCCAGTCCGAGCAGCTAGGTGAGCAGGTTGCCGTCGGTCTCCATGGCACGAGCTTCCCACGCTGGTCCAGCCCGGCGGGGCCTGGGCCCGGGCGCGGTTCAGATGTTGGCCGGGAAGAGGCGGGCGACGTGCTCGAAGCACACGAACAGCACCACCAACACCACGGGAGCACCGAGGAGATAGGCGGGCAGCCGGCGCCACCGGCGCGCCGCCTCCACGGTCGCCACCCAGGCACCGGCGGCCAGCGCCCCCCACAGCAGCGCCGGCACCCGAGCGGAGGGATCACCGCTGAGGGCGGCGCCGTCCACGGTCTCCGACACCAGCTCGGGGGGAGGAGCCTCGACCGGGTCGGGGGCGGGGACGGGATCGTCGAGCAGCACCGCCGACACGATGAGGCGCTCGCGAGCGCTGTAGCGGGGGTTGCAGGTGGTCAGCGTGAGGCGGGCTTCCTCGGTGGGGTCGAGCACCTCGACCTGCGTGGGGCGCACCACCATCGAGCGGTCGACCGCGTAGCGGAACTCGCCCTGCACGGTGCGCACGAGGATCTCGTCGCCGGCGACCAAGCGGTCGAGCTCGAAGAAGGGAGCGCCGTAGGTGGTGCGGTGTCCGGCGATGGCGGCGTTGCCCCCCTGCCCGGGCAGGGGGGTTCCCGGGTAGTGACCGGGTCCCTTCTTCAGGTCGGGGACGCCCACCCCTTCCACCACCGCCTTCTCGACGCCGATCTTCGGGATGCGGATGATGGCCACGGCCCCACCTCCGGGTTGAGGCAGGGGTGGGTTGCCTCGAGGCACCTCCTCGTCGACCAAGGCCTCGGAGAACTCCTCGGTGAGCTCCGACTGGGCCTGGGCCTCCCGCAGCCCGGTTCCCCACAGCTGGTAGGCGACGAACAGCAGGACCACGGTGCCGAGGGCGATCAGGAGCCGCCCGAACCCTCCGATCGCACGACGGAGCACCATCGGCGACGCTAGCGAACGCCGTTTGCGATGGGCCATTGGGCGTTGGGGGAGACCCCCCGGTACCGTTGATCGTCGTCATGGGCGTCGCCGTCAACCTGCGCTCCGCCGTGTGCCTGCTGGGGCGCTTCCCGGCGCTGGCGGGGGTCGACCTGGTGGTGGCCAGCGGCGAGATCGTCCTCGTCCAGGGAGCCAACGGGGCGGGAAAGACGACGCTGCTGCGAGCCCTCGCCGGGTTGGTGCCCGTCGTCGAGGGCGAGGCCGAGGTGCTGGGCCACGACCTGCGTCGTGACCGCCGGTCGCTGCGATGCCACGTGGGGTTGCTGGGCCATGGCCCCGGGCTCTACGACGACCTCTCCGTTGCCGACAACTTGCGCTTCTGGGCCCGGGCCGCCGGCGGCGACGGCGATGACGTCACCCGGGCGGCCGCCCGCATGGGGCTCGACGGGCGCCTGCTCGAGGCGGCCGCCGGGCGGCTCTCGACCGGCCAGCGCCGACGGGCGGCGCTGGCCGCCCTGGTGGCGCGCAAGCCCCGGCTGTGGTTGCTCGACGAGCCCCACGCCGGACTCGACGCCGCCGGGCGCGACGTGGTCGACGGCCTGGTGCGTGAGGCCGTCGACGGGGGAGCGACGGTGGTGCTGGCCAGCCACGAGCTCGAACGGGCGAGGGCCCTCGCCGATCGCTCGGTGGTCCTGGCCGGGGGTCGCACGGTCGCCGGCCCCGCCGACCACGCTGGGATCGCCGACGCCGCCCCCTCCGTTCCCGAGCCGACAGAGCCGGTCCATGTGGCGTGACGCCCTGCTGGTGGGGGCCAAGGACCTACGCGTCGAAGCCCGCTCCCGGGTGGCCACCAACCAGGTGGCGCCGTTTGCCGTGCTCGTGCTGGTGCTGTTCGCCTTCGCCCTCGACCCTGATCGGGGGATGCTCCAGCGAGCTGCTGCCGGCTTGTTCTGGGTGGCGGTGCTGTTCTCGGCGGTCCTAACCGTCCAGCGCAGCCAGGCGGTGGAGGGCGCCGACGGCATCGGTGACGCCCTGCGCCTGTCGGGCCTCGACCCCGCCGGCATCTTCCTGGGCAAGGCGGGTGCACTGGCGGTGGAGCTGTTCGCCCTCGAGCTGGTGCTCGGTGCCGGCGTGATCGTCCTCTACGGTGTCGATCCCGCCGGCTACCCCACCCTGGTGGCAACCGCCGCCGCCGCCACCTTGGCGCTGGCTGCCGCCGGTACGATCTATGGGGCGTTGGCCAGCGGGTCCCGGGTGCAAGAGACGCTGCTGCCGCTGCTGTTGCTGCCGGCAGTGGCTCCCGTGCTGATCGCCGCTACCCGGGCGTGGGAGGCCGCGCTCGGCACCGCCGTCGCCGTCACCGCCGCGGCCGACTGGGTGTCGCTGCTCGGCGTGTTGGCGGTGGTGTACGTGGCGTTCGGAGTGGCGGCCTTCGGGCCGTTGATGGAGGAACGGTGAGAACCTCGACATCGAGCTCGTTGACGTTGAGCCTCGGCCTGGCCGCGGGGCTCTCCCTCGGCGCCGCCGTGGTGTTGGGCCTCACCCTCCCCGCTTCGGTGGAGCAGGGCGAGTACTCTCGCCTCATCGCCATCCACCCGGGCCTGGCCTGGGCCTCGTACCTGTGCTTTGGGGTCACCGCCCTCTCCAGCGCCGCCTGGCTGTGGCCGCGGACCCGAGCGCCCCGTTGGGACCGGCTCGCCGGCGCCTCGGCCGAGATCGGTGTGGTGTTCACCGCCCTCACGCTGGCGACCGGCTCGATCTGGGGTCGGCCCACCTGGGGCGTGTGGTGGGTGTGGGATGCCCGGCTCACCCTCAGCGCCCTCATGCTCGCGCTGTACCTCGGCTACCTCGCCCTGCGCCGGGTGCCCAACCCGCCGGAGATCCGAGCCCGTCGCTCGGCCGTGGCCGCCTTGCTGGCGGTGGTGGTGGTGCCGCTCAACCACTTCGCCGTCGACTGGTGGCGCACCCTGCACCAGGGCCGGTCGTTCGCCCAGCTCGACCCTGGCAACGACCTCGACGGGGCGTTCATCGGCGCCATGTTGCTCGGGTTGTTGGCCATGACCCTCGTCTACTCGTGGCTGTTGGTCCACCGCTACCGGGTGGCCCGCCTCGAGGACGAGCGAGACGAGCGCAGCTTCGAGGAGGCGCTGGACGCGCGGCGCCGCGAGACGGTGGTGGCGCGGTGAACGCCTATGTCGCCGCCGGCTACGGCATCACCGTGCTCGCCCTGGCCGTGTACGCCCTGCGGGTGCTGCGTCGCGGTCGAGCCCTTTCCCGGATCGCCCAGGACGAGCGATGACGGCGGCGCGACCTGGCCTCGACCCCCTCGAGGCGCCTCCTGGGCGGGGCAGGCGCCCGGGCTCGGGTCGAAGCTTCGACCGCAGCCGGCTGCGGCTCGGCATCGTCATCGCCCTGGTGTGCGGCGGTCTGGCCTTTCTGGTCCTGCAGGGGCTGGGCAACGCCACCACCTACTTCCGCAACGCCGACGAGGCCTTGGCCGAGCGGGGGGAGCTGGGCGAGCGCCGGTTCCGGCTCCAGGGCACGGTGGTGCCGGGCTCGGTCGGCGCCGCCGGCGACGAGGTGACCTTCCGCGTCGAGTACCACTGCCAGGCGGTGAACGTCCGCCACCAGGGTGATCCCCCCGAGCTGTTCGCCGACGGGATCCCCGTGGTGCTCGAAGGGGCGTTCCTCTCCGGCACCAACACCTTTGCCAGCGATCGCATCTTCGTCCGCCACACGTCCGAGTACCGCACGGAAGAGGCCGACCGGCTGGCTCTCGCCAGCGACGAGGCCTGCCCCGGAGCGTCGACGTGAACGCCGCCCTCGGCAGCGCCGGGGTCACCCTCGGCTTCGCCGCCTCGGTGCTCGGAGTGCTCGCCCTGGCCGTGGGCCTGCGGCGGCGCCGCACCGCCTCGGCCCGGGGGACGGCGTTGGTCGAAGCCGAGGGTCTGCTGCGGCTGGGGCGGTCGTTCGCCTGGCTGGTGCTGGCCGGGGCGGTGGTGGCCACCGTGGCGATGGAGATCGCCTTGGTCACCCACGACTTCTCGCTGGCCTACGTGGCCAACAACGGCAGCCGCTCGACCCCGCTGCTCTACACCGTGGCCTCGTTGTGGTCGGCGCTGGAGGGGTCCATCATCCTGTGGGCACTGGTGCTGTCGGGCTTCCTCGTGGCCCTGGTGCGCCGCTTCGCCGACCGGGCCGCCGACCCGCTGGTGGCGTGGGCGACCCTCACCATGCTGGTGGTGGCCGCCTTCTTCTTCGCCCTCATGCTCGGGCCCGCCGACCCGTTCACCACCGTCGCCGGGCCCGTGCCTGTCGACGGGCCCGGGCCCAACCCGTTGCTGCAGAACCATCCCCTGATGGCCGTGCACCCGCCGATGCTCTATCTCGGCTACGTCGGCTTCACCGTGCCGTTCGCCTTCGCCGTCGCCGCCCTGGTCACCGGCCGGGTGGGCGAGGGCTGGCTGGCGGCTACTCGGCGCTGGACGCTGCTGGCCTGGGGCTTCCTCACCGCCGGCATCGTGCTCGGTGCCTGGTGGTCCTACGAGGTGCTGGGCTGGGGAGGCTTCTGGGCCTGGGACCCGGTGGAGAACGCCTCGTTCCTCCCGTGGCTCACCGGGACCGCCTACCTGCACTCGGTCATGGTCCAGCAGCGGCGGGGGATGCTGCGGGTGTGGAACCTGTCACTGTTGGCGGCCACGTTCTGCCTGACCATCCTCGGCACGTTCCTCACCCGGTCCGGCGTGCTCGACTCGGTCCACTCCTTCACCGAGTCCCCCATCGGGCCGTGGTTGCTGTCGTTCTTCGGGATCACCGTGGCGGTGGTGCTCGGGCTGATCGGCTGGCGGGGTGACCGCCTCCGGGCACCGGGCAGCATCGACGCCCCGGTGTCGCGGGAGGGCGCCTTCCTGGCCAACAACGTGGTGTTCGCCGCCTTCGCCTTCGTCGTGCTGCTCGGCACCGTGTTCCCGCTGCTGGTCGAGGCCGTCAACGACGAGCGGATCGCCGTCGGCACCCCCTACTTCAACCGGATGACCATGCCGCTCGGGATGGTTCTGCTGTTCCTGATGGCCGTGGCCCCCGCCTTGCCGTGGCGCAAGGCCTCGGGCGAGCTGTTGCGCACCCGCCTCCAATGGCCGGCGTGGGCCGGCGCCGCCGTCGTCGTGGCCGCGGTGGCCGCAGGTGCCCGGGGCCTGGCTCCTCTGGTGGCCTTCGGGCTGGGTGGCTTCGCCGCCGCCGCCGCCGTCCGCCAGCTGGTGCTCGCCGTCGGCGCCTCCCGCCGCCGGGGAGGCTCGGCCGTGGCCGGGCTGGTGGGCCGGGCCAACGGGGGGATGGTCGTCCACCTCGGCGTCGTGCTGGTGGCGGTGGCCTTCGCCGCGGCGTCGTCCTACGCCAGCAGCGACGAGCTCCGTCTCGAGCCCGGTCGGTCGGGCACCGTCGCCGGCCACACCGTGACCTATCTCGGCATGAACCCCCCGGCCGACGACGGGCAGAAGACCACCTTTGCCGCCCGCGTCCAGGTCGACGGGGATCAGGTCTACGAACCCGCTCTCAACCGCTTCCCCAACGCCACCCAGACCATCGGCACCCCGTCGGTGCGCACGGGGGTGCGCGAGGACGTCTACCTCACCTTGGTGGCGGCCCCTGAGCAGCCCGGTGACCCAGCGGTCATCGGTGTGATCATCCAGCCCCTGGTCGTGTGGTTGTGGATCGGCGGGGGGGTGATGGCGCTCGGCACGGTGCTGGCGGCCTGGCCGGGTGAACGGCGACGCCGCCCCATCCAGCCGGCGTCGGAGCCGGCGCTCAGAACGCCTGCTCGCGACCCCGACCCGCCCGCCGAGGTCCCCGCACCGGCAGGGATGGCATGACCGACGTGGCCACGACGCCGGACCGTACCGCCGCGCCGGCGGAGGCGAGCGGCACCGCCGCGCCCCGCCGGCGTACCGCCCTCTACACCACCATCGGCGTCGGCGTGGTGGCCGTCCTGCTCGTGGCCGTGCTCGCCACCCGTCCACCGGCCACCACCCGTCTCGCTGGCAGCCCGCTGCTCGGACGCACCGCTCCAGCCTTGTCGGGCGAGTCGTTGCTCGCCGGTGGCGGTGACTTCGACCTCGCCGAGGAGCGGGGTCGCTGGGTGCTCGTCAACTTCTTCGCCACCTGGTGCGTGCCGTGCCAGGCCGAGCACCCCGACCTGGTCCGCTTCGAAGCCGCCCACGCCGAGGCCGGCGACGCCCGGGTTGTCAGCGTGGTGTTCAGCGACGACCCCGATGACGTTGCCCGCTTCTTCTCCCAGCGAGGGGGCGACTGGCCCGTCCTGGCCGACCCGGTGGGGAGCACGGCGTTGGAGTTCGGGGTCACGGGGGTTCCCGAGTCGTACCTCATCGCCCCCGACGGCACGCTCGTGTCCAAGATCATCGGCGGTGTCGACGACGAGAGGCTGGAAGACCTCCTGGCCCGGGCCAAGGGTTCCTCCGAGCCGGGCGAACCCAGCTGACGATGCGCCGCTGGTTGGCCTGGCTGCTGCTCGGCGTGGTGGTGGGTGCCGCGCTTGTGGTCGGTGCCCGCAGCGACCCCGCTCCTCCGAGCAACGCCGAGCGCATCGCCGACCTCGCTGCCGAGCTGCGGTGTCCGACGTGCCGGGGGCAGTCGGTGCTCGACTCCAACGCCCCGGCAGCGGCCGCCATCCGCACCGAGATCGCCCGCCGGGTCGACGAGGGCCAGAGCGACGACGAGATCGTCGCCTACCTCGACAGCCGCTACGGGGAGTCCCTGCGGCTCACCCCGCCGAGCACAGGCCTGGCCAGCCTGGTCTGGGTGCTTCCCGTAGCTGGCGTGGTGGTTGCTTGCGCCGGCGTAGCCCTGGCGTTCCGGCGCTGGCGCGCCGATCCGCCCCCCGAGGTGAGCGACGACGACCGCCAGCGGGTACGACGAGCCCTCGGCCAGGAACGGTGAACCCCCCGCCGTCCACCCGCCGCCCCGACCTCGATGCCCTGGCCGAGCTCGCTGAGCAGCGCGACTTCCTGCTGCGCTCGCTCGATGACCTGGAGCGTGAGCGGCTCGCCGGCGATCTCGACGACGCCGACTACCACGCGCTCAGGGACGACTACACCGTCCGGGCGGCGGAGGTGCTGCGGGCCATCGAGGAGGGCAGCGTCACCCCGGCGCCTCCTGGCGCGTCCCGGGCGGGCTGGGGCAAGCGCGTCGTCAGCATCGTCGTGGTGGCGGGGATGGCACTCTCCGCCGGGCTGGCGGTCGCCGCCGCCTCGGGATCGCGCCTCCCCGGCGACACCCTCTCCGGTGACATCCGCCAGACCAGCTCCGCTCGGCTGCAGCAGGCAGCCCAGCTGGCCAACGGAGGTGAGGTCACCGAAGCGCTCGACCTCTACGACGAGGTCCTGGCCGAGGACCCCGACAACGTTGAGGCCCTCTCCGAGCGCGGGCTGCTGCTGGTGTCGGTGGCGTCGGCCACGGGGCGGTCGGTCCTCGCCGACCAGGGACGAGCTTCCATCGAGCAGGCGTTGGCCCTCGACCCGGGGAACGCCCGGGCTCTGTTCTACCGGGGACTGGCGCTGCGCCTCGCCGGTGACGACCAGGCTGCTGCAGAGGCCTTCGCTGCGGCGCTGGCCAACGACCCGCCTCCGCTGCTGCGAGACCAGATCGAGGGCTTCCGGCAGTCGATCCAGGGGAGCACGGCGGCCGAGTGAGGCTGGCCCAGCGGTTCTGGTGGTGGGCTCGCAGGCGTGCCTGCCGGTTTCCACCACCAGCTCGGTGGTCGCCGACTGACCGAGTGGGAGGCTGTCAGGCTGGAGCCGGGAGGTAGCGGGCCCGGGCGAAGGTGCGGGCGCCGTCGAGCTCGATCGTCCACACCGAGCCCTTTTCGCACACCCACCGGTCGGCGAGCTCCACACCGTGGCGGTGGAGCCGGTCGAGCAGCGGACCGATGAGGTTGCCGTGGGTGCACGCCACCGCTTCGGTGCCCGCCAGCTCCTCCAGCAGCTTCCAGGTGGAAGCCACGTCGGCCTCCTCGGCCAGCGCTGGGTGCGTCTCGACGTCGAGGCCGAGCCGCTCGGCCAGCGGAGCCACTGTCTGGGTGCAGCGCAGGTAGCGACTGCTCAGCACCCGCTTGATCGGCTCGCCCTCGAGCAGCCCGACGAGGGCCTCGGCTTGGGCGCGGCCGGCTCGGCTCAGCGGTCGCAGCTCATCGGGTTGGTGCCAGTCGGATCGGTCACCGGCGTGGGCGTGCCGGACCACGTGGAGGCTCATCGGGACCGCCACCGTAGGCGTGCGAGGGCCGCGACTGCCACGCCCCGCCAGCGCCGGCACTCCCTCTCGGCGGGGGCGACCCCGAGGGTGGTCGTGGCTCCCCGTAGGATCCCGTCGTGGGGTTCTACGAGCGCAACCGCCAGCAGCTCGTCGAGCTCGGCTACGACCCCGCTCGCCTGCCACCGGGGCAGTACCTCACCCAGCGCTTCCCGGTGCTCCACATCGGGACCGTTCCCGACTACGCCGACCTCACGTCGTGGAGCCTGCGAGTCTCCGGCGCGGTACGACGCCCGCTGACCCTGGGCTGGGACGAGCTCACGTCGCTGCCCGCGGTGAGCGTCACCGTCGACCTCCACTGCGTGACGAAGTGGTCGAAGCTCGACACCGCCTGGCACGGGGTACGGGTGAGCGACCTGCTGGTCGAGGCGGGCGTGGAGGCCGGGGCCAGCCACGTATTGGCCCATGGCGAAGGGGGCTACACCGCAAACCTCCCCCTGTCGGCGCTGTCGGGTGACGATGCCATCGTGGCCTACCGCTACGAAGGCGAGCCGCTCGCGCCGGAGCACGGCTATCCGGCCCGCCTCCTCGTTCCCGGGCTCTATCTGTGGAAGTCGGTGAAGTGGCTGCGGGCCCTGGAGCTGCTGGTGGCTGACGTGCCCGGCACCTGGGAGCGCAAGGGCTACCACCTCCTCGGTGACCCCTGGCGCGAGCAGCGCTACGACGCCGACTGAAGGTCCGCCGAGTGGAAACCCCCTCTTCGGCTCACCCGGCCGACCCGAGGTGTGCCGAGCAGCTGCCTTGGGGTCGTGCTCGGCTGGCGCCCTGACGACCGCGGCGACGAGGAGCGCCTGCCGCTGCCACCATCGCCAAGCTGCCACCATCGCCAGGATGCCGGTGATCACGACGACGACGAGGCACGGGTGAACCTGTGAGCGGCCATGCCGCGCCGGGCTCGGTGCTCGGTGCTCGGTCGGGCGAACGCGGATGCCGGCGAGCGTTGCCGGGAAAGGTCTGGGGCCGTGGCTGTCGAAGCGTTCACCGTCGGGGTCGAGGAGGAGTTCCACGTCGTCGACGCCGAGACCTTGGAGCTGCAGTCGGCCGCCCAGCCGGTCGTGGCCGCGGCCCAGAAGCACCTGGGGGATCAGGCCCAACCCGAGATGCTGGCCACCCAGGTCGAGGTGGAGACGGCGATCTGCCACACCCTCGACGAGGTTCGCAGTGAGCTGACCCGGCTCCGCCGGCGGGTGGCCGAGGTGGCCGAGGCGCAGGGCCGGCGGGTCCTGGCCTCGGGAACCCATCCGTTCTCCACGTGGGAGGGTCAGCGTGTCACCCCGAAGGAGCGGTACCTGACGCTGGAGCACGACTACCAGCAGCTGGCCCGCGAGCAGCTCATCTGCGGGTGCCACGTCCATGTGGCCGTACCTGACGCCGACATCGCCGTCCGGGTCATGGACCGGACCCGGCCCTGGTTGTCGGTCCTGCGGGCCCTTGGGGCGAACTCGCCGTTCTGGCAGGGAACCGACACCGGCTACGCCAGCTACCGCACCGAGGTCTTCGACCGCTGGCCCACCACCGGCACGCCGGCGCCGCTCGGCTCCAGGGCCGCCTTCGACATCCTCCGCGACGCTCTCCTGGCGACCGGCGTCATGCGCGACGCCGGTGCCCTCTACTGGGACATCCGGCCGTCGGCCCGCTACGACACCCTCGAGCTGCGGGTGGCCGACGTAGGCACCACCGTCGACGAGGACCTCATGCTCGCCGGGCTGTTCCGCTCCCTGGTGCGCTGTTGCCATGCCGACGTCGAGCGGAGCGTGCCCATCGATCACCCCCCGCCGGAAATCGTCCGGTTGGCACGGTGGCGAGCGGCCCGGGACGGCCTGGAGGGCAACCTGGTCGACCTGCCCGACGGGCGACCGGTGCCCGCCCGAGCCGTGGTGGAGCGCCTGCTCGGCGTCCTGCGCGAGGACCTCGAAGCCCACGGCGAGTGGGAGGAGGTGTCTGAGCTGGTGGGCCGACAGCTGGCGCAGGGCAGCGGTGCTCGGCGCCAGAGGGAGGTGGCGACACGAAGCGGCATCCGTGAGGTGACTGCCGACCTCGTCGCCCGCAGCTGGCCCTGAGCGCCGACTTCCGCCGGCCTGGCCAATTGCCTGCGCCCCACAGCGGTGCCGGCGAACGCCGGGTGCAGCCCCGACTCGTTGTCGCCCTCACCGTCGGCGAGACCGGTCACGCCCCCAGGGCCATCAGGCGGGTGAGCACCACGGGTAGGGCACCGAGCAACGCGTCCACGTCGGCGTCGGCGCTCGACCAGCCCAGCGACAGCCGGAGCGTGCGGGAGGCGTCGATCCCCATGGCCTCGAACACGGGCGACGGCACCAGGGCTTCCGACGAGCACGAGCTCCCGGAGTGGACCGCCAACCCTGCCTGGTCGAGGCCGAGCACCACCGGTTCGGCCTCGACCCCGGCGAGGCTCAGGCACACCAGGTGCGGCAGGCGAGCCTCGGGGTGGCCCAGCACCTCGGTGCCGACGCCGAGTTGGCCGTCGCTCGCCGCCGCCACCACCCGCTGGATCCGGCGGCGGGCATCGCCGGCCTCCTCCGCCAGCGCCGGGCCGCAGAGGTGCTCGGCGACCGTCCCCAAGCCGACGATGGCGGGAACGTTCTCGTGGCCCGCCCGCCGGGCGCGTTCCTGGTCACCTCCCACCAGCAGAGACCGCAGGCGCAGCCCGCGGCGCACGCACAACGCCCCCACCCCTGGCGGCCCCCCCAGCTTGTGGGCCGACACGCTGAGCAGGTCGGCGCCGAGCGCTCGGAAGTCGACGGGCACGTGGCCGGCGGCGGCGCAGGCATCGACGTGGGTGAGCACGCTCCGCTCCCGGCACCGGGCCACGACCTCGGTGACCGGCTGCAGGGTGCCCACCTCGTGGTTGGCCAACTGGAGATGGACCAGCGAGGTGGACGGCTCGACGGCGGCCATGACGTCGTCGGGGTCGACCCGCCCCTGGCGGTCGACGCCGACCAGGCTCACCCGGTGGCGGGCAGACGCCTCCCGCACGCAGGAGTGCTCGATCGCCGGCACCACGACGTGGTCGCCCCGTTCGGTGGCCATCCACGTGGCGGTGACCGCCGCCTCGGTTCCCCCGCTGGTGAACACGACCTCCCGGGGGCGAGCGCCGAGGAATGCCGCCACCTGCTGGCGGGCGAGCTCCACCGCCACGCGGGCGGCCTGGCCTTCGAGGTGTGCCCGTGCCGGGTCGCCTGGGGCGGACAACCACGGGAGCATGGCCTCGATCGCCTGGGGCCGACATGGCGAGGTGGAGGCGTGGTCGAGGTAGTGGCGCCGCCCGCCGCCCTCCTCGCTCTTGGTCACATGTTCCACCTAGTCGGTAGGAGACGTGACAAGGAACGGGGCGGGTTCGCCGGCCCCGGCGTCAGCCCCGGACCGAGGTGACGCAGGTGGCGTCACCCTGGGCCCGGGAGGCGGCGGTCTCGGCCGTCGCCTGACCGTAGAGGCTGGCGAGCATCCCCCTCACCATGCCGCGGTCGACGGCGCAGATGACGGGCGAGGCTACGGCCGCGCCCCCAAAGGGGCAGTGGTCGCTGACGATGCGCAGGGCGTCGCCCCGCCCCTCGGCGTGGGCGGCGAAGCCGTGGGCGGTGAGGGCGTCGGCCACCGCGTGCAGAGCGCGGCGGAACGAGCGCTGCCCGTCGCCGTCGCACGCCAAGGTGGCAGCCATGGCTCGCCCGTAGGTCTCGCCCACCTCCTCGGCCATCGCCTCGGCGACGGAGCGGGGCAGCAGCTCCAGCGCCCGGCCGAGCAGGGCGATCATCAAGTCGTCGTGGCGGACGGGGAAGTCGAGCACCATCTCCTTGGCGGTGGCGGCGTAGCGCTTCGAGGGCCGGCCCACTGCTCCTCCTGGCGCCCGCCCCAGCTGGACCTCGAGGTACCCGCCAGCGGCCAGCTTGTCGAGGTGGTGGCGGGCGACGTTGGCGTGCAGCTCGAAGTGCTCGGCCACCTCCGAGGCGGTGACACCCTCCGCCCGCTCGTGGGCGAACAGGTAGATGTGGCGGCGGGTGGGGTCCCCGAACGCCGACGTGATGGCGGTGACGGCCGCCGAGAAGGCGTCGGCGGAGAGCGCCGGGCGAGTGGACGGCTCGGGCTCGGGGGGTTCGCCAGGCACACCGCTACTCTACCAATCGCCCTCGTCGTGACCGGAGGCGACTCACCATGTCCGTTGTCCATGCCCAGGTCCTGGAGGCGCTGCGCGGCGTCGCCGACCCCCAGCTCCACCTTGACCTCGTCGAGCTCGGGCTGGTGCGGCGGGTCGAGATCAGCGGCTCACGGGTCGAGGTGGTGGTGGGCCAGCTCGTGCCCGAGTCGCCGGTCGACGAGCTGCAGCGGCGGGTCAGGGCTGCGCTCGCCGGGCTCGACGGCGTCGACCAGGTGGATGTCGAGCCCGTCCTCATGTCCGACCAGGAGCGTGACGAGCTGGCGCAACGGCTCGACGCCAGCCGGTCGGGGTCGATCTCGTTCACCGCTCCTGGCGCGCGCACCCGGGTGCTGCTGGTGGCGTCGGGCAAGGGTGGCGTGGGCAAGTCTTCGGTGACCGTGAACCTCGCCATCGCCCTGGCCCAGCGGGGCCGGCGGGTGTGCGTGGTCGACGCCGACGTGTGGGGGTTCTCGGTCCCGGCCATGCTCGGCATCGACCGGCCACCCATCGTGCTGGGCAACCGCATCCTGCTGCCGCCGAGGGCCTACGGCGTGGAGTGCGCCTCCATCGGCTTCTTCGTGCGCGAGGACCAGCCGGTCATCTGGCGGGGCCCGATGCTGCACAAGGCGCTGGAGCAGTTCCTCACCGACTTCTGGTGGGGCGAGCCCGACTTCGTGGTGGTCGACCTGCCTCCGGGTACCGGTGACATCTCGCTGTCGCTGGCGTCGTTCCTGCCCCGAGCCGAGGCCTACGTGGTGACCACACCTCAACCTGCCGCCCAACGGGTGGCGCAGCGCGCCGGGCTGATGTTCCAGAGCAGCCAGATCAGCATCCCGGTGCACGGCGTGATCGAGAACATGAGCTGGTTCACGGGCGACGACGGGAAGCGCTACGAGCTGTTCGGCCACGGCGGGGGCGAGGCGCTGGCGGAGCGCCTGCAGGTGCCGCTCGTCGGCCAGGTGCCGTTCGTGCCGGCGCTACGCGAAGGTGGCGACGCCGGACTGCCGGTGGTGGTGGCCCGGCCGGGCAGCGAGCCGGCGGCCGCGTTCTCGTCCATGGCCGAGCGCATCGACGAGGAGCTGGCCCCAACCCGTCGCGACCATCCCGCCCTGCGAGTCGTCTGACCCCGGCACCGAGCCTTTCTTCCCCGGAGGAGAGCGCCTGGTGAGGAGGCCATGCCGTCGCTAGCCGCCCGGTGCGTTCCCCCGGGGGTTCGCTCAGCCCGGGACGTCAGCGGGGCGGCGGGCGCAAGGAGGGATCGCCGACGAAGCCGCCTACGATGACGCCACCCAGCGCCCCGCGTTTCGCCGGTGGCCGTCTCGAGGATGAGGAGAACAGCTCGTGGATGTACGCATCGGGGTGACCCACACGGCGAAGGAGATCGACGTGGAGCTGGGCGACGACGCCGATGTCGCGAAGCTGCGGGCGGACATCGAAGCGGTGCTGGGCGACGATGGACAGGTGCTGTGGCTCACCGACCGCAAGGGCCGCCAGGTCGGGGTGCCGGTGTCCAAGGTAGCCTACGTGGAGATCGGTAGCCCCAACGACGCCCGCCGGATCGGCTTCGGCGGGAGCTGAGCCGCCCGACGCCGGCGGTAGGGGTGCTCGCCCGCCGACTCCTGTTCGTCACCGGCAAGGGCGGAGTGGGCAAGACCACCATCGCCGCCGCGCTGGGCCTGCTCGCCGCCCGGGAGGGCCTGCGCACCCTCGTCTGTGAGGTCGACGCCAAGGGCGACCTCCCCGCCGCCTTGGAGGCAGGCGAGGTGGGCTTCACCGCCCGAGAGCTCGAGCCTCGGCTCTTCGCCATGGCGATGGACACCGAGGAGTCCCTCAAGGAGTACCTCGCCCTCCACCTGCACCTGCCCCGCCTCTCCCGCCTGGGGCCCCTGGCCCGCACCTTCGAGTTCCTGGCCAACGCCGCCCCTGGGGTCAAGGAGATCCTCACCGTGGGCAAGCTGGCGTGGGAGGTGCGCGAGCGCCACTACGACCTGGTGGTGGTCGACGCCGCCGCCTCGGGCCACGTCGTGGGCCAGCTGCGGGCGCCCCAGGCCATCAACGAGCTGCTCTCCGTGGGGCTCGTGCGCGAGCAGACCGACTGGATGATCGACCTGCTGACCGACCCTGCCACCACGGGCGTGGTGATCGTCGCCGCGCCCGAGGAGATGCCGGTCACCGAGTCGCTGGAGCTGGTCGACCACCTCGACTCGACCGGCGTCGACCTCGCCGGCGTGGTGGTGAACCGGGTCCTGCCCGAGCTGTTCGGACGAGCCGAGGAAGAGGTCTTCGCTCGACTCGTCGAACCGGCCGCATCGACCGCCCTGTCCGGCGCCGTGGGCCACCCCGTCAACCGGGTCCTCGGTGCCGCCCGGCTCGCCGTCACCCTCCGGCGCACCCGGGCCGCCCACCTGGCCCGGCTCCGCCAGGGGTTGGGCCCGGGCCGGACGGTGCTGTACGTGCCCGAGCTGTTCGACCGCGGCCACGGGAGGCGGGCCATCGTCCAGGTCGCCGAAGCGCTCGCCGCCGAGCTGTCGTGAGCGGCGCTGGCTCGAGCATTGAGCAGCTGCTGGCGGCCAAGGAGGTCGTCGTGGTCTGTGGCTCGGGCGGCGTGGGCAAGACCACCACCGCCGCCGCCTTGGCCACCGTCGCCGCCGCCGACCTGGGGGGCAAGGTCCTGGTGCTCACCGTCGACCCCGCCCGCCGGCTCGCCGCGGCCATGGGCCTCGCCCGGCTCGGAAACGTCGAGACCCGGGTGGACCCCGGGGCCTTTGCCGACGCCGGCCTCGAGCCTCGTGGAGAGCTGTGGGCGGCCATGCTCGACACCAAGCAGAGCTGGGACGACCTGGTGCGACGCCACGCCCCTGACGCCGCCACCCGTGACGCCATCCTGGCCAACCCCCTCTACCGCAACGTCGCCGGGCGCTTCGTCCAGAGCCACGACTACATCGCCATGGAGCGGCTCTACGAGCTGCACTCCTCGGGTGCCTACGACCTGATCGTGGTCGACACCCCGCCCACCCGCCACGCCCTCGACTTCCTCGAAGCTCCCGAGCGCATGGCCGACTTCTTCTCCAGCCGGCTGCTGCGCTGGCTGCTGATGCCCTACCGCAGCCGCCTGGTCAACGCTGCTTCCCGGCCGTTCCACCAGGTGGCCGACCGGGTGCTGGGCACCGTCTTCCTGCGGGACATCGCCGAGTTCTTCATGCTGTTCCAGGCGATGTACGAGGGGTTCGTGGAGCGGGCCAAGGCGGTGGAGCGGGTGCTGGAAGACCACCGCACGACGTTCGTGGTGGTCACCACGCTGGAGTCGGCGCCGGCCCACGAGGCGCGCCGCTTCGTCGAGGTGCTGCGGTCCAAGCGCCTGCACCTCGGGGCCCTGGTGCTCAACCGGGTACTGCCGGCGGAGCTGCTCGACCGGGCGTCCACCGAAGCGGCTCGGCGGTTGAGCGCGAGCCCGGAGACGGTGGCGGCCGCGGTGCTGGCGGGACAGCCCGATCTGGTGGACGACCCGAAGTTGCTCGCCCGGGTGCTCCAAGAGCTGGGTGAGAGCTTCTTGAACTTCCAGGTGGTGGCCAAGCGAGAGGCCGAGCAGCGGGCCGAGCTCGGCGTGAGCGCCGAGGTGGTGGCCACCGTGCCCTCGCTCGACACCGACATCTTCGACATCGCCGGGTTGGTGCGCCTGGGCGAGCAGCTCCGCCGGAGCTGACCGGTCGACCGCCTCCAGCGGTGAGGTCCGAGGGGTGCACCCGGGCGTACGATGGGAGGGCGTGCTCGACTACCACCTGCACCTGTGGCAGCACGGCTCCGGCCCCCTCGACCCCACCCTCGAGCAGGTGGCGGCCTATTGCGAGGTGGCCGTCGCCGCCGGCGTGAGCGA
The DNA here is from genome assembly GCA_016781135.1 of Actinomycetota bacterium. Lineage (GTDB taxonomy): Bacteria > Actinomycetota > Acidimicrobiia > Acidimicrobiales > CADCSY01 > JADDRA01. Next base: position 24,489 of record JADDQY010000037.1, read on the forward strand.
GGTGGCCATCACCGAGCACCTCTTCCGGTTCCGGCAGGCCGACGCCGCCCTCGCCGGGTGGTGGCACGATCACGACGACGCCGTCCTCGTCCCCGCCATGGCCGAGTGGTGGGCGAGCGAGCAGGGCGGTGACCTCGACCACTACGTCGAGGTGGTGCTGGCGGCCAAGGCCGCCGGTCTGCCGGTGGTGCTCGGCCTCGAGGTCGACCACTACGCCGGGCGGATGCACCGGGTGGCCGAGCTCCTCGCCGGCTACCCCTTCGACGTGCTGTTGGGGTCGGTCCACTGGATCGGGGCCTGGGGGTTCGACAACTTCGGCCAGCCGGCGTTCGCCGACCGCTGGAGCGTCAGCTCGGTCGAGGCGATGTGGGACGCCTACACCACCCATCTGGAGGAGTTGGCCGACTCTGGGGCGTGCGACGTGCTCGCCCACCCCGACCTGTGCAAGATCAGTGGCCGCCGCCCGGTGGTGCCCGACGAGTTCCACGACCGCATGGCCGAGGCCGCCGCCCGCTCGGGGATGGCCGCCGAGGTGTCGTCGGCGGGATGGCGCAAGCCGGTGGGCGAGGCCTACCCGGCGCCGGCGCTGCTCGCCCGGTTCCGGGCCGCCGGCGTGCCCGTCACCACTGCGTCGGATGCCCACCGGCTCAGCGACGTGGCCGAGCGACGGGGGGATCTGGCGGCGTTGCTGGCCGACGCCGGCTACGACTCCCTGGCCGGTTACCGAGGCCGCCAGCAGCGCCGGGTGCCGATCACCGTCGCCCCCAGCGCCTCGCCGGCTACGTCAGCCTGACATGGGAGGCCTGGCCGAGCTGACCCGCTCGTTGACCGGCCTCGAAGGGCCGGCCCTCGCCCACCTGCACCGGCTGGTGGCTTCGTGGGGTCCGCTGGCCGACCTGTCCTTCGCCGACCTGTTGCTGTTCGTCCCCCTCGCCCGCGACAGCGAGCAGAGCCGAGGCCAGCGCGTCGTCGTCGTGGGTCACGTGCGGCCGACCACGAACCAGACCGTGTACCGCCACGACGTGGTGGGGGCGGTGTTCGGCGAAGGTGAGCGGCCCCTCGCTGCCCAGGCCCTGCGGTCGGGAACGATCGTCGAGGGCGAGGTCGACGTCGATGCCGAGCTCGGGCAGGTGCTCGCCATCCCCGTGCGTTGGGACGGCGAGGTGGTGGCGGTGTGCACCCGGGAGTCGATCCCCGATCTCGGCCGGCAACCGGGTGAGCTCGAGCGCACCTACCAGTCGGTGTTCCGCCGTTTCGCCGCCATGATCGCCGAAGGCAGCTTTCCCTTCGCCGCCGAGGATGCCGAGACCGAAGAGGCTCCTCGGGTCGGCGACGGTGCGATCGTGCTCAATGCCGACGGCCGGGTCGCCTACGCCTCTCCCAACGCGGTCTCGGCGTTGCATCGCCTCGGCATCCACGTCAACGCCGAAGGCGAGCGCTTGGCCGACCTGGGGTTGGAGGAGGTGGTCGTTCCCACCGCCTTCGCCATCGGGGCGCCCGTCACCGAGGAGATCGAACGGGGCCACGAGGTCACCGTGGTGCTGCGCTGCCTCCCCCTGCTCGAGGGTGGGAGGGCCACCGGCGCCCTGTTGTTGCTGAGGGACATCTCCGAGCTGCGCCGGCGTGACCGCTTGTTGATCTCGATGGACGCAACCATCCAAGAGATCCACCACCGGGTGAAGAACAACCTGCAGACGATCTCGTCGCTGCTGCGCCTCCAGGGACGACGACTGACCTCACGGGAGGCCAAGGAGGCGATCGAGGAGTCGGTGCGCCGCATCCGCTCGATCGCCCTGGTGCACGAGACGCTCTCGAGCACGGGCAGCGGTGACGTCCCGTTCAATGACATCGTCCGTCCCCTGGTGCGCACCGTCGAGGAGAGCCTCGTCTCCCCCGATCGCCCGGTGCGTTTTCGGGTGGGGGGCGACGCCGGGCGATTGCCCGCCCGGGTGGCCACCCCGCTGGCCGTGGTGTTGACCGAGCTGCTGCAAAACGCCGCCGACCACGCCTTCCCCCCCGCCGGTCCGGGAGTGGAACCGCCGAGCCCGCTCGACGGGGTGTCGGAGCAGCCGTTGGTGACCGTGCACCTCGACAACGACGGCGACCGCCTGCTCGTGGAGGTCGCCGACAACGGGGTCGGCCTGCCTCCCGGCTTCGACCTGGCGGCCTCGACCGGTCTCGGGTTGTCGATCGTGCGGAGCCTGGTCGCGACCCAGATCGAGGGTTCGATCTCCATGCGCAGCCCCGGCGCCAACGGGTGCCGGGGGACGCTCATCGAGCTCCAGGTGCCCCTGACGCCGCCTCAGCACGTCGTCCGCTGACCACGCGCTGATCGTGGGGGTCAGGGCCGGCGCGCTGCCTCTGTCCGTGCTCGATCAGGTGCCGGTCCCGGCGGGGTCGAGCTCGGTCGAGGCGCTGGCGGCGAGCGTGAGGCTGGCCCAGGCCGCCGAACGACTCGGGTACCGCCGCTACTGGGTGGCCGAGCACCACAACACCGCCTCGCTGGCCAGCTCCGCCCCCGAGGTGCTGGTCGCCCACGTGGCCGCCTGTACCTCGTCGATCAGGGTCGGCGCCGGCGGGGTCCTGCTGTCGCATTACAGCCCACTCAAGGTGGCGGAGGTGTTCCGGACGCTGCACGCCCTGCATCCCGACCGCATCGACCTCGGTGTGGGGCGAGCCGCCGGCACCGACGAGATGACAGCGGCGGCGCTGGCGTCGGGGCCGGGGGCTCTCGGCGACGAGCACCACGGCGATCAGGTGGCGACCTTGCTGGGCTTCGTGCACGACCGCCTCTCCGCCGACCACCCGTTCGCCCGAGTGCTGGCCGCGCCGAGGAGCACAGGTGCCCCCGAGGTGTGGATCCTCGGCTCGAGCAGCTACGGCTCGTCCTTGGCGGCGAACCTTGGCCTGCCCTTCGCCTTCGCCCACTTCGTGGCGCCCGACTTCTCCTCCCAACTGGTGGCCTCCTACCGTCGCCGCTTCCGTCCGTCCCGAGTGTGCCCGGTCCCTCGGGTCGCCCTCGGCGTCGCCGTGGTGTGCGCCGACACCGACGCCGAGGCCGAGCGGCTCGCCCTCAGCCAAGACGTGTGGCGACTGCGCCCCGAGGGGGTCGAGCGGGGCCCGCTGCTGTCGGTCGAGGACGCCGCCGCCCAGCCTCTCAGCGCCTTGGAGCGAGTCCAGTTGGCCCAGCAACGCAATCGGCGGCTGGTAGGAGCCCCCGATCGGGTGCGGGTGGTGCTGGAGGAACTCTCTCGCCGCACCGCCGCCGACGAGCTCGCGGTCCTCACCATCTGCCACGACCCCGGCGCTCGGCTCCGCTCCTACGAGCTGCTCGCCGAGGCCTTCGCCTCGTGAGGTCGACCGGCCGGGGGATCAGCCAGCTCGGCGGTGGTGCTTGCGCAGCTGGCGGCGCTCTTCCTCCGAGGCGGCGCCCCAAACCCCCGAGTCCTGGTTGGTGACGAGGGCGAACTCGAGGCACGGTGCCTGCACCGGGCAGGCGCGGCAGACCTCCTTGGCCGCCTCGATCTGGGAGACCGCCGGGCCGGTGGTGCCGACAGGGAAGAACAGCTCGGGATCGGCGCTGCGGCACGAGGCCCACCCACGCCATCCCTCGAGCCCCCAGTCATCCGAACCGGTTGCCGTCAACGCCATTCGACCTCCGAAGGTTTGTGTCCTCGGCACTCGTCCCGGTGGGGTTGGTCCCCTCCGGCGGGCGGGAGGCCGCTGCTGCTGCCAGCTCCCTCGGCGGCCGGGCGCAGGGTAGTTGCTGCATCTGGCCGAGCGCAAGATCGTGCTGGTCAGCGCTGCGGCGGCGCCGACGGCGCCGTGGACGGCGAGGGCGTGACCAGACGTAGGGCCTCGGGTTCGTGGCGAAGGACGAGCTCGTCGACCTCACCGAGGTAGTCGCCGTCGACCTGATAGGGGAACGGACCGTGGCCTCGCACGCGAAACGAGGAGAGGTCACTGCGGTAATCGGTGAGGCGGTGGCGGCGGGCCCGGCGACCGGACCCGAGCGCCGAGGCAGTCACCGAGAGGATGGTGGGCAGTGACAGGGAGCGCAGGGTCAACATGGCCAAGCCCTTGTCAAAGGTGGCGTCGGGGGCGAGGTGGAGGGGGCGTTTGCCCATGTAGGTGTAGGGGTCGGTGTTGCAGCACACGGCGAAGTAGGCGTCGTCGATCACGGTGCCCCCGGGGAGGTGGACGGCGAAACGGGGGCGGGTGCGGTCGTAGTGACGGTGCCAGGTCGACAGCGTGGCGTAGAGGTAGAGGGGGTGCCCGGCGTAGCGCTTCAGCCCGGAACGGCGCTCGACCTGGCTGACCACGGCGGCGTCGAAGCCCATTCCGGTGTGGAACAAGAAGTAGCGGCCGTTCGCCGAGCCCAGACCCACCCGGCTGATGGCCCCCTCCTCGAGCGCTTCGAGCACGACGGCGGTGGCCTCGATCGGCTCGTTGGGCAGGCCGAGCGTACGGGCGAAGACGTTGGTGGAGCCTCCGGGAAGCACGGCCATGGCAGTTCCCGATCCGGCCAACCCGTTGGCCGCCTCGTTGAGGGTGCCATCGCCGCCGAGCACCACGACGACGTCGGTGCCCGTCGCCGCTGCGCCCTGGGCCAAGCGGGTGGCGTGGCCTCGGCGGCTGGTCTCGGCTATCTCGACGTGGTGGTCGGCGGCGAGCGCCTTGCGGATGACGACCCGGGTTCGGGCGGTCACCGCTGACGCCGAGGGGTTGACCAAAAGCAGGAGGTTCGCGCCGGCGACGGTAGCAGCCGGGTCGGCACCGCCTGAGCAGCCGGTGGTCGGGTCGGCCCGGGGACCCGAGGTGCGAGCCGACGGCGGGCGGCATCCAGTCAGGAACCGATCTCAGGAGGAAGCGCTCCTGGCACATCGCGACTCTCGGGAGCGCAGTAGCGTTCGGGCCGGGATGGACGAACCGATCCGGGTCATGGTTGTCGACGACACCGACCACGTCCGCAGGATGCTGCGCAACATGCTCGATCTCGACGGCTTCGCCGTGGTGGCCGAGGCGGCCAGCGGGCTGGAGGCCATCGAGCAGGTGGAGCAGGTGGCGGTCGATGTGGTCGTGATCGACTACAAGATGCCGGCCCTCGACGGCCTCGAGACCGCCGCTCGCATTCGCGCCGCTCACCCCGACCTGGTGATGATCCTCTACACCGCCTTCGTCGATCCCGAGCTCGAGCGGCGGGCGGCGGACGTGGGGGTGTCACTGGTGCTGGGCAAGATCGAGGGCCTCGAGTCCCTGGAGCGGGAGATCACCCGCTTGTGTCGAACCCTGTTCTGAACGTCCGCCGAGCCGGGTAGCGGCGAGCGAGTCGTCGCGACGCCTGCCGGCACCTCGACCGGAAGCGACGGGGGATGCACCCGTTCGACCGGGGGAACGCTACCGTTTCTGTCGCCCGTCGCCGGGCCTCACCACCACTTTCCGCCAGCAGAAAGTTCGACGATGCCCGAATCCCCGGACGCCCTCGCCGACCCGACGCCCCGAGTCGTGATCATCGGGGCCGGCCCTGCCGGCCTCACTGCCGCCTATGAGCTCGCCGTCCGCTACGGGATCACCTCGACGATCCTCGAGTCCGACTCCGTGGTCGGTGGCATCAGTCGAACCGTGGAGCGTGATGGCTGGCGGTTCGACATCGGTGGCCACCGCTTCTTCACCAAGGTGAAGGAGGTCGAGGCGTTCTGGCACGAGATCCTTTCCGACGAAGACTTCATGCTTCGCCCCCGCATGAGCCGCATCTACTACGAGGGCAAGTACTACGACTACCCGCTCAAGGCCTCCAACGCCTTGAAGAACCTCGGCCTGGTGGAGGCCTTCCTCTGCGTGATGTCCTATCTGCGGGCCCGTGTCCAGCCGCCGAAGGACCAGACGACGCTCGAGGGATGGATCGTGGCCCGGTTCGGCTGGCGCCTCTACAAGCACTTCTTCAAGACCTACAACGAGAAGCTCTGGGGCGTTCCCACCAACAGCATGCCCGCTGACTTCGCCGCCCAGCGCATCAAGAACCTGTCCCTGTCCAGCGCTGTGTTCAACGCCCTGCTCCCCAAGCGCAACCAGAAGGAGATCACGTCGCTGATCGAGGAGTTCCAGTACCCCAAGCACGGACCCGGCATGATGTGGGAGCGGTGCCGCGACCTGGTCGAAGCCAAGGGGTGCACGACGGTGATGGAGACTCGCGTCGTCGGCATCCGACACCGAAACGGCCGGGCGGTGTCGGTCGTGGGCGAGGCCAAGGACGGGACCCGCACGGAGTACCCCTGCGACCACGTGATCTCGTCGATGCCGATCTCCCAGCTGTTGCGGGCGATGGACCCCCCGGCGGCGGAGCCGGCCCTGGCTGCGGCCAACGACCTGCGATATCGCGACTTCCTCACCGTGGCCCTCGTCGTCCCCGAGGAGGCGAGCTTCCCCGACAACTGGATCTACGTGCACTCGCGCGAGGTGCAGGTCGGTCGCATCCAGAACTTCGGCTCGTGGTCGCCCTACATGGTGAAAGAGGGTCGCACGTGCCTCGGGCTCGAGTTCTTCGTCTTCGAGGGCGACGAGACGTGGACCAAGCCGGATGAGGAGCTCATCGAGCAGGGCAAGCGCGAGCTCCAGATCCTCGGGTTGGTCGACCCCGACAAGGTGGAGGCGGGCTACGTGGTGCGCATGCCCAAGGCCTATCCCTTCTACGACGAGCACTACAAGGCCAACGTCGCCCGGATCGTCGAGTGGTTGGAGGAGTGTGCCTCCAACGTCCATCCCGTCGGCCGCAACGGGATGCACCGGTACAACAACCAGGACCACTCGATGTACACGGCGATGCTGACCGCCGAGAACATCGCCACCGGTTCCAAGCACGACGTCTGGAGCGTCAACGTGGAGGAGGAGTACCACGAGGAGTCCTCCGGCGGGGGCGACGAGAACGGCCGGGGCACGCGTGGCACGGGCCGGGACGCGCCGGTGATCGGCCGCCACCACTACGGCGAGGACCACCCGGTGAACAAGCCGGCGGTGTCGTGATCCGCCGTCCTCGTCCCACCTGAGCCGCGGCGAGGCCGGTCGTCCCTCGACGAGGGTGAGCGTTCCGGAGGGCACGGCCCCCCGGAGCTGCATCGCCACCGCCTGCTCGGAGCTCCTGGTTTCTTTCGTCCCAGGCCACCGGCAGGTGGGCCCAGGCCGAAGTCGCCCTGCAGCGGGACCGTGTTCGCTCCCGACCCCCCGGGTAGGGCGACGCCCGGCGGTGGGCGACGGCCGTCTCCGCCCGGCCGGGCGACACCGCGCTCCGCTGCACCTACTGCCGGCCGGAGGCGAGAGCGAATGACGAACACTCGGACGGTCGTCGGCATCAACCGGACCCAGGATGGTTCGCTCTGCATTGCGAGAGGCAGCTCCTCGGTGTACAGCCTGCAAAAGGAGCGCGTTACCCGGCGCAAGCACCACTGGGGCCGCCTCGGTGACCTCGAGAACCTCTATCTACCGCGCCTGCCGTACCTCGACGAACCCGTCGACCTCGTGGTCGAGTGCTACTCCTCCGACTCCGAGATCGACAACCTCGGTGCCTACCACGACGAGCTCTCCGAGTCCCTGGTGTTCACCGAGGGCGCCCGCATCGTGCAGATGTCGCACCACCTCTCCCACCTCTACAGCGCGTTCCCGCCCTCGCCGTTCGAGGAAGCGGCGGTGATGGTGATCGACGCCCAGGGAAGCCGGGTCAAGGACTTCACCGAACGGGTCCAAGGGCTCGGCGCCGTCGACGCCGAGCTCTTGGAGGTCTCCTCGTTCTACCGCTGCCGGCGGGGGCAGGTCGAGTGCATCGCCAAGCAGCTCTGGGACGGCGACTGGAACCGGCCAGCGGGCCTCGGCGCCTTCTACTACCGCTTGACCCGGATGGTCTTCCCCGAGGGCGAGGGCAGCGAGGGGAAGCTCATGGGCCTGGCGCCCTTCGGAGAGCCGGGCCGCATGGGAATGCCGCCGCTCACCGTTGACGAGCACCGTGTGCTCATCCCCGACGAGTGGCTGAAGCTGTTCGAAGAGCGCGAGCGCTTCAGGTTCTCCGACGGCGAAGCGTCCTTCCAGGAGTGCGCCGACCTCGCCGCCGAGGGCCAGCACGCGTTCGAGACGGCGTTGCTCGAGGTCACCGGGTGGCTCCACGAACAGACAGCGACGACCAACCTCTGCTTCGCCGGCGGAACCGCGCTGAACTGCTCGGGGAACGGCCGTCTCGTGCGCGAGAGCCCTTTCGACGAGATCTTCATCCCGCCCAGCCCCCACGACGGCGGCACCGCGCTGGGCTGTGCCGTTTACGGGATGCTCGAGTGCTTGGGGGCCCCGAGCGACTTCCGCTGGGTGAACGACTTCCTCGGCCCTGAACCCGACGACGAGGCGATCGAGCAGGCGGTGGGCGGCGTCTCGTCCGACCTCGTCGTCGAGAAGCCCGACGACCTCATCGGTCGCATCGCGGAGCTGCTCGACGGCGGACGAGTCGTCGCCCTCTACCACGGGCGCAGCGAGTCCGGTCCTCGAGCCCTGGGCAACCGCAGCATCCTCGCAGATGCCCGCCACCCGGCGATGCAGGACTACATCAACGCCCAGGTCAAGGGTCGGGAGTGGTTCCGTCCTCTTGCCCCGCTGGTGCTGCTCGAAGCAGCGTCCACGATCTTCGACATCGATCGACCGGCACCGTTCATGCAGCTCGCCGCCGACGTCCGTCCTGAGTACCGGGCCTCGCTGCCGGCGATCACCCACGTCGACGGCACCGCCCGGCTGCAGACCGTCGAGCCCGAGAACACCCCGCTGCTCCATGCCATCCTCGACCGGTTCGAATCGCGCACGGGCTGTCCGGTCCTGTTGAACACCTCGCTCAACGGCAAGGGGGACCCGGTCGTGGAGCAGCCGGAGGAAGCGCTGGCGTGCCTGGCCACGACGGGGATGCACGCGCTCGCCATGCCGCCCTACCTCGTCCGCAAGCGCCTCGAGCCCCCTGTCCCGAGCAGGGAGTGACGCCCTCCTACCTCTGGGCGAGGCGGTCCACGACGTTGGCCGTGATCTGCTCGACGGCCGGGTTCTGGCCACGCCCGAGGACCCGAGCCCAGTCGGTGGTGGCGGCGGTGAAGACCGTCCCGTTGTCGCGGTAGACGCCCATCGTCGCCGCGGCGTTGCCGATGCCCCATCCGCTGGCGGCGACATCGCCGATGCCGAGGATTGTGAACCCCTCCGGGGTGCCGTCCTCGCCGGTCGGCCGCACCGGTGCCCCGCCAACGCCACCTCGGCGGAACCTGGCGCCGTCACACTCGTAGCCGACGAGGTACTCGCCAGCTCGGTCGCCGAACACCGTGCCGTCGGTCAGGCCGGTGCCCTCGTATGCCCAGTGGTCGGCGTGTTGGACCCGGTAGCCCACCGGGATGGGGTGGTGGTCGAGGTCACGCTCTCCTCCGTTGCGAAAGCTCACCCCGGTCAGGGTGTTCTCCGGCCGGTTCGGCCCCTGGGGGTCAGACCAGGGGGCCACCCGGCGGAAGGTGACGCCGTCGTCGAACACGATGCGCCACCAGCAGGTGTTGCCCCCGAAGAAGGCGACGTTGTCGCCCCCGCGCACGAAGCGCTCCACCTTGTCGCGCATCGAGTCGCTCCAGTACTCGTCGTGGCCGACGCTCACCAGCAAGCGGTACCGAGACAGCAACTCGAGCTCGACGTCGTCGTGGAGGTCGATGTCGGTGCAGTAGTCGAGTTGGTAGCCGTTGCTCTCCAGCCAGGCGATGAACGGGGCGTCCCAATGCACGAAGGTCTGGCGGGGCGTGGGATCGAACGGGTCGAAGTTCCAGATGTCCGACGGCGTCCCGCCTGTCCCCCCGCCCGGGCGGTGCAGCGACATGGCGGGAGGCACCGCGGTCGGCACGTCGCCGGGCCCCGGGACGGTGTACAGCGACCAGCCTCCTCGCTGGGTCACCGGGTCGTATGCCTGCTGGGACACCTGGTTGTACGCGTGGTAGGTGAGCAACGGGACCTTGTAGAGGATGGCCGGGCTGTTGCCGGAGGCGACGCCCTTGACCACGAACAGCGCCCGGGCGCCCCGGGCGTCCGGCGTGCGGACGTCGGCCGGGTCGAGGTGGTTCTCGTCCCCGTCACCCTCGACGAGCACGGCGATGTAGGCACCGGAAGGCCAGGCGTGAGGGATCGGGAGCGGGTAGGCGGGCCAGCCGGGCAGGTCCTCACCTCGCAGGCCGACGCCATCTCGGCCCCAGTCCTGGTGGGGGAGGTGGTCGGGGCAGTGGCGTCCCTCCAGCCACCCGGATGCGCCCATCGGCGTCATCCGTGGGCCACAGCGGTACAGGTGGACGCGGAAGGCCCGAGCATCGGTGGAGACGTGGAGGACGAGATCGTCGCCCGGGGTCACGCTCGCCCGGTCGGGATAGCCCTGGATCACCCGGCGTGGCTCCTCTCCCGTCGCCCGGGCCAGGAGGATCGGGGACCGGGGTGGCGAGCGATCACCTTCCGGAACAAGGCGATCAGGTCGTCGGCGTGGGCATCGAAGCTGAAGCGCTCCCGCTGGCTCCACGTCGCCTGGCGGAGCTCGGCCAGCCGATCCCGATCGCCGAGCTGCTCGGCGAGGTCGTCGATGGTGGTGAAGAACAGGCCGATGCCGAGGTGGCGGACGAGCGACTGGGTCGCCACCGCAGACCCGTGGTTGTCCCGCTGGAGCAGGGGGACGCCGGCGACGGCGAGGGTGGCCAGGCGGGCCGGGATGTTGAGGTCGTCCCAGTCCGCTCGTCGCAGCTCCCCGCCGTTCCTGCTTTCGAACACGTGGAGCCAACCGGCGTCGTAGCGCGAGAACTCCTCGACCCAGTTGCCCTGGTCCACCTGCTCGTGGAGGTGGAGGTGCCGTGGCGCCCGTCGCCGCGTCGTCTCGATCCAGTCCTTCCACTGCCCATGGGTGAAGTCGCCGTAGAAGTGCAGGTGGATCCCGGCCGCCGCCAGCGCCTCCACGTCGGGCGGATGGAGCCCGATCGGCCGACCCGGCACCACGGTGTGGAGCTCGCCGTCGCCATCGGACAGCAACGGCGAGCGCGCCTCGCCGAGCCACTCGCGCTTGGGAAGATCGCCGTCGAGCACCAAGGAGGTCGGTCGGCCGGCCAGGGACGGCACGGCGGTGGCGAACCAATCGCGCATCTCCGGGCTCGAGTACACCTGCCCGTCGGACCGGTCGTAGAGCTCGACGAGCTCGGTCCAGGTGCCCTTCTCCATGCAGATGAACGGGCCCTCCTTGAAGTGCCAGACGAACGGTACGTCCTCGAGGTCGTGGAGAACTCGGTGCACAAAGGGGACGGCTTGCCAGTTGAGCAACCCGTAGGCGACGTCGGGGCGGAGCTCGCGCACCCGCTCTTGCCAACCCTCGGTGGGGATGTCCTCGACGTGCCCGAACGGCACCGGCCCCACCGTGTTGTACCAGTAGGGCTCGTCGGTCCACAGCCCGAACAGGTGGTGGCCCCGCTCTTCGAGGGCCAGGATGCGCTCGGGGTTGTAGGCCAGCTCACCGACGAGGAGGATCCGCAGCCCGTCACCGGCGAGCGCGGTGTCGGGACGGTCGCGGAATCGGGCGTAATGGCTGACCTCGTCGATCCGGTTGCCCACGGTGGTGTGGAATCGGAGCGGTTCTCGAATCCCGAAGCGCTGGCGGTAGGGGTTGATGCCCCCCTCGGGCTCCTGGAGGAGCTTGTGCCGCTGCGCCGGATGGTCGACCCATTCACAGGTGACGAGGCCGGTGCCCACCATCGGGCCCCGCTCCCTCAGCTTGGCCCAGTGCATCCGGTCGAGGTCGTCGGTCACGAGCTCGCTCCGCTCGGTCCATCGGTCGTCAGTGCGCCGGTGGGCAACCTGGACGAGCTGCAGGGGGGTGCCCGGGATCACCCCCAGGGCGTTGCGGTTGTAGTGGTGGCGGACCCCGGCGTAGGCGAGCACCGCGCTCGCTTCCACCTCGAGGCACCCGAGGAGGGACGCAAGGTGGTCGGCGTAGTAGATGTCGTCGGATGGCAGGTAGGCAAGGATCGGAGCGGACGCCAGGTCGAGGGCGCGGTTGAGCGCCGCGCCCAGCCCAACGTTGCCGGTCAGGCGCTGGTAGACGATGCGTGGGTCGGCGAGGTAGGGCTGGACCGCCTCAGCAGTCTCGTCGGGAGATGCATCGTCCATGATGACCAGCTCCCAGTCGGCTCGCTGCTGGGCGAGCAGGCTGTCGACGGCGCGGGGCAGGAACCGTGCCTGGTCGAACGTCGGCATCAGGACCGAGACCGCCGGTGGCACGCACCGTCGCTGCCCCCGGGGACCGTGCTCCAAACGCTCGGTTCCAAGTCGTTGGTTCGCCACCTGGAGCGTCGGATAAGAAGAGCGAGTGCCGCCCGCAGCCGGTTCCAGCTGGCACGGCGCCGAACGGGTCCTCGCCGTCCGCCTCGACAACATCGGTGACGTCCTCATGCTCGGCCCGGCGTTGCGCGCCCTGCGCGCCGCGCTCCCCGCCGCCGAGCTGACCGTGCTCGTCTCCCCGGCAGGGCGCCAGGCGGTGCCGTTGCTGCCGTGGGTCGACGACGTCATCGTGCACCGGGCGGTGTGGCAGGACGCCTCGGGCGCCATGCCCGTCGATCCGGCCCGAGAGCTCGACCTCGTCGAGGAGCTGCGTCGCCGGCGCTTCGACGCCGCCTTCATCTTCACCAGCTTCTCGCAGTCACCCTGGCCCCCGGCCTACGCCTGCTACCTGGCCGGCATCCCCTTTCGTGCTGGGCAGTCGAAGGAGTTCGGCGGAAGCCTCCTGTCGACGTGGGTCCACGCCGCCCCCGATGTCGGGCACCAGGTCGACCGCAACCTCCACCTGCTCGACGGGGCCGGTGTGGCCGGTGCCGGCTCTGACCTCGAAGCCGTCCTACCCGATGCTGCCGTCCGACGCGCCGGCGCCCTTTTGGAGCAGGCCGGCATCGACCCGCGCCGGCCCTTCGTGGTGGCCGCGCCGGGGGCGAGCTGCGGAGCTCGTCGGTACCCTCCGGCGCGCTTCGCCGCAGCCGTCGGCCAGCTCCGGGGCCGCGGGCTGCCGGTCGTGGTGGTCGGGAGTGAGCGGGAGGCGGCGGTGATCGAGCCGGTGGAGGTGGCAGCGAACGCCTCGCTCGTCGGAGGTACCACCGTGGTCGAGCTCGCTGCGGTCATCGCCCGTGCTGCGCTGGTGGTCTGCAACAACTCCGGGCCCCTCCACCTCGCCGACGCCTTCCGCCGCCCCGTCGTGGTCCTGTACTCGGGCACCGATCACGTGACGCAGTGGGCGCCGCGCTCGTCGCCTCATCGACTGTTGCGTCGCGCCACTGGGTGCTCGCCGTGCTTCGGTTTCGAGTGCCCCTATGATCTCGACTGCCTCGACATCGGACCGGGCGAGCTGGTGGCGGCCTGCGTCGAGCTGCTCGAGTCGGTGGCCGAGGAGGTGGTCGCAGCGCCGTGCGCCCCTTGCGCGTCCTGACCTGGCACGTCCACGGCAGCTACCTGTGGTACCTGGCGCACGCGCCCCACGAGCTCCTGCTCCCGGTCCGGGAAGGGCGACCCGAGGGCTATGGCGGACGCGCCGGATCCCGTCCCTGGCCCGACAACGTGATCGAGGTCCCGGCCGAGGAGGTTCGCGACCTCGAGCTCGACGTGATCCTCTACCAGTCGCACCGCAACTGGGAGGTGGACCGGCTGGAGCTCCTCTCCTCCGAGCAACGCCTCCTGCCCCAGGTCTTCCTCGAGCACGACCCGCCCCGCCAGGTCCCCACCGACACCCGCCACCCCGTCGACGACCCGGCGGTCACCATCGTCCACGTCACCCACTTCAACGAGCTGATGTGGGACTCGGGCCGCTCACCCACCCGGGTGATCGAACACGGGGTTGCCATGGCCCACCACCCGGGTTGGACTGGGGAGCTCGAGCGGGGGCTGGTCGTGGTGAACGGGCTGGCGGCCCGTGGCCGCCGGCTGGGAGCTGACGTGTTCAAGCGGGTTCGCGCCGAGGTCCCCCTCGACCTCGTCGGCATGGGATCCGAGGAGCTCGGTGGCCTCGGCGAGGTCCCGCTCTCCGAGCTGCCCGAGCTCGCTGCCCGCTACCGCTTCTTCTTCAACCCCATCCGCTACACCAGCCTGGGTCTCGCCGTCTGCGAAGCGATGATGCTCGGCCTGCCCATCGTCGGTCTGGCCACCACCGAGCTGGTCACCGTCGTCGAGAACCGCGTCTCCGGCTGGATCGACACCGACGTCGACCGACTCGTCGGGCACATGCGGCGGCTGCTCGCCGATCCCGCCGAGGCCGCGCTGCTGAGCGAGGGGGCCCGACGGGCAGCCAACGCTCGCTTCGGGATCAACCGTTTCGCCGGCGACTGGCACGCCCTCCTCACCGAGGTGGCCGGTTCCCCGGTCGGCGGCGTCGCCGCGGATAGCTTCGGCCCATGACCGAGGTCCGTCGTCTGCTGGATTCCTTCTCGGCGTTGCGGGTGCTCGTTGTGGGAGACGTCATGCTCGACGTCTACCGGGAGGGCACGGCGAGCAGGCTCTGCCGAGAGGGACCGGTCCCCGTCGTTCGGGTTCGGGAGCGCACCGACTGCCTGGGTGGGGCGGCCAACACCGCCGTGAACCTCCGACAACTCGGCGCCCAGGTCGACCTCATCTCGGTTGTCGGCGACGACGCCATCGGGTCCCTCGTTCGCCGCGAGCTGGAGGAGGCGGGGGTCGGCGTCGAGCTCGCGGTGGAGGCGGGGAGGAGGACGCTCGCCCTGCAGAGGATCGTCGTCGGCGGTCAGCTGGTGGCCCGCTTCGACGAGGGCTCGGCTGGTCCCGCCGGCGCCACCGTCGAGGAGGCACTGCTGGTGGAGCTCGCCCACCGGTTCCCGCTCGCCGATGCCGTCATCGTCTCCGACTACGACTGCGGCGTGTGCACTCCCGCCACGATCGACCTCCTCGCCCGCCTCCAGCGATCCTCTCCCCGACTGGTCGTCGTCGATTCCAAGCGGCCCGCTGCCTTCCGCCGCGTGCGCCCGACGGCGGTGAAGCCGAACTGGTCGGAGGCCCTGTCGCTCCTCGGCTCCGGGGAGCTCGACGGGATCACCGAGCGCGCCGACGGCATCGCCGACCACGGCGACACCATTCTCGAGCTCACCGGCGCCCAGGTCGCCGCGGTGACGCTCGACGCCGACGGGGCGCTCCTGTTCGAGCGCGGCCGCCCGCCGCACCGGACCTTCGCTCGACGAGCGCCGAACACCGCGGCGGCGGGAGCAGGAGACACCTTCGTCGCTGCGCTCACCCTCGCCCTCGCCGCCGGCAGGCACACGCCGGGTGCCGGCGAGCTGGCGTCGGCCGCCGCCGCCGTGGTGGTGGGACGAGGCCACACCAGCTGGTGCTCGGCGTCGGACCTCGAAGCGGAGCTCCTCGGGGCCGACAAGAGGATCCGACCCGACGACCTGGCCGAGGTCGTGGCCCGGCACCGCCGCGCCGGTCGCCGGATCGTGTTCACCAACGGCTGCTTCGACCTGCTCCATCGCGGCCACATCACCTACCTCAACCGGGCCAAGACGCTGGGCGACGTCCTCCTCGTCGGCGTGAACTCCGACAGCAGCGTTCGTCGCCTAAAGGGCGACGGACGACCGATCAACCCGCTCGAGGACCGCATGCACGTGCTGGGGGCGCTCAGCTGCGTGGACGGGGTGATCGCTTTCAACGGGGCGATGCCCGCCGACCTGCTCGTCGCCATCCGCCCCGACCTCTACGTCAAGGGCGGGGACTACAGCGTCGAGTCGTTGCCCGAGGCACCGTTGGTCGCCCGGCTCGGCACGGCGGTGAAGTTCCTGCCGTTCATGCACGACCGCTCGACGACCGGGATCATCGAGCGCATCGTCGAAGGCGACCGAGTCAGCTGGCTGCCCGGCGGCTGAGCCTCGGGGATCGGCCCCTCGCCGTCACCGCCGCGAGGGCGGCCGGGGGTCGAGGCCGAGCAGGAGCGGGGCGTCGTTCCGCCGGTCGGGGGTCGTCGTCGGCACCTCCTGGTGCCACGCTCCCGAGGGGACGAGGCCGGCGCCACCGAAGCGGGCCATGACCCGGAGCTGGGCCAGCACGTCCTCGCCGCAGTGGTCGGCGGGCAGGTCGGGCCAGAAGGAGAAACCTCCCGCCAGCCGGAGCTTCCCGGTGTCGAAGAGGACGCACCCGCCCACCCAAGCGACCTTGTAGAGGCGCTCGCTCTCCTTCCTCAGGCCTCGTTCGGCCCCACGGCGGTGGAGGTAGGCGGCGAAGTGGAGGCGGGATCGTCCCCACTCGGCGGTGCCGGGGAGCACGACCTCGGGTTCGACGGGACCGTTCCACAGCTCGATGTCGACGTCCACCGGCGGACGGTCGACGTCCTTGCCGGAGTGGACGGCGCTGGCGGCGTTGACGAAGGAGCCGATGAAGCCGCACTGCTCTCGCTCGATGGCCCGAACCAGGCGCGACACGAGGTCGGGCTCCACGAGAACGTCGTCGTCGAGGAACAGGACGTACGGCGCCCTCGCCTGGTCGAGCAGGAACTGCCGGTGCTCGGCCAGTCCCCGGCGGGGGAGGTGCTTGTGGAGGTCGACCTGAATGCCGTTGTGGCGTAGCACGCTCACCACCGGGCGGACCTCGCTCGCGCCGGCGACGTCGTCGTCCTCGGTCTGGTCCGAGACGACGACGCGAAGTGGGCGATGGCCCTGGCCGAGCAGGCCGGCGAGCGTGACCGCGAGCGCCGCCGGGCGACGATAGGAGGGGATCAGGACATCGACCGCACCCGCCGGCGTCGCCTCCGTTCCCTGTCCGGGTGGTCGACCGAGGGCGTCGATCTCGGTCGTCATCGGGCGGGGTGGCCACGCATCGCGCTGCCCCCACGATCAGCTCCGCCGGGGGCACCCGCCTTACTCGGCCTCACCCGTTCGCCTGTGCGTCCTCGGCCACCCGGCATCCCTACCCGAACCCACGGCTGAGGTCAGGGTGTGTTCATCGGCCAGCGTCCGCCGCTCACCCGAGGACGTCGCGGCTGCTCCGCAGCGCGGTGTCGGTGGCCAGGGACAGGTGCCCACCCAAGAACCCGCCGGCGGTGGCGGTGACGCCTCCGGCCAGGCCGAGCCCGACCCCGATGCGACGCCGTCCGGCCCGGCGGGCGAGCAGCGACAGCCCGTAGAGCGAGATGGCGGTCGAGTTGACGGCGGCGTGGACGAGACCGACGCGCCGTGCCCGGCGGTCGGCGTGCAGCCAGTCGGACAAGCCGGCGGCGACGGTGGGGGCGGCGGCCAGGAGCCCGAACGCCAACAACCTCTGCGATGCGCGGTCGTCATCGGAGCCGGGGAGGACGTCGAGCAGAGAGGCCGACATCCATGATCCGAGTGGGAAGTCGGTGAGCATGGGATGGAGGGCGTGGCCGAGCCAGCGCCCACCGAGGACGTCCCGGACCGAGCCCCGATCGAGCGCTGCTGGGAGCCGGCGCTGCACGCCGTGGGCCAGGCGATCGAGCCGGTCGGCGCCTTCGATCAACGACGCCGCCCGATGGAGGCGACTTCGGCTGGAGCCGGACGCTCGGGTTGGCTCGTGCAGGGGCGCTGTCACGCTGCCGTGGGGTACCCGGGCCGGAGTGGGACCGAACACCGCCGGGGCTGTCTGGCCGTCCATCCGGCGGCCGGGGCATCCGGAGTCCTGGAGCCTGGCGCCCTGCCGCCGATGGCCGAGCCCGATCATCCCTCCACGTTCACTCTCCTCCCACGCGGGGGCGGCGACGCGCCCGGTGGCTCAGGCAGCAACGGCGGCAGCCGCTGCCGCGGCCACATCGGAGACGCCCCAGGGGTCACGACCGGGCCACCGACCGGTCACCGTCGTGGACGGGGTCGCGTCCCGTGACGTGGTGGAAGTAGGTCGCTGACCCTTGGTCTTCCC